>JBGPIX010000149.1:0-12290 GCA_041485085.1 Candidatus Acidiferrum sp.
CATACACTTTACCGCCGCGCTTGAGCAGACCAAACACGGGAACTTTTCCAGCCGCCCCACGACCGCGCGGGCCCTTGCGCACGCCACCAAAGTAACTCTCATCCACTTCAATCTCCCCAGCAAACGGGACGGCTTCGGCTTCTAGTTTTTCGGTAATCACCAGGCGGATCTTGCGGTAGAAAAGAGCCACGGTGTTGGTCTGAATTCCATGCACATCGGCCGCGGATCGCGCCGTCACTTGCAAAACAAAATCCTCCAGTAAGCGTAACTGCAGATGTCTAGGTAACTTACAGCGCTTCATCCCCATTCGACCATCCTAGATAACTCCCGTTATCTACGACAGCCCCTAGTAATAACTGGGTACCCTCCCCGTGTTTTTCAGAAGTGTTCATTTTAAAGGGAGTTAAAGTCCTTTAGAATGAACACTTCCAGAAGTGTTCATTCTAAAGAGGGTTACAGGCGTTTTTATTGGACACACTTCACAACTGTTGAATCTGAAGAACTTCCTTCGAGTAATCCGGAAAGAACCTGCAGAAGAAGCTCAGGCCTCAAGTTAGAGGTTGTTCTTATCCCGTTGCGAGGCCAGCCAGCAAGTCACTGGGCGCAAAAAGAAAAAGCGGCAGAAGATCTGCCGCGCGCGGGAACGTTAGATTTTTCCCTGAAGGCATTTTACCAGCCTCGCGAGGGCAGTCAAGAGCGATTTGCGGCTTCATCTGGGATCGCGGCCGGTCCCCAGGACTGCCGGAGCATGAAAACGGCCCGGAGGCGCAAGCCTCCGGGCCGTTTTGAAGAAACCGTGTCGCGGATTGCCAAGGGACAGGCAGGAATGCCTGTCCTACCGGGGGACTTAGATCTTCACGAAGATGATAACCAGGGTGAAGAGCGCGAGCGTCTCGACGAAGACCAAGCCGAGAATCATCGCCGCGCGGATGGCCGCCGCTGCGCCGGGATTGCGAGCCATGCCTTCGCACGCCGCCGAAGCGATACGGCCCTGGCCTAGCGCGCCGCCAAAGGCCGCCAGTGCCATACCGAAGCCCGCAGCAATGGCCATCAGACCCTTGCCTCCGGCTGCCGCGCCGGCTGCGTCCTGCGCGAACGCGGACGGAGCAATCAACATCACCGCCGCGAACGCCACCAACACCATCGTCCACTTCTTCATCACTTCCTCCTTGTCGAGTCAGGGTTTGCAAGTACAAACCCTGAAACCCGATGAATTGCCGCCAGGGGGTGGTTCCCGGACACCGAGCAGCCGGGCTCACACTGAAGCAGCAGATTGCCGGCAAAGATGCACCGGCAAAGGTCGATTAATGCTCGTCAGCCGTGGCCATGCCCAGGTAGACCGAGGGCAACACGGTAAAGATGTAGGATTGAATGATGGCCACGAAGATATGCAGGCCGATAAAGGCGATGGGAATGGTGGCCGGCAGCACGGCGATGAAAATGCCGAAGATGGGGGACTTCGCCCAGGCCGCGACAGTGGCCATGGAAAACAAGCTTAAGAAAATGGTGTAGAGGAGGTCGCTGGCCACAATGTTGGCCCAGAGGCGGACCGTCAGGGAGAGGATGCGCGCCGAGGTGCTAACGATTTCAACGGGGAACAACAGAATGGACAGCAGCCAGTCCCCGAATTTCCTGGGCGACCCGGCAAACGTGAGCAGATAGTGGCCAGGGCCGTGGTGCTTGATTCCCTGCCAGTTAAAATACAAAAACGTGAGGATGGCGCAGGCCAAAGGGACCGATTTATTGGCGGTGGGGGCGGCAAAAACCGGGATGACGCTGAGCAGGTTGGACAAGAGGACGAATACGGAAATGGAACCTACGAACGGAATCAGCTTCAGCGCACCGTGATGGACGTTTTCCTCGAGAAGATCCTTGATGCCGAAGCCGAGCGGATTGGTCAGCAGGAGTTCCGCGACTTGCTGCGTGGCTCCTGGTTTCTCGACGGAAAGGCGCGAACGGAGAAAAAGGGCGAGGATCGTGCCGAGGATCAGGACCACAAAAGCCATCACGACGTGTTCCGGGATGGGAGTCGCGGGATCCTCTGGCGTGATGTGGAGCCAGGAGAGCAACGCCATGGCAAATTGCCCGAGATGATGGTTCACGAACTGCGTCAAGCCGGTAACGTGTTCAGTCATTCGTCGCTATTCCGAAGGATGCCAGATTTCGTACACACTTGCCGCGATTGCGGCGGCTCCTAAAGCACACAAACCCACGACCATGCTAACAAGGGGAACTCTCAGATAAATAAAAATAACATAGACGGCGAGGGCTATCAACCCGTAGCGGAAAATCATGGCGAAGTAGGTGAGGAGGGGGACTACGGGCTTTTCTTTGCCGGCTTGGGCGGTGGAGGCCAGGACCAAAGCGTCCAGGCCACGGCGGAGCCAGCGAAAATTCAGCCAAGCCAGCGCCGCCCCGATCGCCAGACCCACGCCCCACAAACGGTTGCGAAGCACGGCAACCAACAGAGCGGCCATGAAGCCGATCAGGAGGGTCAACCGAGAGATGCGCCGTTCGGTGAGGGCGGCGGGCGCCGATTCAGCTTCGCTTGATGCCATCGCCGCTTCCCCCGAGACGCCGGAGAACGTCGCGCACACCGGCATAAAAACCTATGCCGCCCAGAATTAGCAGAAAAACCGGCTTGGTATGCAGCCAGCGGTCCAGAAAATAGCCGAGAAGTCCGCCTACAACGACTGCCGAAACGATGACGAAGGGCAGCTCCATGGCAATGGCGGTCTGGTTAGTGACTTCCTTCGCCTTCTCCGCTTTAGGTGAGGGTGATTCGGAGTTATCCGGCTTATTGTCCGAAGGCATATTGGGCGAGCCGCGTGAACGGCTCAGGATACAACCCGGCGGCGAGGGTGACAAATACAGCAATGCCGAGGGCGACGGCTTGGGCGCTGGTCATGAGGGGGCGCGGGAGTTCGCCGGGCGGCTTGAGCCAGGCGTGGACGACGATGCGGAAGTAGTAGTACAAAGCGGGGACGATGTAGAGAACGGCGAAGACGGCGAGCAGGGGATGATGCGTTTCGATCAGCGAAAGGAAAATGAAATACTTGCCCATGAATCCGGCGGTGGGCGGGATGCCTGCGAGCGAGAGCATGAAGATCAGAAGCAGGATAGCAGCGGCGGGGCTGCGGTAGTAGAGACCGTTCAGGTCGTCGAGCTCTTCGCCGATGACGCCTTTCTGGCGAAGCACGATGAGGACCGCGAAGGCACCGGCGGTCATGAACACGTAGGAGAGCAAGTAGAAGGCGATTCCCGTGAAGGCGGTTTTGTTCCAGGCCACGAGGCCGAGCAGGATGTAGCCCACGTGGGAGATCGAAGAATAGGCGAGCAGACGCTTCACGTTTGTTTGCGTGAGCGCGGCGAGATTGCCCCAGGTGAGCGAAGCAACTGCTACCCCAGCGACGAGGTACATCCATTGCTGGTGGGAAGCATTTTGCGAAGGAGAAAAGACGGAAATGAAAAGACGCAGGAGCAGGGCGAAACTTGCGGTCTTGGAAGCCACGCTGACATAGGCGGCGATGGGCGTGGGCGCGCCTTCGTAAACGTCGGGCGCCCACTGATGAAACGGCGCGGCGGCCACTTTGAAGAATAGTCCGACGGCAACGAGAACGAAGGCGAGGATTGGAAGAAGCTGGAGAGTGAAAGGATCGAAGCTCAGCGCAATGGGGAGTTGCCTTGCCAACAGTTCGCGCATCTGATCGCCCTGCGGGCCGGAAAGATGGCTGAGCGCAACGGCGTGCACCAATCGGTCACGATTCGCCAGTGCCGCGGTGATGGTACCGATGTTCGTTGCGCCGCTGAGGCCATACAAAATTGAAAAACCGTAGGCCAGGATTCCGGAACTGAAGGCGCCGAGCAGGACGTATTTCAGCGCGGCTTCGTTCGAACGCTTTTCGCGGCGGAGGAAACCGGTCAGCACGTAGAAGCTGAGGGCCATGGTCTCGAGGCCGAGGAACATGACGATGAGGTCTATGCCAGAGGCCATGAACATCATTCCGACGCAAGCGAAGAGAAGGAGCGCGTAGTATTCGCCTTCTTGCTCGCGTTCGATTTCCAGATATTTCACGGACAGAAGAATCACGAGGGCGGTGGCGGCCAGGAAAAGAATGGCGAAGAAGAGGAAGAAGGGATCGACCAGGACCGACTCGTGGAATCCGGCGATGTCGCCCCTGGCCGCGATGGCTCCGCGGAGCCGCCACAGCGTGAAGCCACTGAAAAGGGTGCCCGCCAGGGCCAGGCCGGCATTCAAGTATTTTTCTTTCTCCGTAATCCAAAAATCGATCAGCAGGATGCCCAGTCCGAAGAGGACGAGCTCGATTTCCGGAAGGATGACGGCGCCGTCACCCTGGAGATAGCTGAAAAGCGAGTTGAGGATGGGGATGTTCATGCGAGCGGGTTATTTCGTCTCCGCCGCAGCGGCGTGGAGCTCCGCGGGTGGCAGTTTTGCGCGCTCCGCGTCGTAGAAATGCGGATTTACCTGCTCGACGATTTTTTGCACGGGCTTTTCGATGAGGTTGAAGAAGGGCTTGGGGTAGATGCCGATCCAGAAAGCCAGGATTACAAGTGGGACGAGCGTGGCGTACTCGCGCAGATTCAAGTCTGGCAATTCTTCGTTGGCAAATTGCGTGACGGGGCCAAACATCACGCGCTGGTAGAGCCAGAGAAGGTAGGCTGCGCCGAGCACGACGCCGAGCGAGCCCCAGGCGGCCCAGGCTTTGCTGACCTGGAAAGCGCCCTGGAGGATGGTGAACTCTCCAATGAAGCCGTTGAGCAGCGGCATCCCGAGCGAACTGAGGCTGACGATGAGATAGATGGCGGCGAAATTGGGCATGGGGGTGGCGAGGCCGCCGAATTCAGAAATCATGCGGGTATGGCGGCGCTCATAGAGCACGCCGACGATCAAGAAGAGGGCGCCGGTGGAGATGCCGTGGTTGATCTGCTGGAGCACGCTGCCGGAGAGACCATTGGGCGTGAGGGCGAAAATTCCCAGAGTGCAGAAGCCGAGGTGGCTGACGGAACTGTAGGCGATGAGGCGCTTCATGTCTTTTTGCATGAGGCAGACGAGCGCGCCGTAGATGATGCCGATCAAGGAGAGCACGATGATGATTTGAACGATCTTGTGGCGCAGGAGTGGGTCGGTTGGCAGCAATGGCAGCGAGAAGCGGATGAAACCGTAGGTGCCCATTTTCAGCAGGACGCCGGCGAGGATGACGGAGCCGGCGGTGGGCGCTTCGGTGTGGGCGTCGGGGAGCCAGGTATGGAACGGGAACATGGGGACTTTGATGGCGAAGGCGAAGAAAAAGCCCCAGAAGAGCCAGACTTTCAGAGGATCGGTGAAGGTCTGCGCGGCGGCGAGAAGCGTGGGGACATCGAAGGTGCGCGTCGCGCCGGGTGCCACTGGCGCATAGAAATAAAGCGCCAGGATCGCGAGCAGCATGACTACGGAACCCGCTAGCGTGTACAGAAAGAATTTGATGGCGGCATAGAGGCGGCGGTCGCTGCCCCATACGCCGATAAGGAAGTACATGGGAACGAGCATCACTTCCCAGAAGACGTAGAAGAGGAAGAAATCGAGGGAAACGAAGACGCCGATCATGCCGGTCTGGAGGAGCAGAAGCAGGATGTAGTATTCCTTGGTGCGGAGATGGATGGCGCTCCAGGAGGAGAGGATGGCGATCATGCCGAGGAAGGTGGTGAGCATGACGAGCAAGAGGCTGATGCCGTCGATGCCAAGATGATATTTCGCGCCGATGGAGGGGATCCAGTCGGCGGTTTCCTGAAAGGTGAAGCCACCCCATTCGGGCTTGAACCAGCGAAGCAGCGGAAGCGAGACCAGAAATCCGAGCACGCCGAAGACGTTGCCGGCGATCTTGTGAAGTTGCTCGTTTTCGCGGGGAATGAGCAGTAACAGCAAGGCGCCCACGAGCGGAGTAAACAGGACCACGCTCAATATATGTTGTCCGAAAAATTGCATTCTCTTTGCCTCTCAGCGCACGCTGCGCAGAAGTACCTGCACATGGTGCCCGTAATACGCCAGAAGAACGACTAGTCCAACCAAGATCAACATCGCGTAACTGGAAAACATTCCGGTTTGAAGCAGGCGGACCGGATAACTCAAGAGCTGCATCATTTTCGCGGTGAAATTCAGCAGGCCGTCGATGATCCACTTGTCCCACCACATGGAGAGCGTGGAGCCGAAGCGGGCGAGCCAGCCGGCGCCGTCCACGCCGAGGCCGTCGATGATGTTGGCATCGAAGCGGCCGAGGAGGGTGCCAAGGTCCTTGGTGCGGTCGACGATCGCGGCGTCGTAGATTTCGTCGACGTAGTATTTGTTGAGGAGCAATTTGTAGAACGCCGGCCACTTTCCGGCGACCAGTTCGGGCGCGATTCTCTTGGTGCGGTAGAACTGATAGGCGAGCCAGATGCCACCAAGCGCGACGGCGACCGACAGAACCATCAGGAAATACTCCGTCAAAGAAGCATGCGCCGCTGCGCTTCCCGCAGGCGATTCCGCTCCCGCGGTTCCCAGGACTGGCTCCAGGAAACGTTCGAAATGATTCGAACCGAAAAGTGACTCCGGCCAGCCAATCCATCCGCCGATTACCGAGAGACCGGCGAGGATCATCAGCGGGACAGTCATGGTGTACGGTGATTCGTGGATGTGTTTCTCGACATGTTCATCGGCGCGCGAGTAACCGAAAAACGTGAGGAAGAGTAAGCGGAACATGTAGAAAGCTGTCATGGCAGCGGTAATAAAGCCGACGACCCAAAGCGCTGGATGCTTCGCGAAGGCTTGGCCGAGAATTTCGTCTTTGCTGAAAAATCCGGCGAGAGGAGGGATACCGGCAATCGCCAAGGTTGCCGCGAAGAAGGTCTTCGCCGTGATGGGAATTTTGTCCCACAAGCCACCCATCTTTTGAATGTCCTGTTCGCCGGACATGGCATGGATGACGCTGCCTGCGCCGAGGAACAATAAGGCTTTGAAGAAGGCGTGGGTCATCAGATGAAAGATTCCCGCGCTGAAAGCGCCGACGCCGAGGGCGAGGAACATGTAGCCGAGCTGGCTGATGGTGGAATAGGCAAGGACTTTCTTGATGTCGTTCTGGACTAGGGCCATGGAGGCGGCAAAGATCGCAGTTACTACGCCCACGACTGCTACCACGTCCATCGCGAAAGGCGAGAGGCGGTAGACAGCGTTCATGCGCGCGACCATGTAGACGCCGGCGGTCACCATGGTGGCGGCGTGGATCAGCGCGCTGACCGGCGTGGGGCCTTCCATGGCGTCGGGGAGCCAAACGTAGAGGGGAATCTGCGCTGATTTCCCCATCGCTCCGATAAAAAGTAGGAGTGCGATGGCCGTCATCGTTGGCGCTAGGATGCCCAACGTGCCGGAGGCGCTGGCCGCTTCCAAGGCTTGGCGAATTCCCGAATAGCTTGCGCCATCGGGCAGACCCTGAGCGGTGAAGCGAATTGTGCCGAGGGTCATGGCAATCAACAAAATCCCGAGGATGAAGCCGGCGTCACCGATGCGGTTGACGATGAAGGCTTTTTTGCCGGCGTCGGAGGCCGATTTTTTCAGGAAATAAAAACCGATCAGCAAGTAGCTGCAGAGGCCGACGCCTTCCCAGCCGACGAACATGAGGAGCATGTTGTTGGCGAGGACGAGCGTGAGCATGGCGAACATGAAGAGGTTCATGTAGCCGAAGAAACGGTAGTAGCCGCCTTCGTGGCCCATGTAGCCGACGGAGTAGACGTGGATGAGGAAGCCGACGCCGGTGACGACCAGGACCATGACGCAGGAGAGCGGATCGAGGAGGAAACCCCAGTCGGCGACGAAGCGGATGGCGGGACCGGCGGTCACGTGCATCGGGCCGGGGGTGAGCCATTCGAACATGATTTGCTGGGCGACGCGATTTTCTGGGGAAGCGGCTAGAAGTTGGATCACGGCGCCTGCCGCGTGGATGAACGACAAACCCACGCTGCCGACACAGAACACGCTGACAGCGGAATTCGGCAGACGCTTGCCGAAGAAAAGCATCAGCGCCGCTGTGGCCAGAGGGAACAGCGGGATCATCCAGAGATGATCGAGAAAGTAGCCCGTGGGCATCATGCCGGTTTGTGTTCTGCTTTCATTTTTTGCGCTACCACTTCAGCAAATCCATTTCGTCTTCCAAGACCGTTTCGCGATTGCGGAAAAACGCGATGATAATGCCAAGAGCCACGGCGGCTTCGGCGGCGGCATCGGCAATGATGAACAGCGCGAAAACCTGGCCGGCCACATCGCCGTACAAACGGGAAAAGGCGACGAGGTTGATGTTCACGGCGTTCAGGATGAGCTCGATGGACATGAGCACGACGATCACGTTGCGGCGCGTGACAACGCCGATCACGCCGATGATGAAGAGCGCGAGACTCAGGAACAGATAATGTCCGATCGGAAGCATCGCTGCGTTACGTCCTTTTCTTGGCCATGACGACGGCACCGATCATGGCCACGAGCAACAAGACCGAGGCGATTTCAAACGGCAATAGATACGAACTGAACAAGCTCTTTGCCACTTCTTCGGAATTGGGGGGCAAATGCTCAGCGGCTGCCGCGGTCAACACCGGCAGGCCCTGGCCGGGCATTTTCCCGGAAGACCAGAACATGAGGCCAACCTGGCTGGCCAGCGCGAGCGCGACCAAGAGCGCGACCCACTTCTGACGGGCGAACTGAATCTGCTGGAGCGCCACGTCCAAATTGACGAGCATGATCACGAAGACGAACAAGACCATGATGCCGCCGACGTAAAGAATGATTTGGACGATGAACAGGAACTCGGCGCGGAGTTGCAAGAAAATTCCGGCGGTGGCGAGGAGCGCGGTGATCAGGAAGATTGCGCCGTGGACTACGTTTCGACGCGTCACCATGAGCACCGCGCTGGCTACGGCGATGGCGGCGAAGAAATAGAATAGGACTTTATCCAGCATAAAAATCCGATGCGGCGTTGGGATCGTGGCCCGCGTCGCGTTGTTTTTCCGCGGCTAGAATCAGCAGCGCGGCGATAAGCGTAATGACGGCTGCGGGAGTCGTAACCAGAAGCAGTCCCCAGCCGTGCAAATTGAAATACGATCCGGCGATCAGGGCCACGCCTACAAGCAAAACATTGATGATGGATAGGGGGATCAGGAAATGCCACCCCAGGCGCATCAACTGGTCGAAGCGGTACCGCGGGATTGTGAATCGCAGCCACATGAAGAAATAGATGTAGAGACTCACTTTGAAAATGAACCAGAAGCCGCCGTGAATGCCCGCGTAGAAGGGCTTCGCTGCCTCGGTGAGCGCCGGTTTCACTATCGGCACGATGACTGGCGCCAGCAGCACCAAACCCACGACAAAACACAGGCCGGCAACGGCCAGCATGAACAACTGCTGCACGCGCGTCGGCTGCTTTGGCACACGAACGATACAATAAGCGGCGATGGCGACAAGCAAGAGCGTGGGTACAAAATCCAGGAAGTTCAGCAAGTGAAAGCCGGGAAGTCCGTGCACGCTGGCGAAGGGGCGGAGCCAGCCGCCGAGGAACAATGTCGTGGCCACGGAGGCCACCACGATCATGTTGGTGTATTCGGCGAGGAAATAGAGCGACCAGCGGAAGCCACTGAACTCCGTCATGTAGCCGGCGACGAGTTCGGACTCGGCTTCGGGCAAATCGAAGGGGGCGCGGTTGGTCTCGGCAATGGAGGCGACGAGATAGGTGAAGAAGGCCACGGGGGCCACCATCACGAACCAGATGCCCTCTTTGCTCTGCACTTCGACGATGGATTTGATATTCAGCGTGCCAGTGAACAAAAGCGCGCTTACCAGCGCCATTCCTGCGGCGGTTTCGTAGCTGACTAATTGCGCCGAACTGCGCAGCGCGCCCATCAGCGAATAGTGGCTGTTGGAGGCCCAGCCGCCCAGCACGATGCCGAAAATTCCCATGGAACTGATGCCTACGACGAAGAGAATGCCGATGTTAATGTCCTGCGCGATTTGAAATGCGGGGCCAATCGCCAGGCCAGCCAGCGAAAGCAAGGCAGCGCCAACGGAAAGCACCGGGGCGAGCCAGAAAACCATCTTGTCCGCATTGTCGGGAATGATGTCTTCTTTGATGAGCAGTTTCACCGCATCGGCGATGGGCTGGAGCAATCCGTGCGGGCCCACGCGCATCGGCCCGAGCCGTGCTTGCATGTCGGCCATGAGCTTGCGCTCCACCAGCACGATGTAACCGGCGACCAGCGGCAGAATCGCAACCACCGCAACGCCGCAGAGCAGCGGCACCCAGTACAGCTTCAAGAACTCGATCGTTGCCTGCATGAAGGCGTTCATCATCGGTCTTTTTCCAGCGACCTCACCGGTCGACTTCTCCGAGGACGATATCAATCGTTCCGATGATGGCGACGACATCGGCCACCAAATGTCCCCGCACCATGCGATCGAAAGCTTGCAAATTGATGAACGAAGGCGGCCGGATGTGCACGCGATACGGCATGACCGTGCCATCGCTCACGATGTAATATCCGATTTCGCCCTTGGGCGCTTCAATCGCGTGATAGACCTCGCCTGGAGGCGGCTTCAGCACTTTGCCGACTTTTGCCATGATCGGCCCGACAGGAATGTTTTCGATGGCTTGCAAGCAGATCAGGCGCGATTGCCGCATCTCTTCCATGCGGACGAGATAACGATCGTAAGTGTCGCCGGTCGTGCCGACAGGAATTTCAAACTTGTATTGATCATACGCCGCATAAGGCGCGGCCTTGCGAATGTCCCATTTCACGCCGCTGGCCCGCAGCACTGGCCCGGTTACGCCAAAGGCGATGGCGTCCGCTGCGGTCAAAATCCCCACGCCCTTGGTGCGCGCGATCCAGATGCGGTTTTGCGTGAGCAAATCCTCGTATTCCACGATGCGCGATTCAAAATCCTTGCAGAACCGCTCCACTTCCTTCTCGAAAGTGTCGTAGGCCTCGTATTGCAGCCCGCCGATTCGAAAGGCATGCGTGGTCAGGCGCGCGCCGCAATACTTTTCAAAAATCTTAAGAATTTCCTCGCGTTCGCGGAAGCAGTAAAAGAGCGGAGTGAGCGCGCCAATATCCAAAGCATGCGTGCCGAGCCAGAGGAGGTGGCTGGCGATTCGCTGAAGCTCCGTCAAGATCGTTCGAATCACGCGCGCCCGCGGCGGAGCTTCCGTCACGAGCAATTTTTCGACCGCCTCGCAATATCCCAGGCCGCTGCTGACGGCCGCGACGTAGTCCATGCGGTCGACGTAAGGAGCAAATTGCTGGTAGGTACGGTTTTCCGCGATTTTCTCGACGCCGCGGTGGAGATAGCCAATGATGCACTCCGAGCCGATTACCCGTTCGCCATCGAGCTTCAACTTGACGCGCAACACGCCGTGCGTGGAGGGATGCTGCGGCCCCATGTTGATGACCAGCTCATCCGCGCCCAACAACGTCTTGTGACCGCTTGTGGTATCGATGCTCAGAGTCGTTTTTCCTTCGCTGCTAAGAGCGTTTTACTGACCGCTTTCAATTCCAAGATTTTCCCGGACCCAGGCAGTGTCCTGCTGCAAGATGTCGTAATCTTTGCGCAGCGGATAGCCTTGCCACTCGTCCGGCAGCAAAATGCGTTTCAAATCCGGGTGCCCGGAAAAAACAATCCCAAACATATCGAAAACTTCGCGTTCCTGCCAATTGGCGGTGGGCCAAACGCTCACGACACTCGGCACTTCTTCGGCATCCGCGGCATGCACTTTCACCATCAGTCGCTCGTTCTTTGCGAAGGAGTACAGATTGAGAACCACGTCGAAGCGTTTTTCGCGCTTCGGCCAGTCGACTGCCGTCAAGTCGGCGAGCATGTCGAATTTTTCTTCGTCGCGCAGGTGCAGCGCCAGTTCCGCGAGCCGGGCGCGATCCACAGTCAGGATGGACTGCTTGCGGTCTTGCATCGCTTCCAGAAGAGCGGCACCGAACTTGGCGCGAAATCGTGTGACGAATTCGTTGTTGAGCGGAGTCTGCAGGACTACGGGGGGTTTGGGTGCGGCGGGAGCGGCTGCCTTTGGAGGCGCAGCGGGCGCGCTCGCGCCTGCTGGTTTGGCAGGGGGAGCAGACACAGGGGGTGCGCTGCTTGCGGGCTGGTCGCCCGTGGGGACTTGAGGCGGTTTAGGTTCCTTGGGCTCGTCAGCCATGGACCAGGGGTTCAGTAGACTGCGGTGAACCACTTACGGTTCACGAACTACAACAGGAGAGCAGCCGAAAAATCA
>JBGPIX010000150.1:0-12232 GCA_041485085.1 Candidatus Acidiferrum sp.
CGCTACTACCACTCTTGGCGTGGCATCAAACCCAAAGTTGCCGCCGAACACGGCGCCATCGGCTGCCTGATTTACTCCGACCCGCATGAAGACGGATTTGTGCAGGGAGAAACTTTTCCTGCCGGTGCGTATCGCCCGCCCGATGGCGTCCAGCGCGGCAGCGTCGCGGATATGCCGTTTTACCCAGGTGACCCCCTTACGCCTGGAGTGGGGGCCACCAAAGACGCCAAGCGCCTGAAAATCGAAGACGCTCCAACGATCACGAAAATTCCGGTCCTCCCAATTTCATATGCGGATGCGCAGCCTTTGCTTGCAGCGTTGACTGGCCGCGTGGCTCCCGACGGATGGCGCGGCGGACTCGGCATCACCTATCACATTGGCCCCGGCCCCGCGAAAGTTCACCTGAAAGTGAAATCGAACTGGAAGATCGAGCCTATTTACGACGTCATCGGAAAAATTCAAGGCGCAACTTTCCCCGATGAATGGGTGATTCGCGGCAATCATCATGACGGCTGGGTGAACGGCGCGGAGGATCCCATCTCCGGGCAAGTCGCCCTCATGGAAGAAGCGCGGGCGCTTGGGGAGCTGGTCAAGTCGGGTTGGAAACCGAAGCGCACGATAATTTATTGCGCATGGGACGGGGAAGAGCCCGGTCTGCTGGGCTCGACCGAGTGGGCCGAGCAACACTACGACGAATTGCGCGCGCACGCCGTCGCGTACATCAATTCTGACGGCAATGGCCGCGGCTATCTCGGCATCGAGGGGTCGCACACACTCGAGAAATTCAGCAGCGATATCGCGCGCGAAATTTCCGATCCGGAAACGAAATTGACGGCGTGGAAGCGCCAGCAGCTTCGAGAAATTGCCAACGCCAAAACGCCCGAGCAGCGCGAAGAAATTCGCAAGCGTGCTGATTTGAGGATTCCCGCGCTCGGTTCCGGGTCAGACTTCACCGGTTTCTTGCAGCACGACGGCGTGGCCTCCCTCAACATCGGATTCGGCGGCGAGGATGGCGGCGGCATCTATCATTCCATCTACGACGATTTCTACTGGTATACGCATTTCAGCGACACGGATTTTGTCTACGGGCGCGCGCTCGCGCAAACCGGCGGCACGGCCATGATGCGCTTGGCGGACGCGGATCTGCTTCCCTTCGAGTTCGGAGATTTTGCCGACACCGTGCAAACCTACTTGAAAGAACTAAAAACTCTTTCGCAGAAAATGCAGGACGACATTCGTGAACGCAACAAGGAAATCGAAGAAGGCGTTTTCAAGGCCACCAACGATCCGAAGAAGCCTCTCGTGCCGCCCCCGACGGAAGCGGTCCCGCCACACTTGAACTTCGCGCCCATGGAAAATGCCGTGGATGCGCTCACCCGCAGTGCTGCCGAGTATCGCAAAGCGCTAGAGCAAGCCAATGCCAACGGCGGCGCTGCCCTGGCTTCAGCTTCTCTCGCCGAAGTCAACAAGATGCTCATCGAAAGTGAACGCAAGCTCACCAATGCCGAAGGCCTTCCCAATCGCCCATGGTTCAAACACCAGCTTTACGCTCCCGGCTTCTACACCGGTTATGCCGTCAAGACGGTGCCCGCTGTCCGCGAAGCGATCGAGCTGAAGAAATGGAAAGACGCCGACGATGCGATCGTCGTCGTCGCCCGTGTCCTGCAAGATGAGGCCGCGCTGATCTCATCCGCCGCTCAGAAACTTTCTGGAGCGAAATGAAAGTATCTGCAACGAGCCTCAACGCAGAGATTAGCCGGCGCGGGTGCCGTTCGGGACGGGGCGCTCCGGAACGGAGAGAACCGGCGTGACGCCGTCGGCGTAGCCGATATCAAATAACATGCCTTCCGAGATTTCGCCGGCCATCTTGCGTGGTTCGAGATTCACGATGAAGAGCGCCTGGCGTCCCTCGATTTCGCGGGGATTTTCGCGCTCCTTCTTGATCCCGGCAAGAATCGTTCGCGAATGATCGCCGAAATTTACGGTCAACTTCATGAGTTTGTCTGAGCGCGGAATTTCCTCGACACGCTCGATAGTGCCGATTCGAATATCCAACGCCTCGAGCGCGGCAATTGCGACAATCGGTTTGATCGGCGCGGTAGTGAAGTCAGCCATGATTCACCGCTTGTACTGCGCCGCGTAGCCGGGCGTCGGAATCGAAGGATCGCACCGCTCGTCACGGATCGGCGCGCCCGGCGCGAGGGAAAGCGGAATGATCCCGGCCCAGACCGGCAGCGCGTAGTCCGGGGCGTCGTCTTCCACGGGGCCGCTCCGAATTTTTGCAGAAACTTCGGTGAGCGGCAGTCGCAAGATACTTGTAGCTTTTAATTCTTTTTCATTTGGCTGGCGCGCATCCTTCCACCGGCCGGGAATTATTTTTTCAGTGAAAGCACGCAGCGCTTCAAGTTTTTCTTCCGGCGCATCCACAAGGGTAGCTTTGCCGAGTGCCACGACGGAGCGGTAATTCATGGAATGATTGAAGACGGAGCGGGCGAGAACGAAGCCATCGGTAAGAGTCACGGTGATGCAGACGGAGATTCCGGTGCTCGCATTGCGCAACATGCGGCTCGCCGCGGAGCCGTGGAAATAGATCGCGTCGCCGATGCGCGCGTACAGCGTGGGAATCACATAGGGTTGACCATCGACGGAAAATCCGACGTGGCACACATATCCTTCGTCGAGAATCTTGTCGATGGTCTCGCGATCGTAAGCGCCGCGATGCGATTCGCGCACGACGCGGGTGCGCTCGGTCGGCGGGGGCATTTCAGGCACGATTCACCTCAATGAGAAACGTGGCGCGAAGCCGGCCATCATCGGGCCGCTCATTTGATTTGTAGCCGGCGCCAAAGCGGCATGAGTGAGGAACAAGCACAAGTATCGTATCACGGGCGAACCGGAGCAAAACCGGTGCGGGCAAGGAGCGCGGGAAAATGTGGTCCCAATTTGGATGCTGCGCCTTACAACGACCGCATCACGTGTGAGAAACTAGCGATTCTGAGAATGTGACAAATTTGCGGTTGGGAAAGAGACGATGAGCACACCAGCGATGCACAGCTCCGAAACAAAACCATTTGATATTGTTTGGGTGAGGGAACAATTTCCTTCGCTGAGTTTGCAGTACCACCGACACGGCTCCGCCTTTCTGGATGGCCCGGCGGGCACGCAAGTCCCCAAGCAGGTGATGGACGCGGTGCAATATTATTTCCTGGGTGCCAATGCGAATACTTACGGCGCGTTTCTCACCAGCCAGCGAACCAACGAAATGATCGTGTCGGCCCGCGCCGCGATGGCCGATTTCTTCAATTGTGATTCGAATGAGGTGGTCTTCGGCCAGAACATGACGACCATTACGTTCGCGCTCGCTCGCGCGATCGGGAGGGAACTAAAACCTGGAGATGAAATCGTTGTCACCACGCTGGACCACGATGCCAACGTGGCGCCGTGGCGCGCGCTGGAGGAAAAAGGCGTTGTGATCCAGCAAGTGGACATCCGTGAAGCGGATTGCACGCTGGATATGGATGATTTGAAGCGCAAGATTTCGGCAAAGACGAAGCTTGTTGCGGTGGGTTACGCCTCCAACATGGTGGGAACGATTAATCCGGTCGCTGAAATCACAAAACTTGCGCACGCAGCGGGTGCCCTGATGTTCATTGATGCGGTTCATTTTGCCCCACACGGCCTGATCGATGTGAAGGCTTTGGATTGCGATTTTCTCGTGTGCTCTCCATACAAATTCTTTGGACCGCACATGGGAACCCTCTACGGAAAGCGCCAGCACTTGGAAAAATTCAAGCCGTACAAGGTGCGTCCTGCCACGAACACTTCTCCCGAATGCTGGGAAACCGGGACGCAAGTGCAAGAGCTAATTGCCGGGATTGGCGCAGCCGTGGACTACATTGCCGAACTGGGACGCCACTGCGATCCGAGCGTAAAAAGCCGCCGTGAAGCTTTACAAGCAGCGTACCGCGCGACACACCAGTACGAAACCGGATTGCTGACCCGGTTGATCGCCGGATTGCAGGCAATTCCTGGAATGCGCATCTTCGGCATCACGGACCCGACGCGGTTTGACGAGCGCTGCTCCACCCTGTCGTTCCGCCTGGGCGATCACAATCCCACGGAAATTGCGACGTTTCTTGGTGAGCGCGGAATCTTCACCTGGGACGGCAATTTCTACGCGCTGAATCTCTCTGAACGCCTCGGCGTCGAGCAACACGGCGGCGTCCTGCGCGTCGGGCTTGTCCATTACAACACGGCAGAAGAAGTCCAGCGATTGTTGGATGCGCTGCACGAGTTTTCGGCGGAACCTCGATGAGCAAACGACCGAAGCCGATTGTGTTGACGGTGCTGGATGGATGGGGATACCGCGCGGAAACGAAGGGAAACGCGATCGCGCTGGCGCGCAAGCCCGCGTATGACGAGCTGATCCAGAAATTTCCCAATACATTGATTCACACTTCGGGGCCATTTGTCGGGCTGCCCGAAGGGCAAATGGGTAACAGCGAAGTGGGGCACATGAACATGGGCGCGGGACGCATCGTGCGCATGGACATCACGAGGATCGATTTGCTGATCGCGAACAAGCAATTGCGGAACGTGCCGCTTTTTCAGCAAGCGATGGAGCGCGGCCGGGCGCGGCAACTGCATTTTGTAGGATTGCTGAGCGATGGCGGCGTGCACTCGCACATTCAGCATTTGTTTGCCCTGCTGGAAATGGCCAAGCAGCAAAAAGTGGAAAAAGTGTTTGTGCACTGCTTCATGGATGGACGCGACACTCCGCCGAACAGCGGCCGCGATTACGTCCGGCAGTTGCAGCAGAAGATGCGCGAATTGGGTGTCGGCGAGATCGCTACCCTCGTAGGGCGCTATTACGCGATGGACCGCGACAACCGCTGGGAGCGCGTGGAACTGGGTTATCGCGCACTCGCTCACGGGGAAGCGGAGACGCGCACCGAGGATCCCATTGCGGCCCTGCAGCGCAGCTACGAAGCGGACGTCACGGATGAATTCATCAAGCCGATTGTCATAACGAAGGGAAGCGGAGCCTCTGCCACACCTGTCGGGTCGATCCACGACGATGACGCCGTGATTTTCTTTAATTTTCGAGCGGACCGCGCACGCCAAATGACTTACGCGCTGGCGGCGCCGGACTTCGACAGATTTGTTGACGCCAAGCGGCCGAAGAATCTTTTTTATGTGGGCATGACCCAGTACGACAAGAACTGGCCGTGGCTGAAATACGTAATCGCGCCGGAGAAGCTGGAGCACATCCTGGCGCAGGTGTTTGCCGAACTGCAATACAAGAATTTACGGACCGCGGAGACCGAAAAGTACGCGCACGTGACTTATTTCTTCAACGGTGGCGTGGAGAAACCGTTCGCTGGAGAGGAACGGATTCTCGTGCCGTCGCCAAAGGTGGCGACTTACGACTTGAAGCCGGAAATGTCGGCCGCGGGAATCACGGACACGGTGGTGAAAGCGATCGAGAAGGGCGAATTTGACGCCATCATCATGAACTATGCGAATGCGGACATGGTTGGGCATTCAGGAAAGCTGGAAGCGGCGATCAAAGCGGTGGAAGCTGTGGACGCGGGACTTGGGCAGATTTATCAAGCTCTGAAGCCGCGCGGCGGAGTGTGGATCGTTACCGCGGATCATGGAAATGCGGAGACGATGATTGATCCCGTGACCGGAGGGCCACACACGTATCACACCACGAACCCGGTGCCGCTGATTCTGGTGAGTGATGATGACAAGCTACGATTGAAGCCGGGTGGATCGCTACGCGACATCGGGCCGACAATGCTGAGTGCACTGGGGCAACCGCGGCCCGTGGATATGACTGGTGCGGACTTGCGCATCCTTTCATAACCTGAACATGAACCGCACACCACCTGCAGAAACAAAGCTTGTGATTTGCGTATGGCACCCGTTTACGGAGTGGCGGCCGAAGCCGGCGATGGCGGAGGCAATTCGAAAGCGGTGGCCGGAGATGCGCGTTTTGCATTTGCCGAATTACGACCGGTTGGCGACAGAACTGCCGGACACAGATATTTTTGTGGGGTACTCGCTGCGCGCGGAACAATTGAAGGACGCGAAGAAGCTGAAGTGGATTCACTCGACGGCGGCAGGCGTGGCGCAATTGATGTATCCCGAGTTGCGCGATTCCGGAATCATGGTGACGAATCCCAGCGGGATTTTTTCCGTGCCCATGGCGGAGCACACCATGGGATTGCTCTTGGCGCTGGCGAGAAATTTTCCAGACTCAGTGCGAGGGCAGGACCGGTCAAAATGGGCTCAACAAGAAATCTGGGATAAGCCGCAGCATCTGACGGAGCTAAATGGGAAAGTTTTGCTGATCGTCGGCTACGGCTCCATCGGCAGGGAAGTGGCAAAGCGAGCAAAGGCGTTTAATATGAAGGTTTGGGGAGTGACGCGATCGGGAGCAGGCGAACGGGCGCACGTGGAGAAAATTGTTGCGGCAGCGCAACTGAAGGAAGCGTTGCCGAATGCTGACTACGTCCTGATCTGCGCGCCGGAGACGGCGGAAACAAAACACCTGATTGGCGCGGCTGAAATTGCGAGGATGAAGCGCGGGGCGCGACTCATCAATGTGGGGCGCGGGTCGCTGCTAGATGAAGCGGCGCTAGTGCAAGCACTGGAGAGCGGCGCCCTCGGCGGCGCCGCTCTGGACGTGGCGCAGACGGAACCTCTTCCGGCGGAGAGCCCTTTGTGGAAAGCGCCGAATTTGTTCATCACGCCGCATACGAGCGGGGTAAGCGACCGGCTGTGGGACCGGCAGGCGGCAATCTTGATCGAATTGCTGGAGAGATGGTTTGAAGGAAAAGACTTGTTCAACCGCGTGGATTTTGCGCGGGGCTACTGAGGTGAAAATGGAAATTAGAAAAGTGAAAATAGAAACCCACTGGGGCCAGCAACCTTGCTATTCCCTATTTTCGAATTTCTAATTTCGAGTTTCTATCTTGTTCAGTCGCCCACGCCACCTTTGGGTGCTTGATAACCTTCGCGAGCGTAGACCTGGTATTTCTGTTTCTTGCCCTTTTGGTCTTGCACCGTGAGCGGGCCACCATCGGGCGCGACCAATTCCACCTTAATCTTGTGAAACTTGCCGTCCTTTGCCCCGCTCGATGGCGAGTAGGAAAGGCTGTACTGGTGGCGGAGGAAGGCGGCGACATCGCGAAACACGTCGGGCATTTCACCGGCGAACTGGGGAAACCATGCAAACCCGCCGGTCTCCTGTGAAAAGGTTTTCAGCTGATTTTCCGCCTGCAAGTAATTCAGGCGGGCAATGCTGCCCATCCCACCGTTCATATCCGCGAAATTCTGATAAGCGCGGTCCAATCCGATGCAAAATATCGTGACGTCGCTTTGCCGAAGCTGCTTCATGGTCTGATCGAGCGTGTGTTTGGAAAACGTGTCCACGCCGCTGGCCAGCAGGACGATGGACTTCTTGCCCTTCACATCCTTCAGCCGATCCACGGTTTCGAGCAAGGCGTCGAACACGTTGGATTCGCTGAAGCCTGGGAAATAGAGATGGTTAAGCCCTTGCATAACCTCGTCCTTATTCTGTGTGAAGTCCACTTCGATGCGTGTCTTCATGTCAAAGGTCTCGAGGGCGACCCAGTCCTTCTGCTGCAAACTAGGAAAGAGAGCGGTAGACCAATACTTCCCCATGTACGCAAAAAAGCCTCCATAGCCGCGGCTGCTAAATTCCAGGAGCAGCACCATGGTAATGGGAGCTTCCGTGGGGGCGAAGTTGGTGATGGTTTGCGGAACGCCATCGTCGAGGAGGCGAAAGTTTTCTTTTTTGAGACCTGGGATGATGTCGCCATGCTGAGTAGTGGCGACAACGTCGACAGTCACGATAGGGACTTCGACGGCGATGGTCACGCCTGCCTGTGGCGGCTGCGTTGTGGCCGTCGGTGGTTTTCGCGAAGCTGGGCTCTGTTGTTGTTGAGCTGGAGGAGGAGCACCACCTTGCGGGCCGGTAGGTGCCTGAGCATAAACTGAATTCTCGGCCAGCGGCAAGACCAGAGCGGTTGCCAGAACGGCGAGCAGTACTTCGGAAAGAATAGCCTTCATCATGCACCCCTCGATGACAATCAGACAGCTTCAAACAAGCAATGACTCTTGCTTGTACGGCCGCGTACAGCCACGAAGCGTTTGAATTTACGCAACGCAATAGCAAAGCCCCCGCTAAGTGCCCGCACCTGCATGTTAGTATGAAGCACATTCAGGACAAAACGTTTACTGAGGCGGCCGGGTTGCGGCCGAGCATATCGAGGAGGATGGTTTGGTGAACTGGAATCGCATGGTCCAGGTATTGGCGGGAGCGGCGGCACTGCTGCTGGCTGCAAGTTTTCCGGTTGCGGCGCAGGTGGCGCAAGCAGAGAGGCCGGGAATTCCGGGGAATTCGCCAAGTCCTTCACCCATCGGGGATTCGTCGGCGATTGCGAAGGAAGCCGAAGGCTGGCTGGCGGAATTGATCAAGATCAACACGTCGAATCCGCCGGGAAATGAGCAGGCTGCAGCGAACTATGTTGCAAGCGTGCTACAGAAGGAAGGATTGACGCCGGAAGTGCTGGAAGTGACGCCGGGGCGGAGCGCAGTGGTGGCGCGGCTGCGCAGCTCGGCGGTGGCGGAGCCTTCGAAGGCGCTCTTGCTGGTGGCGCACCTGGATACGGTGCCGGTGGATAGGTCGCGCTGGAGCGTGGATCCATTCGGAGCGGTGATCAAGGATGGATATTTGTACGGGCGCGGGGCCATCGATGACAAAGGGATGGTGGCGGCAAATTTGGCGGTGTTCATTTCGCTGAAGCGTTCGATGGCGCATCTGAATCGCGATGTGATTTTTCTGGCGACGGATGACGAAGAAACCAGCGGGGATGCCAGTATTCGAAATCTGATTGCGAAGCACTGGGATAGGTTCGCCGCGGGGTTCGCCATCAACGAGGGCGGGAACGTTTTCCTGAAGAACGGGAAAGTGCAGTACACCGGCGTGCAAGCCAGCGAGAAAGTGGCTTTCAATATTTCGGTGACCGCGCGAGGAACGTCGGGGCATGCTTCGCAGCCATTGAAAGACAATCCCGTGGTGCACCTGGCGGCAGCCATCGCGAAAATTGGGAATTATTCAGCGCCGGTGCACTTTACGTCCATTGTACGGAGATACTTCGAGGGGCTGGCGCCACTGGAAGATGACGAAGTTGGGAAATGGATCCGGTCGATGGAAACGCCGGACCGCGGCGAACATGCGCAGCGCGTGATTTCCGATGCCAGTCCTTTGTGGAATTCGATGTTGCGGGACACGATTGCGCCGACGGTGCTTACCGCGGGCGTGGCGAATAACGTGATTCCGGCGGAGGCGCGTGCAAACTTGAACGTGAGGCTTCTACCGGGAGACACCATCGATACGGTGTTGAACGATTTGAACAAGCTGGTGAATGATCCGCTGGTAAAGCTGGAATTGCAGCCAAACGCGGGACTGGCGGCGCCGCCATCGTCACTGGAAACGGATTTTTACGGCGTGATCACGAAGGTGGTTACTCAGGAATTCGGAGGCGCACCGGCGCTTCCATTTCAATCGACATGGCTGACGGATTCAGCGCAGTTGCGGCTTCATAACGTGCAAGCGTACGGGCTGGTGCCGTTTCCGCTGGCGCAGGAAGATCTGAAACGAATGCATGGCGACGATGAGCGAATCCCGCTGGCCTCGTTCGACAAGGGCGTCGACGTGCTGGCAAAGATCATTGCGGATTTCGCAGTGACACACTAGCGAAGAAGAGAATCGAATCGCACGCAGCGAAAAAAGACAGTCGCAATTTCACACCCTTCCCGTAAAGAATGAAAGCAGTCTAGAATCGATGCCGTCAGGGGACGCATGAGCTTCCGTCACTCCAAGATTGTGTGCACTATCGGGCCGGCGAGCCGCTCGCCGAAGATGATCGACCGTTTGTTGCGCGCGGGAATGGACGTGGCGCGCCTGAATTTCTCGCATGGTACGCACGAAGAGCACGCGAAGAACATCTCGATGCTGAGGGCCGCGGCGGTGGAACACGAAAAGCCCATCGCGATTCTTGCTGATCTGCAGGGACCAAAAATACGGACCGGTCCTCTGGCGGGCGGCGGGCCGGTCATGCTGCGCACCGGGCAGCGCTTCGTAATCACCACCGCGAAAGTGCTTGGCGATTCGACGCGCGTGAACACGGTGTTTACACCTCTGCCGCGAGAAGTTCACCGCGGCGACCGCGTCCTGCTTTCGGATGGATTAATCGAGTTGCGCGTGGAAAAAATCACCGGCCGCGAAGTGATTTGCGAAGTCGTCAACGGCGGGGCACTCGGCGAACATAAGGGAATCAACCTGCCCGGAGTGAAGCTGCGCGTGCCCGCGCTGACGCCGAAGGACCGCGCGGACCTGGTGTTTGCGCTTAAACACGGCGCCGATTACATTGCGGTGAGTTTCGTGCGGCGTCCGGAGGACGTTCTGCTGGCGAAACGGTTGATTCGCCGCGCAGGGAAAGACACACCCGTGATCGCCAAACTGGAGAAGCCGGAAGCGATCGAAAATCTGGACGCGATTCTGCGAGCCGCCGATGGCGTGATGGTGGCGCGCGGCGACCTGGGCGTGGAGATGAACCCGGAACGCGTGCCGGTGGTTCAGAAAACAATTATTTCGCGAGCCCGGGAATTCCGGCGCCCGGTGATTACCGCGACGCAGATGTTGGAATCGATGACGGAGAACCCGCGGCCGACGCGCGCGGAAGCTTCGGATGTGGCCAACGCGATTTTTGATGGATCGGACGCGGTAATGCTTTCGGCGGAGACGGCGTCGGGAAAATACCCCATCGAGGCTGTGGGCATGATGGCGCGAATTATCGAGGAGGCGGAAGCGAGCATCCGGGAATTTCCGCGGCCGGCGCCCCAGGAGAAATTGAAAGTAGCGGAAACCGTGGCGGAGCTGGTGTGTCACGCTTCGCGCGAGCTGCACATGAAACTGATCGCGGTGTTTACGCACAGCGGATTCACGGCGCGGCTGGTGTCGCGCTACCGGCCGCTGGTGCCAATCGTGGCGTTTTCGCCGGAAGCGGAGACGCGACGGCGCATGGCGCTGATCTGGGGCGCGCTGCCAAGAATGATTCAGGATGTGCAAAAAGTGGACGGGCTCGCGAAAGTCGCTGAGAAGCGCCTACTCGAAGAGCGGCTGGTGCGTAAGGGCGACGTGATCGGGATTGTAGCCGGCACCCCGATGGGCATTCGCGGGACGACAAACTTCATGAAGTTTCACGTCATCGGCGGGCCGGCGTAAGGGGGTCCGTTTTCCGGAGACAATTGGCCAAAACAGAGAGTTGAGAGTTGGAGTGGAAACCTACCATCGGATCGTCTAGTTAACCATAATCAGCCCCTCCCCCCATGTTTTTTGTAAGTGTTGCTTTTAAAGGAGATAAAGCCGTTTAGAATCAACACTTCTATAAGTGTTGATTCTAAAGATAGTTAAGAGCGCAAATGTCATGCCTTCTTGTAAGTGTTGATTCTAAAAAAGTTATGTTGAGTTGCGCTGATGAGAAAGGCCAGGGGTGCCAAAAACGAAAAAAGCGAGACCAAGGTCCCGCACACCAAATGTAGTTATCTACGAAGTAAAGTATAGCCCAAATAAGGGAAAAGTCAAGAGCGATTTTTGGCTTTTTATGCAGTCCGAGCCGGGAAGGAAGGCTAGTTAACCCAGTTGTCTGGGCGCGAGGGCGGTTCCTTCTTGTGCTTGTTGATGTAGACCTCGAAGCGTTTACGATTGCGCCGGTACTGCCAGTCCGTGACGGAATTGCGGACACCGTAGAGGAAAGAGCCGCGGCGGAGATAGAGCCAGCCGACGAGCATGCCGCCAAGATGACAGATGTGACTGACGTTATCTCCCGCGGAACGAAGCAGCAGTGGGAGAAAAAACTCCAGTGCCGCCAGCCCGAGCACAAACGAACGCATGGACATGCGGATAGGCAGAAAGAAGATGCTCACCTGCCGGTCAGGGAACAAAATCGCACAAGCCGCGAAGATGCCGAAGATGGCTCCGGACGCGCCGATCGTCGGGATGTCGGAAGGCGCGTGACCGAAGAAAGTTGGCACGGTTTTCACCAGAACTTCGATTAGTCCCGCTCCGACGCCGGTCAGAAAGTAATAGCGGATGAAACGCGCTTTGCCCCAGACCAGTTCCAGTTCGCGCCCG
>JBGPIX010000151.1:0-12188 GCA_041485085.1 Candidatus Acidiferrum sp.
CGATTCCGTATAATGTCTGCGGTCTCAACCCCATCTGGAAGCCGTAGCCGATGCCCTTCGCATAGACGAAGCTCAGTCGCTCATAAGCGAGCTTCTCGTCGGTCGAGAGATTCGCCGGAGCCGGCGCACCGGAAAAGGCCAGCTTGTCGATGTCGACTGGAATCACGTTAGCCATGTTGGTGTGAATGCCCAGCAATTCCGGTGGCGCCTGCACGCCCATTAGCTCGGTGATGATCGCACCCCAATCGCCGCCCTGCGCCACGAATTTCGTGTATCCGATGCGCTTCATCAGCACGGTCCAGGCCCGTGCGATGTGGGCGGGGTCCCACCCGGTCGTGGTCGGTTTTCCTGAGTATCCATAGCCCGGCATCGACGGAATCACCAGATGGAATGCGTCCGAGGCGCTCCCGCCATGCGCCGTGGGATTGGTGAGCGGATCGATGATCTTCATCTGTTCGGTGATCGAGCCGGGCCATCCGTGCGTAACGATCAGTGGCAACGCATTTTCATGTTTCGAGCGGACGTGAATGAAGTGAATGTCCAGCCCATCGATCTCGGTGATGAATTGCGGGAGCGCGTTCAGTTTCGCCTCGCACTTGCGCCAATCGTACTCGGTCGACCAATACCGCGCGAGGGCCTGAACCGTAGCGAGCTGCACGCCCTGCATAGCGTCCGGGACTGTCTCCCGTTCAGGGAACTTGGTCGCTTGGATGCGCCTGCGCAAATCGGTAAGGTCCGCCTCTGGCACATTCACCTGAAACGGACGAATTGCATCTGCCTGCTCGCTGCCTCGTTGTGTAGCACTGGTTTGGCTCATGGTGTCCTCCTTTTTGAGTAGTTTCGGATTTTTGCTTTGTACTGCTCCTGCGTGGGCTGGCGGGGTTGTCAACTGCCGCCAAAAGGTCTTTTGGCGGCGCATATGATAACACCATTGGACCGCCTTGCTCAATCGGAGTCCCTGCATGATCTATGAATACTGAGACCGCTTCTCGGACCGTTTCATAACCGCGACTGTGCGTCACAACGGCATCCAAATTCGCGCTATCGGATAGCGGTATGACGTTGGTACCGACAAATCGGTACCGGGAAGTCGGCTTGTAGGCAGCGATCGGCGCTACGCCGTGTTTCTTGGCGCTGGAGTGCCCTACCAGTTAGAATAAGATGTTTGCACTGGCGGCATTGCGCTGCCCTGTGCAGCTTGCACGCGGAGAACCGTCAGGAGACGGCGACACCTTTCATGGATATAGCTAAGTTTGTAGACAAAATCGTCGCTCGATTTATCGGCACCAAGCACGAGCGCGACATCAAAAAATTGATGCCGGTCATCGCGGCCATCAACGCGCGCGAAGCGGAAGTGCGGGCGCTCAGCGATGAAGGGCTGAAAACGCGTTTTGCGGAGCTGCGGGCGCAGGTGCATGAACAGTTAAAGGACGCTGATCCGGCGGAGCCCGCTTACAAGCAACAGTTGCAGCAGGCGCTGGAACCGGCCATCGTGCCGGCATTCGCGTTGGTGCGCGAAGCGGGGCGGCGATTCCTGAACATGCGGCATTTCGATGTGCAGCTCATCGGCGGCATCGTTCTGCACGAAGGCAAAATCTCGGAGATGAAGACCGGCGAAGGCAAAACGCTCGTCGCGACGCTTCCGGCGGTACTGAATGCTCTGGCCGGGCGTGGCGTGCATGTCGTCACCGTGAACGATTACCTGGCTCGGCGCGACGCGGAATGGATGAGCCCGCTCTACAAGTCGCTGGGATTGAGCGTCGGCGTGATTGTGCACGATCTGGATGACGAGCAGCGCCGCGCGGCGTATGGCGCGGACCTTACTTACGGCACTAACAACGAATTCGGATTCGACTACTTGCGCGACAATATGAAGTATGACCTGGCGCAATGCGTGCAGCGCGGACACCAATTTGCCATCGTCGACGAAGTGGACTCCATCCTTATCGACGAGGCGCGCACCCCGCTGATTATTTCCGGACCGTCGGAAGAGTCCACCGACAAGTACGCGAAAATCGACAAGATCATTCCCAAGCTGATTCAGGACATTGATTACACGCTCGATGAAAAGCACCGCACCACGACGCTGACGGAAGAAGGCGTCAGCAAATGCGAGCGGCTTCTGAGTCTCGGCAATTTGTACGATCCCGCGCACATGGAGACGATTCATCACGTCTACCAAGCGTTGCGTGCCCATACGCTCTATAAAAATGACGTGGATTACGTGGTGAAAGACGGCGAAGTCATCATTGTGGATGAGTTCACGGGCCGCCAGATGCCCGGACGCCGCTGGTCCGACGGTTTGCACCAGGCCGTGGAAGCCAAGGAAGGCGTGAAGATCGAACGCGAAAATCAGACACTCGCGACGATTACCTTCCAGAACTATTTCCGCATGTACAAGAAACTTTCGGGGATGACCGGTACGGCGGAAACGGAAGCGGCGGAGTTTGGCAAGATTTACAATCTGGACGTCACGGTTATTCCGACGAACCGCAATTTGATCCGCATCGAGTCTCCGGACGTTGTGTACCGCACGGAAAAAGAAAAGTTCGTGGCCGTGGTGAACGGCATCTTGCAGGAAGACAACTCGTTGGACAACGGCATCCGGCAATATCACGAACGCGGCCAGCCGGTGCTGGTCGGCAGCATCTCCATTGAGAAATCGGAAAAGATTGCAGAGGAGTTGAAAAAGGCCGGCATTCCACACCAGGTGTTGAACGCCAAGCAGCACGAGCGCGAATCGCGTGTCGTGGCGCAGGCCGGACGCAAAGGCGCGGTCACTGTGGCGACCAACATGGCCGGCCGCGGCACGGACATTTTGCTCGGCGGCAATCCCGAGCAGATGACGCGCGACCATTTTCTGAAAAACAAACTGGCCCTGCCCTATGCGGCGGCTCCGGCGGTGATCCCCGCGGATTCTGGAAGTGGCGATAACGCACAGCCAACGATTCCGATGGTGCTTTTCCAGCACGAAGGCAAGATTTTCCAGGTGCCTGCCGATCAGTGGAAGCCTGTCATCGACCAGTTCACGGGGCAGTGCAAAGCAGAACACGATGAAGTTGTCGCGCTGGGCGGACTCCACATTCTCGGCACGGAGCGCCATGAGGCGCGGCGCATTGACAACCAGTTGCGCGGGCGCGCGGGACGCCAGGGCGATCCGGGCTCTTCGCGATTTTTCCTTTCGCTGGAAGATGATTTGATGCGCATCTTCGGCGGCGAACGCGTGAAGGCGCTGATGTTTCGCCTGGGCATGACTGAGGGCGTGCCGATCGAATCGAAGCTCATTTCGCGGCGCATCGAGAACGCGCAGAAGTCAGTGGAAGCGCAAAACTTTGACGCCCGCAAACATTTGCTCGAATACGACGACGTGATGAACAAGCAGCGCGAGACGATTTATGCGATTCGTCGCTCCGCGCTGGAAGGCAAAGACCAGCGCGATTACGTGCTCGGCATCGCGGAAGACGTCGTGCGCGAGCTGGCCGAAACGTTCTGCCCGCGCGAGCAGCATCCCGATCAATGGAACACCACGCAGTTCCTGGCGGAGAGCAACGCGCAGTTTGGCGTAGACATGAAGGCGGCGGGCGCCGATCCAGCGACGCTGAGCCATGAGCCGCTTTCCGATGCGGCGGCGGAAGCCGTCAAGACGCGCTACGAGGAAAAAGAAAAACAGTTTGGCGCGGACCTGATGCGCTGGCTGGAGCGGCGGATTATTCTCGATGTGGTCGATTCGCAGTGGAAAGACCACCTACTCTCGCTAGACCACCTGAAGGAAGGCATCGGACTGCGCGGCTACGCGCAGAAAGATCCCATCGTGGAGTTCAAGAAAGAGGCTTTCACGCTGTTTGAAGACATGATGGCGCGCATCGACAACGAAACGATCCGCTATCTCTTTCACATTCAGGTGCAGCAGGGCGAGCAGCCACCTTCGGGTGGGGCGCCGCAAGGTTCGACTCCGGCGCAGGCGACGCGCCCACGAGCGGATGCCGTTGCCGCCAGCGCTGCCGCTGCGCGCGCGAACGAGCCGCAGCATTTGCCCGCGGTCGCGCGCGAAATCGAGCGCCGCCAGCAGCGGCAGCAGAAGGATTTGCAGTATCAGACCGGGCCGGCGCAAGCGGAGCCGCCGAAACCGGTGAAGGTTGGCGCAAAAGTGGGGCGCAACGATCCTTGCCCCTGCGGGTCGGGGAAGAAATACAAGAAATGCCACGGGGCAAACGTCTGAGTAGGGCAGACATTCTTGACTGTTTTGTACTTGCGGGAGCCGTCTGCGAAGATTTATTTTTGATCGAGTGAAAGAGGACAGGCAAGAATGCCTGTCCCACCAAAGAGGAAGCAAATGCCGCCAGGTCCAGCACCCATGCAGCAGCCGGAACGCCAGCCGATTCCGGGCGTGAAGAATCTCGTCGCGGTCGCCAGCGGCAAAGGCGGTGTGGGCAAGACCACCGTCGCCGTGAATCTCGCACTGGCCTTGGTGAAGCTCGGGCACAAAGTAGGCTTGCTCGACGCGGATGTGTATGGGCCAAACGTGCCAATCATGCTGGGCGCGACAGAACAGCCTGCGGCCACGGCCGATAAACACATAATCCCGGTGCAATCGCAGGGGCTGAAGATGATTTCGATGGGTCTGCTGAACCCCGGCGATAAGCCGATGATTTGGCGGGGGCCGATGCTGCATAGCGTGATCACGCAATTCCTGCGCAGCGTGGAGTGGGGCGAGCTGGATTACTTGATCATCGATTTGCCGCCGGGCACGGGTGATGTGCAGTTGACGCTGATTCAGACGGTAGCTGTGACTGGCGCCGTGCTGGTGACAACGCCATCGACCGTGGCGCTCGCCGATGTGCGCAAGGCTATTGAAATGTTCCGTCAGGTGAATGTGGAAGTTCTCGGAGTGGTCGAGAATATGAGCACGTTTGCTTGCCCGCACTGCGGCAAGGCGGTGGATATTTTTGGGCACGGCGAGGGCTCAAAAACAGCGATTGCCTATGGCGTCCCAGTGCTGGGCGAAGTGGAAATCGATCCGCGCATTCGCATCGGTGGGGACACCGGCAAGCCGGTGGCGGCGCTCGGAGAAGAGGGCGCCGGCGCGAAGAGTCTCTACAATGTTGCACGCGCGGTAGTGGCGCGCCTGGCAGAAGTGGCTGGGACTTCTGGCGGGCCAGCGGTGCAGATCGATTAGAGCTTCACGCCTCTTTTGTCTTGCCGGATTTTTGCAAGGCTTCGATTTTGGCGAGCAGGCAGTTCCGGCACAGGCATCCCTCGTCGTTCGCCGGCATCGGGATTTTTGGCAATTCCGCGCACCAGCAACCGCCTTCCGGCTGGCAGGTCATGGCAGCACCACATTGTGCGCAATGTTTGTCCATCAACCGATGATGGCGCAGTTGCGGCGCGCCGTCCAGCGGGCTGGTTTTTAGGAGTAGCAGACGGAAAAGCGGCAGCAAGCTGCCGCACTCCCAAATAAGAAACGGCAACCGCGTTTCCTTGTCAGTCGGGCAACGCGGATGATATCTTGACGTGATTTGGTATACGCCAAGTTTTTTGTAGGGGCACCCGCTGCGGCGTGTGCCCCTACAATGAGATATCGCTGCCCGCATGTGGCCAGGGTGACGTTGGCCGAAGAAAAAGGATTCCATTGGCCCGACTGCCGGACATTCGACCGTACAAAGGGAAGCGGCCGCAAATCGCGGCTTCGGCGTATATCGATCCAGCGGCCGTCATCATCGGTGACGTGGTGATTGGAGAGGATTCGAGCGTTTGGCCGTGCACCGTGGTTCGCGGGGACGTGCACTACATTCGCATCGGCGCGCGGACGAATATTCAGGACGGCTCGATCTGCCACGTGATGCGCGATGAGTATCCTCTGATTCTCGGCGATGATGTGACGATCGGACATTCGGTGACGCTGCATGGCTGCACTATCGAGTCGCGCTGTCTGATCGGCATGGGCGCGGTCATTTTGAATGGCGTGACGATTGGCGCGGGGAGCATCGTCGCTGCGGGGACGCTGATTACCGAGCGGACTGCGATTCCGGCGGGCAGCCTGGTCATGGGCTCGCCGGGAAAAGTGAAGCGCATGCTCACGGGGATCGATCAGGCGGCGATTGACGCGTATGCCCAGCGCTACGTCGGCTACAAGAATATTTATCGCGAGGAACCCACCGAGTGAGTGAAGGCGCTGCCAAAAAAGAAGAGAAGCCGCGCAAGTTTCAGGCGATCCGTGGCACGCGCGACTTGCTGCCGCCTGAGACGGCGCTTTGGAATCGTGTCGAACAGACGGCGCACGAGGTCTTCGCCACATTTGGCTTCGGAGAGATTCGTGTCCCCATTTTCGAACAGACGGAACTCTTTGCCCGTTCAATCGGGTTAGACACCGACATAGTTGCCAAGGAAATGTTTTCCTTTGAGGACTACGAGCCTTCGACAGTTCTCGAATTTCGGAGCGCACTTATTACTTGGCATGAGCCCCGCGAAGTGCAGGGGCCACCGGGGCCTCTCGGAACCGGAGCGCTTGCCAAATTCCAACCGTTCACCGCTCTGCTTTCTTCATTTTGTCTGGCCGGAAGGGAGGCCTTTGAAAAGGGGCTCATTCCACGAACGCCGGAGAACGATTCTCTGCTCAACGAACTTGTTGGGGAACGAGACATTTTCTTGAGTTCAATACAATCGCGAAACGACCGGGAGAATCGCGCCGACGTGGACCGTCTAAAGGAGCGAGTTAGACGACTTCAGCTTGGGGACGAATTGACACTGCGTCCCGAAGCGACGGCGAGTGTGTGCCGAGCGTACATTGAGCATGGGATGCAGCAATTGCCGCAGCCGGTGAAGCTGTACTACATGGGGCCGATGTTCCGGCGGGAGCGACCGCAGAAGGGCCGTTACCGGCAATTCTACCAGATTGGCGCGGAAGTGTTGGAAGCAATACAGCCCGGACAAGGATCGGCGAAAGACATCCCGAAAGATGCGGCGATTGACGCCGAAGTGATTGAAATGGTCATGACGTTTTTCGACCGGCTGGAATTGCAAGGCGTGCAGCTCGATCTCAATTCCATCGGCTGCCGCGAATGCCGCCCGAAATACGTCGAACTGCTGCGCGCAGAGCTTCTGAAGGTGAAGGACAAGCTCGGAGCGGACAGTCAGCGGCGCATCGATACGAATCCGCTGCGCGTGCTCGATTCCAAACTCGAAAGCGAGCAGGGCATTATCGCCACGCTGCCGCACATCGCCGATCATCTCTGCGAAGCCTGCAAAACGCACTATGCGGCCGTAAAGCACCAGCTCGAAATGCGGGGCGTGATCTACCGCGAGAATTGGCGGTTGGTGCGCGGGCTGGACTATTACATGCGGACGACTTTTGAAATTACGGCGCAGGGCCTGGGCTCGCAAAATGCGGTGTGCGGCGGCGGGCGTTACGATGGACTGGTAGAATTGCTGGGCGGGCCGCCCACGAAAGGCATCGGGTTTGCCATCGGCGAAGACCGCTTGATCTTGTCTCTGCAGGAAAGCGGGAAAGCGCCTGCGCAGCAGGGCCGCGACGTTTACATCGCCTGGATGGGTGAACGGGCGCACGCCACCGCCATTCGCGCGGCGAAAGATTTGCGCAGGGCGGGCTTCAGCGTTGAGCTGCCCCCTGTCGAGCTAAAATTCGGCAAGGCGCTTGGCCAGGCGGACAAACTTGGCGCGAAGTATGCCCTGATTCTCGGCGATAATGAAGTGTCCGAAGGCTTGTGGACGCTGAAGACGCTGGCCGACGGGTCGCAGCAAAAACTGACCGAGCCACAATTGTTGGATTTTCTGCGGAAGTTGTAGTGGCGGGTCTTTTTAGGCTGAGGCTTCTTGCCGAAGCCCAGACCAGCGCTTTTTGTGGCAGAGGCTTCAGCCTGTGTCAGCCAGCTGAACTTAGCAGTGAGAAAAGAAAGAGCACAGACTGAAGTCTGTGCTACCTGAAGAGGGCGACGTGCTGGATTTTCTTGGCAATCTGAAACGCACACACTACTGCGGCGAATTGCGCGCCGCCGACGACGGCCGCGAGGCCCTCATCATGGGCTGGGTGGCGCGGCGGCGCGACCTCGGCAATTTGCTCTTTCTGGATATTCGCGACCGCACCGGCATCGTGCAGGTGGTGTTTAACAAAGAGACGCAGCCCGCGGCGCACGCCAAGGCCGAACAGGCGCGCGGCGAATTTGTGGTCGCCGTGGAAGGCAAAGTCCTCAAGCGGCAGAAAGCCAATCCGGAATTGGCCAGCGGGGAAGTCGAACTGGTGGCGTCGAAGCTGCATATTCTGAACAACGCCAAGACGCCGCCCTTCCCAATCGAGGACGAAATCAACGCGGCGGAAGAGACGCGCTTGCGCTTCCGCTATATCGACTTGCGTCGCTCGAAGCCGCACAAGAATCTCGCGCTGCGCCACAAAATCATCCTCGAAATTCGCAAGACCATGGACGAGATGGGCTTCCTCGAAGTGGAAACGCCCATGCTCACGCGTTCGACGCCGGAAGGCGCGCGTGATTTTCTGGTGCCCAGCCGCATTCATCACGGCCAGTTTTACGCGCTGCCGCAATCGCCGCAAATCTTCAAGCAGATTCTGATGATCGCGGGTCTGGACAAATACTTCCAGATCGTCAAGTGCTTCCGCGACGAAGATTTGCGCGCGGATCGCCAGTTGGAGTTCACACAGCTCGACCTGGAGATGTCGTTCCCCCGGCAGGAAGACATTTTTCACGTCATCGAAAACGTGATGGTGCGCGCTTGCGCGGTGGCGGGGATCAAGGCGGAAGCGCCGTTTCCGCACATGCTCTACAAGGATGCCATTCGAAAATATGGCAGCGACAAGCCGGACATGCGCTTTGGCATGGAATTGCATGAAGTGACGGGTTGTTTCCCAGCCGAGGCAAAAGAAAAGTTGCAGATCGCAGGCAATGTTTTCGCCTTTGCGGCGCCCGGCGCCGCAGGCTATTCGCGCAAGCAACTGGACGAATTGACCGAGAAGGCCAAGGCGCTGCACGCGCGCGGCGCTTACTTTGTAAAAGTGACGGCCGAGGGACTGACGTCGACCGTCGAGAAACTAATTGGAGCGGAAAACGTAAAGGAGCTTGCCGATGCATGTGGCGCGAAGGCGGGCGATCTCGTCGTTGCTGTTTCTGCCAAGGAACAGATCAAGGGTACGGAAGCCGCCGCGCTGATCGCCGGGCAATTGCGCCTGCAACTTGGCGAAGCGCTCGGTGTGATCGACAAATCGCAATGGAAATTCCTGTGGCTCACCGGGTTTCCGCTCTTCGAGTGGAGCGAATCGGATAAAACCTGGGTGAGCGCGCAGCACCCCTTCACCGGCATCGTCGATGAAGACCTCGAAAAACTCGAATCCGCGCCCTGGGAAGTCCGTTCGAAAGGCTACGACCTCGTTTTGAATGGCAATGAGCTAGGCTCCGGCAGTATTCGAATCCATCGCCAGGACATTCAGGAGCGTCTATTCAAAGCGCTCGGCCTGTCCGAAGAACAATTGCGGCGCCGCTTCGGCTTCTTCCTCGACGCGCTGACCTACGGCACGCCGCCGCACGGTGGCATCGCGCTGGGCATCGACCGCGTCGTCATGCTCCTGGCTGGCGAAAAATCCATCCGCGAAGTCATCGCCTTCGCCAAAACTACCGCCGCCCAGGATTTGATGGCCGATTCGCCGTCGTCTGTGGACAAAGATCAGCTCGACCAGTTGGGGATAGCACTCAAAGAATAATGAGCCGGATACGCATATTGCCGGAGGCGGTGGCGAATAAAATCGCCGCGGGTGAAGTTGTCGAGCGGCCGGCGTCGGTGGTGAAAGAGCTGTTGGAGAATGCCATTGATGCGGGCGCAAAGACGATTCGCGTCGAAGTGGAAGTTGGCGGCAAGCGCATGATCCGCGTGATTGACGACGGTCATGGCATGATGCATGACGATGCGCTGCTGGCGTTCGAACGCCACGCGACGAGCAAGCTTAAAACGGCCGATGACCTGCTCTCGATTGCCACGCTGGGTTTTCGCGGGGAAGCTCTGCCAACAATCGCAGCTGTATCGCGGTTACTGCTCGAAACGCGAGACGAAGCAGAAGCCGAAGGCACGCGTATCGAATTTGCCGGCGGAAAACTCCTCGGAGTAAAACCAGCCGGATTGCCGCCAGGAACGACGATCAGCGTCGCGGACATTTTTTATAGCGTTCCGGCGCGAAGGAAATTCCTCAAGTCGGACACCACGGAACTGGGACACATTGCTTCGCTTGTCACGCACTACGCGTTGGCGAATCCAGCGAAGCAGTTCATTCTAACCACGCCGACGCAAGAAATTATCAACTGTCCGCCCGCGGACAAACTGGCCGACCGCGTTTATCAACTCTTCGGACGGCAAGCTCTGGAAGAGCTCGTCGAGATTCCCGCGGTTTCTTCTCCCTTTCGTGCGGCGATCACGGAGCCGGAACTGGAACCCGGTGAAGAAAAAGCATCGCTGACGGTGAGCGGATTTACTTCGCGGCCTGACATTCAGCGGACGAATCGCAACGGCATCTACATTTTTGTGAACCGGCGATTGGTGCGCGACCGGCTGATTTTGCACGCGATTCACGAGGCGTATCGCAACATTCTGCCGCCGGCCGTTTTTCCCGCGACGCTGCTTTTTCTGGAGATGCCCTACGACGAAGTCGACGTCAACGTGCACCCCGCAAAAATCGAAGTACGCTTCCGGCGTTCGCAATTTGTCCACGATTTTGTGCGCGACGCCATTCGCCAGGCGTTGATGGGCGCGAGGCCGATTGCAAGTTTTGCCGCCGCCGCTGCTGCCGCTCCGCAAACGGCAGGCTCGGGAAATGGAACCTTTTCCGGCGGAATCACGCCCGCACCAGTGGAATCGGGCGTGCCGCGCGCGATCATTCCGCCGATGGAAGAGGTTGGCGTGGGCTCCGGCGTCGGCTCGGACGGCGGATTCGATCTCACCGGCGCGCCAATGCGTCCGGTCGAGCAGCGGATTCCATTTACATCGGGAACTGCATTTGGCATGGCCCTCGCACCGGCGCAGGTTTCCACCGCGGGGAATTGGGCCGCGAATCTTGCCGCTCCGAGCGCGGACGCTCCCGCGAGCTTGCCGCGGCCGGAGCAGATCGCCGATCTAAAACCGCTCGGACAAGTCAGCGCGAGCTTCATCGTCGCCGTGAACGGCGAGGGACTCTGGATCGTAGATCAGCACGTGGCGCACGAGCGCGTGCTCTTCGAGCAGCATTTGGAAGCGCGCCGCGCCGGAAAAGTCGAAGCCCAGCGCATGCTCATGCCGCTGGTGATTGAATTGTCGCCGCGGCAAATCGTCATTTTCGAAAAGATTGCGGAAGAATTGGCCGCCAACGGCTTCGAAGTCGAGCCCATGGGTCCGAAGAGCGTGGCGATCCAAGCCGTGCCCGCGGGAGTCGGAGCACCCGACGCTGAAAAACTGCTCACCGAAATTCTCGACGGCCTCGAGCGCGAGAACGCCGCGATTTCGATTGAAACGTTGCAGGCGAAAATCGCGGCGTCCACCGCCTGTCATGCCGCGATCAAAATCAACATGCCGTTGGAACATTCGAAAATGGAATGGCTGCTGGAGGCGCTGGCGAAAACGGATTGTCCCATGAGCTGCCCGCACGGCCGCCCGGTGGTGCTGCGGTATTCCATGAAGGAAATTGAGAAGGCCTTTCATCGAATTTGAAGAACGTGGCTGGTGACGAGTGAGGGAGAGGGATGAGCGAAATGCAAAAAACGGCAGTGATCTTCGGGCTGGCGAACAAGAGGAGCATTGCCTGGGCGATTGCGAAAAAACTGCATGAAGCCGGCTGGCGGTTGGCCATCACTTACCAGAACGAGCGGTTAGAGCAGGAGGCCAGAGATTTGATCGCCGATCTGCCGGGCGCCGCGGGTTTCATGTGCGACGTTACGCAGGATGCTCAAATCGCGCGGCTCTTCGAAGCCTTGAAAGAAAGATTTGGCGTGCTCCACGGACTCGTACATAGCGTGGCGTATGCGCCGGAAAGCGACCTGAAGGGCGAGTTCGTGAATACGACGCGCGAGGGCTTCCGGATGGCGCACGACATCAGTGTGTATTCCCTGATAGCGGTCGCGCGCGGCGCGGCTCCGTTGATGACAGAGGGCGGCAGCATGGTGACCATGACCTACTACGGCGCGGAAAAAGTGGTGCCGAAGTAC
>JBGPIX010000152.1:0-11860 GCA_041485085.1 Candidatus Acidiferrum sp.
CATTTGGGTCGGGGATACTGCGGCGTATTTTGTCGGCAGATCCATCGGAAAATACAAACTGGCGCCGCATTTGAGTCCTAAGAAGACTTGGGAGGGGACGGTTGCAAGTTTTCTCGGCTCGTTGATAGTCGCGATTGTTTTCGCGCGATACATGACGGTGCCGCTGCGGCATCTGCTGGCGATGGCGGCGGTGGGGAACGTCGCGGGGCAGGTGGGGGACCTGCTGGAATCGGCTTACAAGCGGAGTGCGGGGATTAAGGATTCGGGGAATATTTTGCCGGGGCATGGCGGGGTGCTGGACCGGATTGATGCGCTTATCCTGGCGATTCCGGTTGTCTGGTATTATTGGATCTTGATCTACTCGCCGCGGGCCTAGGCCAACAAGTTGGTTCCTTCGCGCGATGCGCGGAGCCGCCCTGAACGGGCGGCCTCTACAGGACAAGGAATAAAGACAACTCTGTGAAGCAATTATCCATTTTGGGTTCGACGGGATCGATTGGGCGGCAGTGCCTTTCGGTAGTGGAGGCTTTGCCTGGGCGGTTTGGTGTCGTTGCGCTGGCGGCGGGAGCGAACCTTGAGGAGTTGATCGGGCAGATTGAGCGGCACCGGCCCGAAGTTGTTTCGGTTGGGGATGCGCAGAGGGCCGATGAGTTGTCGCGGAAGTTGCGCGAGAAGGGAATCGCGCGGTTTCCGGAGATTCACCACGGGCCTGAAGGGATGCTGGCGGTTGCGACGCATTCGAAAGCGGATATCGTGGTATCAGCGGCGGTCGGCGTGGTTGGGCTGGAAGCGACTTACGAGGCCGTGAAGCTGGGAAAGACAGTCGCGCTTTCGAATAAAGAAGTGCTGGTTGCGGCGGGCGAGTTGGTGATGGCCGCGGCGAAGAAGGCGGGGCGCGAACTGCTGCCCGTGGATAGCGAACACAATGCGGTGCATCAATGCTTGCGGGGCGGAACGCACGGGGAAGTGCGGCGGCTGGTGCTGACGGCGTCGGGCGGACCGTTTCGAAAGACGCCGCTGGCAACGCTGGCGAATGTGACGACGGAGCAGGCGCTGGCGCATCCCAACTGGCGGATGGGGAATCGCATCACGATCGATTCGGCGACGATGATGAACAAGGGGTTCGAGATTATTGAGGCGCGCTGGCTGTTTGGCGTGCGGCCGGACCAGATTGATGTGGTGGTGCACCCGCAGTCCACGATTCATTCGATGGTAGAATTCGTGGACGGTTCTATTTTGGCGCAACTTGGCCCAACCGACATGCGCATGCCAATCCAATATGCGTTAACCTATCCGGAGCGGGTGGCATCTAATCAAGTGGCGCTGGATTGGACCAAGTTGAAGCGGCTGGATTTTCAGAAGGCTTCGACGCGGCGGTTTCCGTGCCTGCGACTGGCGCGGGAAGCGATGAAAAAGGGCGGAGCGCTGCCGTGCGCATTGAATGCCGCGGATGAAGTGGCGGTGGCGGCGTTTCTGGAACATCGGCTGCCGTTTTTGGGAATCGCGGAAGTGATTGAACGCGTGCTTGGCAGGACACCGCGGGTAAAGTTTGAGAAGATGGGAGATGTGCTTACGGCGGATGCCGAAGCGCGTCGAATGGCGAGGGAAGAAATAGGAAAGCTGACCGCGACCGCGGTGGCCGCGTCGTAAAAATTAGACGAAGGGAACGAAAGCTCTTATGGCGTTAGATGTCTTGATTGGGACAATCCTGGTACTCGGAGTGATGATTCTCGTCCACGAGTGGGGACATTTCATCGTGGCGCGGATGTTTGGCGTGCGCGTGGACGTGTTCTCGATCGGGTTTGGGCCGCGGCTGTTTGGCTGGAAGCGCGGAGCGACGGACTATCGCGTCAGCGCGTTGCCGCTTGGTGGATACGTTCGAATGGCGGGACAGGATTTGTCGGAAGTCGATTCGAATGACGTGGCGCCGACGGGTGCGCCGGATGAGTTGATGAGCAAGCCGCGGTGGCAGCGAGTGCTGATCTCGTTTGCGGGACCGGCGGTGAATCTGATCATGCCGATTCTACTGCTGACGGGCGTATTCGCGATCAAGGGACTGCCGTATCCATCGTACCTGGACAATCCCGCGACTATTGCGGGGTTGAATGAAGCCGATCCGCTGCGCAGTGCTGGAGTGGTGGCGGGAGACAAGATCGTGGAAGTGAATGGCGTGGCGACGCCGACATGGGAAAAAGCGGAAGAGCAGCTTGTTGGTTTGAAGAACCAGGCGCTGGTTCATTTTACAGTTGAGCATGAGGGAGTGAGACGGAAGGTTGACGCTCCTGGAAGCGTGCTTGCTCAAACAGATTCGCTGTTCTGGTATTTGCCGGTCCCTCCTATTGTCGGCCAAGTGACGAAAGGGCTCCCCGCGAGCCGAGCGGGCCTCAAGCCTGACGATTTGATCGTATCTGTAAATGGAAAGCGCGTTGAGAATTGGAGACTGTTTGTGGACAGCATCCAGCATTCGAATGGCGCCGCGCTGAATACGGTGCTGAATCGCGGGGGCAAACTGGTATCTGTGGTGCTGCAGCCCGAATCCGGGCCCGGCGAAGATGGTAAGCCTACTTTTCGAATTGGCGTGCTTGGTCCGAAACCGATTTATGCCTACAAGCGAGTGACGTTTATTGCCTCGGTGCAAAATGCAAGCGCAGCGACGTGGAGCGGCACACAGCAGTTGCTGGGAGTGGTGGCGAAACTCTTTTCAGGCAGGGTTTCGGTCAATCAGCTGCAGGGAGTGGTGCGCATTGCCGGTCAAGCGGGGCAGGCCGTGCATGAGGGGCCGTCTGAAGTGGTGAACCTGATGGCCATGATCAGCTTGAACCTGGGCATTCTGAATCTCTTGCCGATTCCGATTCTGGACGGCGGAAATATCTTGTTGCTCACGCTGGAAAGTCTGTGGCGGCGCGACTTCAGCCTGGCGTTCAAAGAGCGCTTCGTGCAAGTGGGGCTGGTGTTCCTCCTGTTGCTCTTCGTAGTGGTTATGTACAATGACGTCGCGAGCTACCTGCCATTTCACACCTAGCTCGGACGGCTCGCCGCGGTATCGGAGAACAAGGAATGGCTGCATCGCCATCTCACAGAGTCTCCACGGGTGAACGCCTCAATACGGCGGAAACAACCGGAAAACTTCAGCAGGCCATGGCTGCGCGGGGTATTCGAATGACGCGGCAGCGGCGGGTGATCCTGCAGGTGATGGATGACGCGGAGCAGCACCTGGATGTGGATCAGATCCTGGCGCTAGCGCAGAAAATCGATGCGGGTGTGCATCTGGTTACCGTCTACCGCACCATTGATCTTCTAAAAAAACAGGGGCTGATCGACGAATTGGACTTGCTGCATCTGCGCGGCGACCGGCACTACTACGAAACGCACGGGCCACGCGATCATATTCATGTGGCGTGCTTGCGATGCGGGAAAGTGCGCGAATTCGAGAGCCGGTTGTACGAACAGTTGAAAGAACAGATTGCACGCGACTTCCATATGAAGGTGACGGTGTCACGCACCGAAGTCGGCGGTTACTGCGAAGAGTGCCTGCAGAAACAGGCCAAGTCCTCTTGACGAAGTTTTTTCCTTGGAACTTGTGTTCCTTCGCGGTGTCTAAGTTGGAATGCAATCCTGCGAGAGCAACTTCGAGGAGTTGCGACATCTTTTGATTTGGACGGCAGCCTTTTTATTGGGGCTGATAATTTTTGTGACGGTGGACAACCTGCTGGAACCGAATAGCCCGTCTGCGGAATGCCGGGCCGGGGCAACCTGTTGGGATGTGCGTTCGATGTGGAATTGAGGCCCTGGCCACAAGCAAGCTCCGTCTTTCAGTTTAGAGGTTTGTAGGGGCGCAGCAGTGCTGCGCCCCAGCTTGGCAACCACGCTAAATTCTGCTGTCCCAGTTCGTCGCTCCGGCGTCCTTGCCAAAGGGGCGGGCTAAACCGCCCCTACGCAGAAAGGCCCGCAGAGCCGGCTGGAAGCCGGCGCTACAAAATGAGCCCCTATCCCTTTAATTTGTACGCACTTGCAAGACTCTGTTTTTAACTCATTTTCCCCTTGACAAATGCATTATGGTCTTGTAGACTGACCCTCAGATAAACGTGCGCCCCGACTCTGATCGGGGCTTTTTTATTTTCTACTCGGTATTTTGTAGCGCCGGCTTCCAGCCGGCGTTTTTTATTTCTCCGTGTCCTCTGTACTCCTGTCTCTGTGTTGCGTCTTTGTCTTTTCTTTTCCTGTCAGCAGTCTGCCGTGACCTTCTCAATCCCACTCTCAGGACCTAAACCAATGCTAAACAAAAAGCTGAACCCCAAACTCCTCTGGATTCAATTTGAAGATGTTCTCGCCCCGCGTCTCGGCCTGAACGTCTGGGACCGCGCCGTCTACTCCTATCTTCTGCGCCATTCCCTCGTCGTCGGCAAGCCCCGCATACACTTTTCGATTATCTCCGTCGCCGACAAGCTGGGTTTTTCCAAAGGACCGGTGCGCCTGGCGGTGCGCCGCCTCGATGAGCTGGGCGCTTTACGCTTGCTCGAACGCAGCAAAACCGGCCACCTCGTCGAGATGCGCCTGCCCCACCAGATTCGCGCCGCCCGCGCGGGTAAAAAGGGCGTTCCCCGGGCCGAGGCAGAGCGCGCCGCCGCTGCCCTCGAAGCCACGGACTTCATGAAAACGTGCGCGCTCCGCAACGCCATTCACGATCGCGAACGCGGAACATGCTTTTACTGCCTCCGCCGCACTCCCGCCCATGTGCACGGCCTCGACCACGTGGTGCCCCGCGTGCGCTTCGGCCGCAATTCCTACCGCAACCTGGTTTCCTGCTGTCTCGAATGCAACTCGCGCAAGGGCGACCGTCCCGCCCGCGACTTTCTGCGCACTCTCTACCGCCAGGGCCGCCTGACGCCCGCCGAACTCGACGCACGCCTCCGCGCCCTGAAAGATCTCGGCGCAGGCAAGCTTCGCCCCTCCCTGTAGGTGGAAAATAGAAATTGGAAAATAGAAATTGGAAATTAGAAAAGGGAAAAGAGAAAGACCCTACCGTTCATCCCGCACAAGCAGCGGGATGGGGCGGAGGTGCAAGACCCGCAAGGATGGCCACCCGCCGAGTTTCCATCTCTCCCATCTCTCCGGGCTTAACAAGCCCAATGGCTACCTTCTCGGCTCATACCGCATCGCCACCGCCCCCGAGCCGAACTCCAGCCGGCTCACGAGCCTCAAGTCGATACGCTTCGATAGCCCCGCGAACAACGTCGGCCCGTGGCCCGCTAGCCTGGGGTGCACCACGAACTCGTACTCATCGATCAATCCCAGCTCCGCCAACGCCAGCGGGAGTTTCACGCCTCCCACGAGCAGTCCCTTACCCGACTCCCGCTTGAGCTGCTGAACGGCCTTCCCTAGATCCCCGCGCACGAGCTCCGCGTTCCAATCGACCCGGTCCAGGGTGCTCGACACGACATACTTCTTTGCCGCGTCGATCGCCCGGGCGAAGGGTTCCATCAAATCAGGCCTCGTTCCCGTCCGCGGCGGCGGCCGAAACGCTGCCTCCATCATTTCGTATGTCACCCGGCCAAAGAGGAGGGCATCGGCCTGGTCGAGGTTCTCGACCGCGTGACGATGCAAGTCTTCGTCCGGGGAAATTGCACGATGATCGCAGCACCCGTCCAATGTAACGTTGATGGAATACCGAAGGGGTCGCATTACGCAAGAGTACCGCCGATGGGGCAGACTAGCAAAACTCAGAAAACTCAGAAAACTCAGGGACAGACGGAACATTTTCTCATATTGTCTGAAAAGACTAGTTTTGCTCATAATGATTGCAGATTTTCAGAATCGGGGGAAACTTCCCGTCTGTCCCCAGTTTCCGTTTCCCAGTTTCCGTCCCCAGTTTCCCAGCCGTGCATTCTATCGCTTGCCTAAAAACAATTCTCAGCATATTTTCTGAGCCGTGCCCATCTCAAGGCTATCGCAGAGAACCCTCGCGGCGGTCATGCGCGCGCTGCGGGAATACGTGTCCACGCACGCCGAGGACGATGTAGCTACTCTTTTTTACGGGCACGGTCTTCCTGACTGGTTCATAACCCACGGGCGAAGCTCTTACCTCTTTGATTGGACAAGGATTATTCCGGATCTTCGCAACGCTCGTTTTCTATTCACGCATGGATACTTCGACAGCCCGGGAGCCAACATCATTGGTAAGGCCTACTTGAGCCGGGAGGAGGCTGTTGAGACGGGGGAAATCCTCCTTGAACACCTCACAGCCCTGTCGGCTACACTGCCCCAGGGCCAAGCGGTCAAGCGGTCGTTAGAACTTGAAGGCCTCCGTGTGAACCCAGGAAAACTCACAATCGAACCAGCTGAGTCGGTGGTCAACGAACAGCAAGAGGAGGAGCGGCTTGTCGCGCTAGTCAAACATTGCCGGCTCCCAAACGAAGCCATCATTCTCAAGCATTTGGCCGACGCCCAAGAGCTCTTCGTTCAAGGCAAAGACCATCCCTCGATTGGCGAGAGCCGCGACTTGATCCAAGCCCTGATCGACGATATCAGTGCCGCCACCCACGCAAGCGGGGCATATCCTTTCGGCTATCCTGCTGGAATGGCGAATCGGTTGCAGTACCTTCAAGATGTCGGATTCTTCAGGCCTGATGAAAAAACTGCGTTTGGTGCCGCTTGGGGGTTTCTTTCCGCGGGATCGCATCCCGGAATTCCCTCGCGTGATGAAGCGCGGATTGGACTCATTTTGAGTCTGGAGTTTGGCCAAGTGTTGCTGCTGAAGTTTGCAAATTGGGCGGCGAATGCTTTCACCGGCTTCAGCTAATCCACGCTGCCCAAAACCTTTCCGAAACCGCTCCTGTAACTCGTTGCTCCATCGCGGCGGGTGGCCGCCTTAATTCCGAAAAACGCCGTTGGGTGGCCTACCCTTTGCGGTTTTCAAAGGGTGGGTCTTTCTCTTGTCCCTTTTCCAAATACGAATTTCTAATTTCGAGTTTCTATTGTCAGGCCGGTTCCTGAAAGGGACGACGGAAGAAGATTACAGGTTCGCGCCGAAAGCCAGCAGACGGCCATCGCAATCCTTCACCACGAACTCGCGGCAGTGCCATGGCATGTTGCCAAGTCCCCGAGTGAATTCCACACCCTGGGCGGCGTACTCGGCATAAAGTGCGTCGGCATCTTCAACGGCGAGGTAGGCTCGTTTGCTCAGGGTTTGTAAGTACAAACCCTGAAACCCGGAGCAATTCGTCCGCGTATTTGTCCGGATTGGCGGTGGGCGGCTGGGCGCAGCGGAAATGAATCACCTGCTGGTCGCGCGCCACAATCGCGTAGACCGGGGCGTAGACCGGGGGATCCTGCCACGTCCCCAGACATGCGAAACCAAGCTTGCCGGTGTAATAGGCGAGCGTTGCGGGAATGCCGATTCACGCGCGCCCGTAAGTACGGGCGACGGTGAAGAATACGGGCGCAATCTGACGGACCATGGGCCAAGTCTACCGCAGATGGGAAGAGCGGTGGCGAGTGGCGAGCGCGAAGATCGTCGGAATGTTTGCACGTCTTAACGTCGGAACGTCGGGAGGGAGGCAGGCGGCTACGCGACCCACTTCATGGTGAGTTTCTTGCGCTTCTTGGCGCAGTCGAGAAGATAAAGATCGATCAACTTCTGGTAAGGGAGGCCGGTTTCCTCGGCCAGGTCTTTGAAATAGTCTACAACCCGAGGACTCAAGTTGATTCCCACGGCCTTTTTTTTGGCGGGGTAGGGGTTCTTCAGTTCCTTCAATTTGGAAAAATCATAGGCCTTCTTCATAAAATCCAAGCTCCTTCCTGGTTGCTTTGCGTGCAGAAATAATGCGGATCATGGAATCGGAGCTCCGGTAGCAGTGAATGACGACCAGCGTTCTTGCCGCTGAACTCACTCCAAGAAGGATGAAACGGTCCTCTCCCTCGGAGTGTTCTGGATCATAGAACAGGCGCGCGTGCGGGTCGTGGAAGACGCTCTGGGCTTCTTCGAACCAGACTCCATGCTTGGTGCGATTGACTCTGTTCTTTCGTTCGTCCCAATCGAACCGCAGCATGTCTAGATAATATCTAGATACAAGGGAAATGGCAAGAGGCGTTATGCATCGTGGCGGATGGAGCCCCCCTGCGAGGATTGCCCGAGCCTCATTTCGAGCGGCGGGGTCGCCCGAGCAGGCTCCATCTTTCTATGTGTTGTCGATAGTAGTGCGACGAGCTGGCAGTACCCAGGCGCTCGCTTTCTTCCGGGTTGAAGGTGGTTTGCGTGAAACCTGATAGCTTCTTAGGCAGAATCAGAAAGCGGCCATCCGGTAGTTTCCACGCGCAGATATCAAACCGGACAGTGGGCTGACGAATACTAAGGAAAGTATATTTGTGTTCGTTGCTCCCTACGTCGTGCCAGCACGCATTCCGTTGAACACAAAGCTTCCCGTTTATGTAAGCACTCCTGGCCCCGAGCGGTTCGACTTCAAAGCCGCGTTTTTGCGCTTGCAGAAAAAACTCCGCCATTTCTTTCTTACGGCGCTCCATTCGGCAAATGGCGTGCCGCGATCTCCCGTCGGCGAAACCCATTAGCTGAGCTAGTTGACGCACGCGCTCCCGCGTTAGCCCGATGCGTCTGGCAATTTCAGCATGGGTGATGCAATTCCGCTGCAACATGGCGCGGATCAGTTTTCCGTTTCTGTGAACAACGGAAAGCGTGTGGCGCTTAAAACCGCGTTTGCTAAGTTCGAACCGGCAGGTTTGGCAGTAACGCATCGAGTTCGGCATGGCTCATTCATCCAGATTGCAACATAACAATACCTGCAACCTGATAAATCCGCTAGACGCAGGCCGAGGGGGCGAGTGACAGGCCTTCCGCCCTACTGTCAACCGCCAGCGGTGGTCGGCTGGCGGTTGGCGCGGGAGTGGCGCAGGCGGGAGAAGAATTGATTGGCACGGGCGATATCAGTGGCGATTTGCGCGCGCAACTCCTCGGGACCGGTGAATTTTTTTTCTTCGCGAAGACGTTTCCAGAATCGCACTTCCATTCGTTTTGGTGTAGCGGCTAGCTGAACGCCCAGCAAGTGTGTCTCGATGCTAAGCGAGGAGCCGTTGAAGGTTGGGCGCACGCCGATATTCGTGACCGAGCGGTGGCTGCGTGTCTCTCCATCGAGGCAGGTGCGCGTGACGTAGACGCCCCGGGCGGGAAGAAGTTCTTGCTCCGCGGCGAGGTTCAGGGTGGGAAAAGTGAAGCGGCGCCCCGTGCCTGTTCCCGTGATGACGTCGCCGGTGAGAACGAAGGGGCGGCCCAGAAGCCGCGCGGCGTGAGAGACGTCGCCAGCAGCGACTTCGCGGCGGATGATGGTGCTGGAGACTATTTCGCCTCGATGGACGACCGGAGAAACTACCACGACATCGAACCCGTGCTTCTTGCCAAGTTCAGAGAGCAGCTTTACATCGCCTGCCTGCTGGTGCCCGAAACGGAAATTTTCGCCAACTAGAACGGCTTTTACGTGCAGATCGCGAAGAAGAATTTGCTCAACAAATTCCTCGGGAGAGAGACGCGCGAGATCGAGTGTGAATGGGAGGACGACGGCGGCTTCGAGGCCAAGCACATTGAACCATTCCATCCGCTGTGCGTTGGTGGAGAGCCGCAGCGGAGCGGTTTCCGGGCGAAGGACCTTGCGCGGTGAGGGATCAAAGGTGAGAGCGGTGGAGACGGCATTCAGGGCATGAGCGCGATCGACGGTGGCGCGAAGAATCGCCTGGTGGCCCAAATGGATGCCATCGAAATTGCCGATGGCTAGCACGCTGGTGTGGCCAAAAGTGGCGTAGCGTGAAGCCCAGGCTGGCGAAGACGAAAAAGCCGATAGCCTGGTGGATCTTGATTCTCTGGCGGTGATTTGTGATTCGAATGACTGCTCCGGCTTTTGCGAAGCGTGATCAGCGGCATCAAGCTGCACTTCAAATTCAAGGCCATCGTAGGCCAGTTGCACTTGAGGAAAGCCCATTTTTACAAGGCGCTCATTCGTCGCGGCGTGGGGCAGGTCGTGCGCGATGTGCGTGAACCAAGCGCGGCGGGGTTTGAGCTGTTGAATGATCGCGAGAGCTTGTTCCACGGTCTGATGCATGGGATGGGGGATGTCGCGGAGAGCGTCCAGGACCAACTCGTCGAGCCCCTCTAGGAGCGCCATGGAAGAGTCCGGAATCTTGCTGAAGTCGGTGAGATAGGCAGCGCGGCCAAAGCGAAAACCAAGAACTTCCATGTCTCCATGGAGCAGGGGCACGGGAACAAATGGGACACCTAGAAACTGTCGCGGGCCTTCGAGGGTGTTCAAGGTTACGCTCGGCACGGTGCTGAGCGTCGGCTTGTCGTCAAAAACGTAGGCAAAGACGCGGCGAATGATGCGAAATGTTTCCTCGTTGCCATAAACGGGAAGCGCGGACCGTTGGCGGATGTTGAAGGGGCGGATGTCGTCGAAACCGAGGATGTGGTCAGCATGGCCGTGCGTCAACAAGATGGCGTCGAGGCGGTCGAGTCCGACGCGAAGGGCCTGCTGGCGGAAGTCCGGAGTGGTATCAATCACAACGTTTTGGCCGCCGCGGGAGATGAGCAGGGAAGGGCGCAACCTCTTGTCGCGCGGATCGTTTGAACTGCACACGCTGCAGGGGCATCCAAGCGTGGGAACACCCATGGAGGTGCCGGAGCCGAGAACGGTGACTTTTAGTGGAGCGTGAGGCATGTTGAAAGCGTTGGAATCAATCGGCAAGCGTAACCGGGTCAGACCGGCGGGCGCTGCTTAGGGGCGGCCCTTGGCCTTGACTTTGGCGGCCTCGGCCGCAACCGCTTGATTGATCTCCAGATAGGTCATCTTCAGCTTGCCCAACAGATCCAGGAGCAAGGTGTCTTCCTCGGGTGCGAGATTGCCTTTGGTTTTCTCGTGCAGAGCGTCAAGCATGTCGATCAGTTCGCGGGCGGCCTCAGGATCGATCATGGGCTGCCCGGTGCGCGGGTCGGCATACGCGCCAAGGACCATGGCGGCGTTACTGCCGAGCATGCGGACAAGATTTTCGAACGCGGGGATGCCCTTGGGAGTTTCCGCCGGGGGTGGCGGAACGACCGCCTTCGCTTCTTCGGGCGGCGCGGCTGGGTGTTTCGCGGCCTCGCGCTTGGCTTCCCGTTCTTCTTCCTCGACAACTTCCTTGCGCAAGTCCCCTTCAGGGGTAAAAGGGCGGCGGTCGATTACGCGAAAGGCTTCTTCCTGTTTATGTTCGGACACAGTGCATTCCTCAGTGAATTGTCTCAGTTGAAGTTTATCACGGGTTGCCACGGCGAGTCGCTGCGACGCGCGCGGTTCAAGGCGAGGTATAATGCGCCGGTCGCGGGCCAGAGCGTTGGTGAGCTGTTCAGGAAATGCTCTCCGCCACTAATGCTGCGTTCGGGGAGGCTATCTATGCGCGGCTTCAAACGAATCTTTTGGACAATCGCAACAGTAGGCTTGTTCTGCGCTCCGATTGGTCACACGCAGAATGTTGGCGCACCGTCTACGCCGTCAGAAGCGACAGTGAAGCAGGATGGCTGCGAAATCTATTTTGCGCTTCAGGCGATTGAGCCCCCGGCCGTGAAGCTGCTTGCGACTCCCATCGTGCCGGCAAATCGAACCGTCTTTACAGACGCCAGCATTCGAAAGTTGCAGGATTGGGATTTGCCGTCGAAAGTGACGGCATGGCGCGATCGTCCAAGTCAGGAAGATCTGGCGCGCCAGTGGGATGAGTTGAACAAGAAGTGGAGTGCCGGAGCCCAGAACAAGGACAAGTCCAAGAGCGGCGCCGCCGAGGGGCATGCCGCACCGTATGCGGCGAATCCTTTGCCGGCGAAAGAGTGGCA
>JBGPIX010000153.1:0-11858 GCA_041485085.1 Candidatus Acidiferrum sp.
TGACGCCCTATCCCTTGGAAGTAAGGTATCCGTTTCTGGATTTGCGGATGGTGAACTATCTTCTGGCGATTCCACCTTTCCCCTGGTTCTTCGAAAAAATAATTCTGCGGGAGGCTATGGCCGAGCGCATCCCGGAGCGCATCCGAATGCGCCGGAAAACCCCGTTGCAGGGCGATCCGGTCTCGGCCCAGCTTCAGAAATCCGGCGCCGAGGGACTAGATCAGATGCAATGGAGCAGAGATTCAGATCGCTTCATCGAACGCTCGGCGTTGATGCCGGTGCATGGTAAGATGAACGCCGAACAGATTCGTACTCACTTGCGGCCTTACTGCCTCAACATTTGGTTGCAGTCGGCGCGAAGAATTCGATATAACATGCATGCGGAGGCAAGGAATGGTTAAGGCCGTCAAACGGGAGACGAAAAAACCATATTCGAAGCCCACGTTGACCGTTTACGGCACGGTGCGAGAACTGACGCAGAATCGAGGAGCCCGCGGCCAGATCGATGGTGGGGGAAGACGCACTCCGCGGACTCACGTTTAGCAGGTAGATGTAGCAGTACAGTGTATGTAACCAGCAGATTCAGTTTCCTGATTCAAGAATTTAGTCGCTTGTGGAAAATATAGAGCGAGAAGTTAGCACGGGAGTTCGCCTCGCCACTCCTCGAGAACAACGGAACAGATTGTTGACCTAAGTGGCTTTCACGCACATCGTTTTCGGCCTGACCGTCCAATCCAATCTCCCCATTCCAGGACTGAGCGCACTTGGAAGCTCCACGAAAGCGGCGGATGTTGAAATCCATTTGAGTGTGCCGCCCGATTCCCAGAGAGACTTTCGAGCCGATTCGGAAAACCTTACGTACGAAAGCTCGTACACCGATGAATCGGGCAATCCGGCCCTGAAAATCTGGAAGACTGCCGATGGAGAATTTCTCCGCCTGGCGTATTACGATGGCATTCAATTCTGGCTGGAGCGAGACGGGAAGTCCCTGTGGGCGGTTTGGCCCGCGTCCTCGACGCTCGAAGATGCCGCTTCGTATCTGCTGGGACCGGTGTTCGGACTTTTGTTGCGCTTGAGAGGCGTGACATGCCTTCATGCGAGCGCCGTCTCGATAGACAATCGGTGCATTGCGTTCGTGGGCGAAGAGGGAGCGGGCAAATCGACCACTGCTGCTGCATTCGGTCGGCAGGGATTCGGCGTTGTTTCTGACGATGTGGCCGCCCTAGTGGAAAGCCCGGAGGGGTTCCTGGTCATGCCGGCGTATCCGCACCTCTGCCTCTGGCAGGATTCCGTAGAAATGCTCTACGGTTCCGCGGTAGCGTTACCGCGTTTCAGCACGGGATGGGAGAAGCGCCGGTTGGCTTTGGGCGACCAGGGGACGCGGTTCGAGAGCCGTTCGCTTCCGCTAGGCGCTATTTATCTCCTAGGGGACCGCCACCCGGACCAGACACCATCTGTAGAGGAAGTTCGGCCACAGGCTGGCCTTCTTTCCCTGGTAGCCGATACGTTCGCCAACAAGATTCTCGACCGGGAGATGCGGGCGCACGAGTTTGCGGTTCTTGGCCGGCTGGTGACGGCGGTCCCGATTCGGCGACTACACCCCCACAACGATGGCTCGCGGCTTGAAGAGCTTTGCGCGGTGATCCGCGAGGATTTTGCGGCTCTTCAGGGCGCGACCAGTGCGCGGATCTGAGAGGGCCACAGTTTCTTCCTAATTCGGTACCCGAACCCCGCGAGTTATCTGTTACGATACAGTTGCGATTGCCAATTTAGAGTGGACCTTCCCGATTTGGGGCACTATGTTAGCGGCGTACGGCATGATTGCTCCCTCTCCAAGAAACCCCAGAACAAGCTTGGCCAGTAGAGCGTTGCTTCGTTCCAAATTGGGAATCTTTAATGGATTGTGCTGGATTGTGGGCGGGATCCGAGATGGCTTGCGGCGGGATGAGCAGCGAAGACCAGATTCAGGAGGATGACCAAAATGAAGATGCGGGATTCTTGGGTGAAAATTGCGAAGTTCGTTAGCGTGACTGGACTTGTTTGCGGTCTCTTGGTAGCGGCCGCTCATCGAAACACAGGGGGGCACGCCCAGAAAACGGATGCGGGACCGTCGCAAGTCGCCGCAAACCAAGAATCCAAAATCTCCACCACGAAGAATGATGCCAAGTGGCGCGAGGCCTATGGCAAGTTGCCGTTGAGTTTTGAAGAAAACCAGGGGCAGACGGCTCGCGAGGTGCGCTACGTCTCGCATGGCAGCGGTTACGAACTCTTTCTGACGCCGCAAGAAGCGGTGCTGGCGATGCGGTCAAAAACGCCGCACGACCTCTCGCCACTGCATCGAACGGCAACTCTGCGGGCTCTGCGCAAAGCGCTCCGCGCCAACTCCGGACAGTTAACGGCAGTTCGGCTGCGCCTAGAAGGAGCAAATGCAAACGCGAAGATAGAGGGGATGGACCAATTGCCGGGAAAATCAAATTATTTCATCGGCAATGATCCAAAAAAGTGGCACACCGATGTACCTTCCTATGCGCGTGTGAAATACAGCGGAATTTATCCTGGAGTGGACCTGGTTTTTTACGGGAATCAGCGGCGATTGGAATATGACTTTGTGGTTGCGCCGGGAGCGGACCCCAAGTCCATCGCGCTGAAAGTGGACGGCGCGCGCAAGATGCGCATCAATTCGCATGGCGACCTGGTGCTACGGGTTCCCGACGGAGAAGTAGCGCTGCAGAAACCAGTGGTCTATCAGAATGTGAATGGAAGGAAACATAAGATCTCCACCGAATACGTCATCGGTGGAGATCATCGCGTGACGTTCGCGGTCGCCAAATATGAGCGCAGCGAACCTCTGGTTGTTGACCCCGTGCTGAACTACTCGACGTATCTTGGCGGCAGCGCTGATGACGTTGGTGTCGCAATCGCAGTGGATGGGGCCGGGAATGCCTTAATTGCCGGCCAAACTCTTTCGCTGGACTTTCCTGCAGGCACTAAGGGTACCGGTGACACGGCCCCAGTCGGAAACTTGGGAGCATCGTTCGTAGCAGAACTGGACCCCACAGGAACCAAACTGCTCTACTCCGGTTATCTCGCGGGTACAAACTCAAGTATCAACGAACTAGCATACGGGGTCGCGGTGGATTCGACGGGCAAGGTCTACGTCACGGGTCAGACGTACTCGACAGATTTTCCGACGGCTTCTACGATCGCCGGCTTCAAACCGAGCCCGAATCCATCCAACGTAAACGGGACGAGCTATCTCGTGAAATTGGATCCGACGGTAAATGGCGGAGGCTCGCTTATCTACTCGACGTACATAGGCGGGACCAATGGGACTGCAACTGATGGTGTGGGAGATATCGGGCAGGCGATTGCTGTAGATAATAGTGGTATCGCTTACGTTGCTGGATATACGGACTCAACAGCTTCTACTACTGTTACGTCCTTGACGAACTTTCCCATCGTGAACGGATTCCAGACAGCTCTCAATTCGACAGAAGGGAATGCTTTCCTAGTCAAAATTGACACGACAAAGTCCGCGACCAATTCATTGCTCTACTCTACATTTGTTGGAGGTTCAACAGCCAACTCAGCGGTATTCCTGGGGTTCGGCGATGTCGCATACGGAGTGGCGATTGATGCAGCCTCCGGCAACGCCTATTTGGCGGGTGTCACTCCGTCAACGGACTTCCCGACCAACGGAGCCGTGGCGGCTTTACAACCTAATACCCCGGCGGGCAATACACAGGGCACTGCGTTCGTCACACAAATCGACACAACAAAAAACGGCGCAGCTTCTCTGATCTATTCGACTTACTTGGGCGGCGCAGTCTTCGACGAAGCGCGGGCGATCGCGCTTGGACCAAACAAAGTTGCCTACGTAACAGGGACCACGAACTCAAATGATTTTCCGACGACGGTCGGGGCATTTGACACCACAGGAGCCTCCTTTGGCAAAGCATTTGTCACGCTAATTGATACGGCAGCGCCAGGTGGAGGAGCCGCAACCAAGAAGTATTCGACTTTCCTTGGCGGGACCGGCGGAAATACGGGATTTGGAATTCAGGCGGACGCTGCAGGCAATGCCTATGTTGGAGGATCGACCTCAAGCACTGATTTTCCATTTCCGCTGAAGTCCTCCCTAGTAGGCGGCTTCGAACCGACGTTTCCGGCTGGTGCACCCAACGTTGGTTTCATTGCCAAGCTTAACCCCACCAATGGGGCCGCAAACCCTCTGCTCTATTCGACGTTCTTCGGTGGAGCAGGGAATGGTACTTTTGGCGACCAGATTTTTGCGATCGCGATTGACACATCGAATCCCCCGGTCGCATACGTGACGGGCCAAACGTATTCTACCTCGGCGACATTTCCAGTGTTCCCGACAACCACGGCATTTCAGACGGCTCTAAATCCGCCTTCCGATGCGTTCGTTGCCAAGCTCTCTCTGATACCCACGGTGACCGTAACCCCGTCACCGTTCGATTTCGGCACACAGTCAGTTGGTATCACGAGTGCTCCGCAAACCTTTACGCTGACTAACAACAATAATAAGGCTGTAACTTTCACCAGTATTGCAACTGTTGGAGTGTCGCCGGCAGCGAACACGGATTTCGCAGCGGCTTCGGATACATGCAGCCCTAGCGTGGCGGCTGGGGCTCAGTGCACGGTCACCGTGACGTTTACGCCGGCGGCGGCGGGGGCCCGAACCGGAACTCTCGTTTTCACGGATAACGATGTGAACAGCCCGCAGAACGTCAGCTTGAGCGGTACGGGATCTGTGACGGCACCTGGCGTCGGACTCGCGCCGACGAGCCTGGCGTTCGGTAACCAAGTTCTGAACACAACCAGTGCCGCGAAGACCGTGACGCTGACAAACACCGGAACCGCCGCTCTAACGATCAACTCGATCGCCGCTTCAGGCGATTTTGCAGAGACGAGTACCGGCGCCACCGCGTGCCCCATTAGCCCGACAACCTTGGCGGCCGGAGCGAATTGCACGATCAGCGTGACGTTCACGCCAACTGCATTAGGCGCTCGCGCAGGAACACTTACGATCACGGACAACGCCGGCGGCAGCCCGCATACGGTTCCTTTGACCGGGAGCGGTGTCAACGCGGCAGATTTCACGGTGACGGCGTCGGCGGCGGTGCCAGCAACGGTGAAGGCTGGCTCGCCAGCGGTTATTACGGTAACGGTCACGCCGATCGGAGGATTCAGTTCACCCGTGGCGCTGACATGCACGGAACCCGCGGCAATGACACTGTCCACCTGCACCGCTTCGCCGGCTTCAGTCACGCCCAGCGGCGCGGCAGTGACATCTCAAGTGACGGTAACGACCACGGCCCCCAGCTTGATGGTGCCGCCACCGTCCATGCCCAATCGGCCTTTGCCCATACGGCAGATCGTTCCGCTTTTCCTGGCGTTGATACTGTTATTCCTGTTGCCGACTGCCAAGCGGCTTCGTCTGCGGCTGGCGATGGCGACGGCAATGCTTGCATTCCTCGTTCTGGCAGGGTGTTCCGGACCTAAACCGCCTGTAAAGCCCGGAACACCGCCGGGCACGTACAGCTTGACGATTACCGGCACGGCAGGCGCAACGGTACACACGACTGCCGCGGTGTCACTGACGGTCAATTAAAAGCAATGAGTTACGCGGAAGGCCGCGCGGACTGGAAGACGGTCTGCGCGGTTTTCTTGTGCTCGATCAGCGGGATTTAGCGAGCTCGTCAACGGCCATCGCAAACTCCGGCAGGTCAGTTTCTGCCGGCGCGTCCATACTTGCGGGCGAGGCGAAATGGTCGGCGAATCACGTCGAGAAATTTGTGCGGAGTCCCTTGCTCGCCATCTTTCCAATCTTCCTCGGTCGGCGAAAAAGAGAGTCGGAGCAAATAAGCAGGCGCGGAAAACAGGCCGCCGCGCATGCGCAGACGAAACGCGGCACGTTCAAAGAGGCTCGGCGACGCGTAGCCGGCGGCGGGCAGCCACTGGCAACATTGCTGGGCGAGCCGCGCCGCCACCACATCGGCTTGCACTACAGCTTGAACCTTGCCGGGTAGCTGCAATTTCAGCAAGTCGGCGGCAAGACGCAGCCCGGTATGCAGCATGCGTTCCGCTCCGACCGCTCGCGCCGAATCCGCAACGCGTTCCCAGTCGATACCCGTCTGGCGGGAGACCAGTGCAGCAACGTCGGCAATCCACATCAAACGCTCCCAAAAGTGTTTGGCCCCGTGAATGCAAATCAGCACAAGTTCGTCTTCCACCGAGAGGGCCGGAACGTCGTGGGCATCGACGCGCACGAGGATTTGCCGCGCGAAAAATTCCTCCAGCGGCAGCCGGCGGGGAAAATACCGAAGCGTCAAATCGTTATGCAGCTCGACGATGAGTTTCGAATCCGGTTTGGAGAAAAGATACTGTCCGGGAATTTTCCCGGCGTCGATGGCACTAAGCGGGACCGCGGGCGCGTACCCCGCAGTGATCATCACTTCCGTGGCGCGGCGAATGTCCCTTTGACCGACAAGTAAGTCCAGGTCGCCATAACTGCGCATCGCCGGATCGCTGTAGGCCTGCACAGCAAGAACCGGCCCCTTTATGACCACCGCGCCAATTCCATGCGAGCGGAATTGATCCAATAGCCGAAATAACTCGGCGTTCAGCCTCAAGGTAAAGAAATTCTGCGCGCGCTTACGATCGACGAGCGTCTGCTTGATTTCCAGAGGGACCAGTGCCCCATTGAACTCCCGCAGACATGCCGTCAGATGGCCACCCACGCCGTGCTCTTCCGCAAGGGCGAGCAACTGCGCCCAATCCGCAGACTTCAGCAACTCCGCAAGCAGCCGCGGATCTCTCACGGGAGAAGCACACTCGAGCAGCGCGGACCATTCGTTCTTGTACGAAGCGGCGCCAGATGGTTGTGGAAGGGATGTCGGCCAGGCCATGGTGATCTACGGCTAGTGTAGACGATGGGACAGATTAATTCGCGCGAGATGCTAAATGGAAATTCTTCGTGCGCTCGGCCTGCTATTTGCCTATCGAGGCGGACAACATCTCATCACCGCGGCCGCGGCGGCGGACATCAATTCCGAGCCGCTTGATTTTCTGGTTGAGCGTGGAAAGGGGAATCAGAAAACGCTCGGCGGCTTCGGTCTGGTTCCAGCCGGTGCGCTCCAGCATATCAATGATAATGCGGCGCTCGATCTCATCCATGATCTGGAACAGAGATGGCTGCGGATTATCCGCGGAAGCCCGCGAACCCGTTTCGCCGGGAAGCGGCGGTAAAAATTCCGAGAGCTGCAGCCGCACGCCGCGCACGATTTCCTTGCTTCGAATGCTTTCCGGGAGCAGGTCCGCGTCAACGCGCTCCTGGGTGGAGAGGACCACCGCGCGCTCGACGACGTTTTCCAGTTCGCGCACGTTGCCGGGCCAGTCGTAATCCATCATGAGCTTCAGGGCCGCTGGCGTGAATTGGCGCATGGGCTTGCTGTTTTCCTGGCAATACCGCTCCAGAAAATGCGCCAGCAAAAGTGGAACGTCTTCGCGGCGCTCGCGCAGCGGCGGAATCTGCAGGTGGATCACGTTCAGGCGGTGATACAAATCCTCGCGAAATCGCCCCTCGCGAACGAGCGTAAGAAGTTCGACGTTGGAAGCGGCCACGATGCGCACATCAACTTTGAGTTGCTCGGTACCTCCGAGGCGCATGAATTCGCGCTCTTGAATCACGCGCAGAAGCTTCGCCTGCGTTTCAGGGCTGATAGTGGCGATTTCATCAAAAAAGATGGTTCCTTGATCGGCGACTTCAAAGAGGCCCTTCTTGGAGGCCACCGCGCTGGTGAAGGCACCTTTTACATGCCCGAAGAGCTGGGACTCCAGGAGATCCACAGGAATTGACCCTGTATTTACCGGCACAAATGCTTTGTCTGCGCGGGTGGAGGCAGAATGAATCGCTTTGGCGATGAGTTCTTTACCCGTACCGCTCTCCCCACTGATGAGAATCGTGGAACGCGAAGGCGCGACTTGCGTGACAAGGTTCAGAAGCACCTGCATCTTGTCGCTCTTGCCGACGATGTTCGGAAAATTGAACCGCTGCTTCAAGGCGCGCTTGAGCTGGACGTTTTCATCGCGAAGCCGGCGTGATTCCACCGCTTGCGCCACCTGGGCCAGCAATTCATCGTTCGACCACGGCTTGGTGATGTAATCCATCGCGCCATTCTTGAAAGCGGCGCGCGCCATATCGATCGAACCGTAGGCGGTTATCAGGACGACGGAAAGTTGCGGATCGCGGCGGTGAATCTCCTTGAGCATGTCGAGGCCGTTGCGGTCCGGCAAGCTGACGTCCAGCAGGAGAAGATCGTAGGGATGTTGCTCCAGTTTCTCGAGGCCGGATTCGCCGGTCTCCGCGCTGGATACACCGTAACCTTCACCTCTTAATAGGAGTTCGAGGCCTTCGCGGATTTCTGATTCGTCGTCAACGACAAGGATGGAGCCCTTAGACATGGACCGCTTTCTTTACCGCAGGAAATTCAACGTGGAACGAAGTGCCTTTGCCGGGCGTGGAGCGTACATCAATCTTTCCGGCATGTTCCTTGATGATGCCGTAACTTACCGAGAGACCGAGGCCGGTGCCGCGGCCACTGGCCTTGGTGGTAAAGAACGGGTCAAAGATGCGATGGATGTGTTCGCGAGGTATGCCGGCGCCCGTATCGGCCACTTCGATTTCCACGCTGCCGTTGTGCGCCGCGGTGCGGACTTCAAGCATTCCCCCGCTAGGCATGGCATCGCGCGCGTTCAAGAAGAGATTCAAGAAGACTTGCTGTAGCTTGTTGGCTGACCCGCGAACGGCCGGCAGCGGCTCGCCGAGTTGCTTCACTACCTGAATGTGCGAGGTTTTCAGGGGGTGGGCCACGAGCGAGAGAGTCTCTTCGACTACGCGATTTACGTCGATGTCGGCGGCTTCCGCCGCGCCGGTCCGAGAGAAATTGAGCAGGTTGTTTACAATTTCGCTGGCGCGGAACGTTTGCTTGACGATTTTTTCAATGATCGACTGGCGCGGGTCGCCTTCCGGCATCTGCTTGGCCAGCATCTGAATGTAATTGGAAATCACCGCGAGCGGCGTATTCACTTCGTGCGCGACGCCGGCCGCCAGCAGCCCCAGCGAGGTCAGCTTTTCGGTCTGCGACATCTGCTCTTCCATGCGCTCGCGTTGTGTCACGTCGTCGAAGAGCAGCAGTCGGCCGATGCGCTCGTTCGATTTGCTCACCAGCGGAGTGATGGAAACATTCAAGGTCAGCAATTTGCCCTGATGCTGGAGCCTCTGCTTATAAATGCCGGTTATTTGTTCCTGGTCGCCACGCGCGGCGATTTCGCGCGCCAATTCCTCCGGCAAAAGCGAGTTGAGCTGCCGTCCAACAGCATCCTGGCGCGCCACTCCGAAAAGCTGCTCCATGCGCGTGTTCCAGGATTCGACGATGCCTTCCAAGTCCACGGAAAGCACGCCGACGTTCAACGATTCCACGATATTTTCACTGAAATCCTTGAGTCGGGCGATTTCCAGGGCTTTTTGTTCGAGCGAACTGTAGAGCTGCGCGTTGTCGAGAGCGACAGCAACGTAGCCAGCAATTGTCTCGACCAATTCAACGTCGTCGCTGGACAGAAAATCGCCGTCAACCGTCTTGCCGAGGCCCAGAACCGCGACGGTGTGCTCGCGGATACGGCACGGAACGAAGTAGTTGAGGTCCAGTTGCTCGATCGTGCGACGAACGGAGTCGCTGACATCTCTTGCCGCACGGGGCGACTCAAAAAAGAGCGCCCCGCGGGCAAACTCGGGCCGGGCCGGCTCGAGGAAACTGAGATCCAGAGACTCGGAGAGCCGCACGCCCATCGAACGCGCAATGCGCATTTGGCCAGGCTGCATCGCGTTCTCCACAAAAATCGCGAGACGGTCCACCAATAACGTTTGAGATATGCGGTCCATCACCGAGCCCAGCATGGGGTCGAAACGCACTTCGTTCGTAAGCGTACGCCCGAATTCGATAAGCGTACGGCGGTAATCAAGGCGATCACGATAAAAGAAGCGATCGAGACGCCCCTGAATCCAGGCACGGAACGGTTGGAACAAGAACGCGGCCATGACGATGGCGATCATGCCGCCGACGGGACCGCTCGTTGTTGTATGGAATATCTCGGCAATCAGCGCGACCAACGCAAAGTAAATCGCCGCCACACCCGCGGTTGCCGCCGTGTACGCTAACCCGCGCTTGAAGATGATGTCGACGTCCATCAAGCGGTAGCGGATGACGGCGTAGCCGAAACAGAGCGGGATCAGCACCAGGCTTAATACAGATAGCTGCATCCACGGGCGCAAAGCCACGCCAAAAACCAAAGGCACGATGTAAAGCAACGAAACGGGCAGGCTGCCCGCGAGAGTTCCCCCGGTCAGCCATTTCAATTGCTGACGAAGGACTCCAGACGGCGCCTCGCGATAGCTCCGGTAGAAAACAAGACCTGCCGCCAGAAAGCACAACGCGAGATAACCGAACTCCAATTTCGTGAGCAATATATAGGGCGCAAGCCAGGGCACGAAGCCGAAAGCGTTGAGCGCTGTGCTCAAATGGATCAACAACAGCACGACAGGCAGGGAATAGACGGCCAGCAATTTTGAAGACGAACGAACAGTCGTTTCCGTCCGCCCCGGAAATACCAATGCAAAGTGAAGTAGCAAGGCGGGCGCCAGCAGGCGCGCCACAATCTCCGACCAATAGACTTCCCAATCGAACGTGTCCAATTTCCCGCTGAAATGGAATGACCAGAGAATGAAGGACACCAGGCAAAAGACGTAGAAGTGCACAGCACGGGGAGCGTTCCAGCGGCGAATGAAGATGAACAAGCCGATGAACAGATAGAGCAGGCCTACGATGCGAAGATAGTTTTCGGTCGCGAGCGGTTTCTCGGCAGGTGCCGTGAGGAGCGGGGTCTCGAATTCCTCACCGCCGCGCGAAAGCTTGTAATGTACCTGCGTCCAGAGCCCGGCACGATCCAACCGTCGAGCAACTTCCGCAGCCCTCGTGACTGGGACGCCATTGATCGCCAGTAGGACGTCGCCCGGATGAATGCCGGCTCGAGTAGCGGGCGAATTTGGGGATACGCGACTGGACTGAATGCCGTGGTCGGTGTCGAGCCAGGCCACCCCGTCGTACACCACCTCAAAGCGGGTGCGTTGGTCGAAGTTGATTAGGGCAAAAATCACCGCCGCTAGCGTGGCTAGCGCCAGCACGACGGCCCCAAGGCTGACTCGGAGGTTTTGCCTCATCGCTCTACCGGGCAGGACGACACCCCGTCCATGGAAACAAGTGCAACCCAATGTCCATTGTTTGGTAGCAGCTCATTCCTAAAACCACTTTATATTCAATAACTTACGGTAAAGGCAGGCTGGACTTTCCCATATCATCCGGTTTCTGGAAGGACAAATACAGCTTTCAAGAGCCCATTTCTTTCTAAAACTGTACGCTCAGCCCGCCTCGAAACGTCCGGAATGCAGGTACTAGAACAACTCGTCCGTCCCGGCTATTGGTGGAGACATAGCCCTGCGCCAGAAGATTGTTGCAATCCGCAATGGCTTCCCACCGCCCTAACGCAAATTTAGGGAGCGGCTGGCGGATCATTAGGTGTAGGTAGGGGTCCATCTGGAAGAGCGATTCTCCATAGCTATCCACGGACGAGACGGAGACGCCGTTCACCCATTTATATCCCGCCTGGATTTTCGTGCCCAAGCGCGGCACCTTGGCGGCAATTCCAGCTCCGACAGAATGCCTTTGTGCCGTGCGAAGCGCGTCGCGAAGCAGCCCGTCCGCGTCGTCTGAAGGCGTCAA
>JBGPIX010000154.1:0-11823 GCA_041485085.1 Candidatus Acidiferrum sp.
GAGGGCTTCCGGATGGCGCACGACATCAGTGTGTATTCCCTGATAGCGGTCGCGCGCGGCGCGGCTCCGTTGATGACAGAGGGCGGCAGCATGGTGACCATGACCTACTACGGCGCGGAAAAAGTGGTGCCGAAGTACAACATCATGGGCGTGGCCAAGGCGGCGCTGGAGGCGACAGTGCGGTATCTCGCTAACGATCTCGGACCGAAAGCCATTCGCGTGAATGCCATATCGGCGGGCCCGATCAAGACGCTGGCTTCACGGGGGATTACCGGGTTTACCGAAATGCTGAAAGTGCAGGCGGAGCGCGCGCCGCTGAAGCGCAACATCGACCCGGCGGAGGTTGGAGCCACGGCCGCCTTCCTTCTCTCTGATGGGGGATCCGGCATCACGGGCGAAACACTTTACGTCGATTGCGGCTCGAACATCATGGCGGTCTGAAGCAGCACGGCTATTCTTGCAGTTATAGATGCCCGTACTTTTTCTACGATTGTGTCCGCGAAAAACGCACCGCCGGGATTGGCTGTGCCACGAAGATGCCAAAACTCACCATTGCCATCGACGGCCCCGCAGGGTCCGGCAAAAGCAGTGTGGCGCGCCGCGTTGCGGCGATGCTCGGATACTTGTATCTCGATAGCGGGGCAATGTACCGCGCTCTGGCGCTGAAGGCGTTGCAGCGCCAAATTCCCGTAGGAAACGAATCCCGCCTCGCCGAACTTGCTGAAGAAACGCACATCGAGTTGAAGCCACCTAAACCGGAGCAGGAAGCCGCGGGTGCGAAGAACTGTGTTTTCCTTGACGGGGCGGACGTGACGCAGGAGATTCGCACCTCAGAAGTGGCGCAGGCCGCGTCGCGGCTCGCGACCATTGCAAAAGTGCGCGAACTGCTGGTAGCCGAGCAGCAGCGCGCCGGCGCGGGCGGCGGCGTGGTGATGGAAGGGCGCGACATCGGCACCGTCGTGTTCCCCAAAGCCGAGCTGAAGATCTTTCTCGACGCTTCGCCGGAAGTGCGCGCCGAGCGCCGCTGGAAGGAGCACCAGGAAAAAGGCGAACGCCTTACGCTTCCGGATGTTTTCGATGAAGTGATCGAGCGCGACAAGCGTGACCGCGAACGCACAGTCTCTCCGCTGGTGCGCGCGGCGGACGCCGTGCTGGTGGACAACACCGCCATGGGCATCGAAGAGACCGCGCGCTTGCTCGTCATGCTCGCCCAGGAGCGCGAGAAGGAAGTGGCCGGCGCTAGGCGAAAGTAACCCTGCGCGAACATTCAGTCCGCCGCCGTTTTGAGGAGGCGCGCCCAATTTTGGGCCGCTTCCAGAGCCAGGCGCTGGAAAATCAGCAAATTATGCGAAAAATAAGCCAAAAACGCGACTTTTGAAAAATAGCGCTTCACGGAAAATCCATCTCCGTTCACAAGCGGCGCAATGAGAAAATCCACCGCGCCATTTTCTTTGAAGTCTGCGGCTTTTAAGCTGGATTCAAGGCGCGAGTTCGCTAGCGCGGCCCGCCGCGGCGAGGTAGCAACCCGGCACCTGCGCTTCGATCGAATTGAAGCGCGCCACGGTCGCGGAAAGCGTGGTCCAGTCCGCGCGCTCATAGGCGAGCAGCGTTTCATAGACATCCCGAAAGCGGTTCGCACCGCCGCAAAGTGCCGTGCGCACCTCGGCGGAAACCGGCACGCTCGCAATGATCTGCTCCAAGGGGCGATCCAGGAGCGCGTCAGTGACTGACAACAATCCCATCAGGAAGAGGTCCGAGCTTTGCGAGCTCATGCCAATCAAGCGCGCGAGATCTTCGCAGAAGTACGCGCGAGTGAGCGCCGTGCGAATCAGTTCGGGAGCCTTGTCCGAGGCCATCGAGACGACCGCCACCACGGATACCCAGCGGCGGAATTCCCGTTCCCCCAGCAGCGCAATGGCTTCTCGAACCCCGTGAATTTCAACGCGCAAGCCAACCAGCGGCGAATTCAAGTAACGCAGCAGCTTGTAGACCAGCGAAGGCTCATGCTTGAGCAATTCCTCGATGCGCGGATAAGAAAGCTCAGGTTCGGAGATGGCTTCGAGCAATTGTATATAGGTTAGTTTGCTTCCTGGGATGTCCTTGCCCTCCACCATCACGGGCTTGCAGAAAAAAAATCCTTGAAAATAACTGTACCCAAACTTGCGGGCCTGCTTCATCTCCTCCTGCGTTTCGACTTTTTCCGCCAGCAGGTGCACGCCATTCGACCGGTGGCGCTTGGCGATCGCGCACCGCGCGTCCGCGTCGCTGTCGCGAAAGTCGACTTTCAGAAATTTGACGAACCGGAGAAGCGGCTGCCATTTGGCATGGTCCGCGAAATCGTCGAGAGCGAGAGTGTATCCGGCCTCGCAAAGTTCGGAGCACGCCTGGACTACTTCGGGCGTCGGCGACACCGTTTCGAGTATCTCCACCACGATGCGGTTCGCGGGGAGTAGCCGGGCCGCACCGCTGAGAAGCGCGGCTTCGTCCACATTGATGAACGCTTTCGCGTGCCCCGTCAGCGTCTGCAGGTCGAACAGCGTGGCGGAATCGACGATGACACTGCTGGAAGCATCCTTGCGCGGCTGAAAGATGTTTTGTGGACCGGCGCGAAATAGCAGTTCGTAAGCAAAAACCTTCAGCCGCTCATCGAAGATGGGCTGGCGTGCGATGAATCGTTCGTACAAGTTCGTTCCTCCGCGCGGCCGCGTTGGCGCGCAGCCATGCAAGTTCTGAAACGCAGCTTGAGAGGTGAGCTTGCGGGAAGGGGATAGTGGGTGGCTCCAAAAGCGCGGGACCAACCAATGAGATCGTTTAGCCGGATTACGCCGGGGGGGCGTTCATCCCGCTCAAAAATTCCATGTTAGACTTCGACTTCGACAGCCGGCTGATCAACAGCTCCATGGCCTCGACCGTCGAGAGCGGGCTCAGAACCTTGCGCAGCACCCAGACGCGGCTCAACTCATCCGGTGGCAGGAGCAGTTCGTCCTTGCGCGTGCCCGAACGCTGAATGTCGATGGCCGGGAAGACGCGCTTATCGGCAAGCCGCCGGTCGAGATAGATTTCCATGTTGCCGGTGCCTTTGAACTCTTCGAAAATAACGTCGTCCATGCGGCTGCCGGTATCGATCAGCGCGGTGGCGATGATGGTGAGCGAGCCGCCTTCTTCGACGTTGCGGGCGGCCGCAAAGAAACGCCGCGGACGCTGCAGGGCGTTGGCATCAATACCGCCGGAGAGCACTTTGCCCGAAGGTGGCGTAACCGCGTTGTACGCTCGCGCCAGGCGCGTGATCGAATCGAGCAGCACGACCACATCGCGCTTGTGCTCCACCAAGCGCTTGGCTTTTTCCAAAACCATTTCCGCGACTTGTATGTGGCGCTGCGGCGCTTCGTCAAACGTCGAGCTGATGACTTCGCCCTTGACGGTGCGCTGCATGTCCGTGACTTCTTCCGGGCGCTCGTCGATCAGCAGCACGATCAGTGCGACATCCGGATGATTGATGGCCACGGCGTTGGCCATCGCTTGCAGCATCATGGTCTTGCCGGTGCGCGGCGGCGCGTTGACCAGCCCGCGTTGCCCTTTGCCAACCGGGCAGAGCAGGTCCAGCACGCGGCCGGTCATGTTTTCCTTGGTGGTTTCCATCTTGAGGCGGCCCTGAGGATAGAGCGGCGTCAAGTTGTCAAAGAAGATTTTGTTGCGCGCGACTTCCGGATCTTCAAAATTGACGGCTTCAACCTTGATCAGCGCGAAGTACCGTTCGCCGTCTTTTGGCGGGCGCACCTGGCCGGAGACCGTGTCGCCTGTGCGCAGGTCGAACTTGCGGATCTGCGACGGCGAAACGTAGATGTCGTCCGGGCCGGGGAGATAGTTGTATTCCGGCGCGCGCAGAAATCCGAATCCATCGGGGAGGCATTCGAGCACGCCTTCGGAGAAGATCAGCCCGCTCTTCTCGGTTTGCGCGCGGAGGATCTGGAAGATCAACTCCTGCTTGCGCATGCCGCTCGCGCCGGGAATGTTGTGTTCCTTGGCGATCTTGGCGAGGTCGGTGATGTTCTTTTCCTTGAGCTCGGCAAGGCTGATGCTCATCTGATTGTTTCCTTCAACGTTTGTTTCTTTTGGCATATGTCCTTAACTTTTATAGTGAAAATTGACCCTGGGAATCCGGATTGATTTGAGGTGGTGCACCGCACTGGCGGACCATCGAAAACCTGCCAGGATGGGGCAAACCAGACTTTCTACAACCGGGGCAGCGCCGGGCCGCGGCAAACCTATGAGTTCCTCAAGCGTAACACCGGCCAGGCCGGGGTCAACTCGCGGGAAGGGCCGTACCCAGAACAACGCTACTTAGTTGGTCAAACTCTTGTCTTTCTCGGCGCCGGCCACGAATGTTTCCGTAACGGGCGCAACCGCGGCATGCTCGAGCGGCACAATCGGCCGTTCCAGCGCAATCTGCAGCACTTCATCCATGGTCTCGACAAAATGTGTCGTGAGACTGGAGAGGATCTCCTGCGGGATTTCCGCCAGGTCCTTCTCATTGTCCTTCGGAAGCACTATCGTACGCAAGCCCATTCGGTGCGCCGCCAGGAGCTTCTCTTTAACACCGCCGATCGGAAGGACCTTGCCCCGCAAGGTGATTTCGCCGGTCATGGTCACATCGCAGCGCACGGGAATCTTCGTAAGCGCGCTGACGATGGACGTGCAGATGGTGATACCCGCCGAAGGACCGTCTTTAGGAATGGCGCCCTCGGGAACGTGCACGTGAATATCGAGGTTGCGATAGAAATCCTTGGTCAGGCCGAACGCTGCGGAGCGCGAGCGAATGTAACTCATGGCCGCTTGCGCGGACTCCTGCATGACTTCGCCGAGTTTGCCGGTTGGGGTCAAACGTCCTTTGCCTTCCATTATCGCGGCTTCCGTAACTAGAACGGAACCGCCGACTTCTGTCCAGGCGAGGCCGGTCGTCAGGCCTATTTCATTGTGCTTCTCGAGCCAGTATTCGCGATACTTGAGTACGCCCAGGAAATCGTTGGCGTTGGCGGGAGTGATCTCCACGCCGGCGGTGGCGCTATCCGTCACGACTTTCCGCGCCATCTTGCGCGCGATATTTTGAATCTCGCGCTCCAGGCTGCGCACACCAGCCTCGTGTGTGTAGTGCCGGATGAGGTGAAGAAGGCCTTCATCCGTAAACTTGAGGTTCTTGTCGGTAAGGCCGGTCGCTTCGCGCGCGCGCTTCACCAGGAAGCGCTTGGCAATCTCCAACTTTTCCTGTTCCGTGTAGCCGGGGAGTCGCAGGATTTCCATGCGGTCTTGCAGCGGCTGTGGAATCGTGTGCAGCACGTTGGCCGTGCACACGAACATGACTTTCGAGAGATCGTACTCCACGTCCAGATAATGGTCCGTAAAAGAGTGGTTTAGTTCTGGATCGAGTACTTCCATCAGCGCCGCTGACGGATCGCCGCGAAAATCCGTGGACATCTTGTCCACTTCATCCAGTACAAAGATCGGGTTTACCGTGCCGGCCTTCTTCATCATCTGGATGACTTGGCCGGGCAGCGCGCCGATATAGGTACGGCGATGGCCGCGAATTTCGGCCTCATCACGGACTCCGCCAAGCGAAACCCGCACGAACTTGCGCCCCGTCGCATGCCCGATGGACATCGCCAGCGAAGTCTTGCCCACGCCCGGAGGCCCGACGAAGCACAGAATCGACCCCTTCGGGTTCTTCACCAGTTGACGAACCGCCAAAAACTCCAGAATTCGTTCCTTGACCTTGTCGAGGCCGTAATGCTCCTCGTTCAGGATCTTTTCCGCGGCCTTGATGTCGCGAATCTCCTTGGACCTCTTCTTCCAGGGCACCGCAAGCAGCCAATCCAGGTAGTTGCGGCTGACCGTGGACTCCGCCGACATCGGCGGCATCAGTTCCAGGCGCTTCAGTTCCTGAATCGCCTTCTCGTGCACTTCCTTGGACATGCCCGCCGTATCGATCTTCTTTTTGAGTTCGTCGATTTCGCTCTTCTCGCCGCGGCCCAGTTCTTTCTGGATGGCCTTGAGCTTTTCGTTCAGGTAATACTCTTTTTGCGCGCGCTCCATTTGCCGCTTCACGCGCGTATTGATGTTGCGGTCGACGTTGAGCTTCTCGAGTTCGATTTCCAGGATGTCCGCGATGCGGTTCAACCGTTCGAGCGGATCAACCGTCTCCAGCAAATCCTGCTTTTCATCCACGGGGAGCTGGAGGTTTGCCGCAATCGTATCCGAAAGGCGCGCCGGATCATCCACTCGCGCCGCCGCAATCATCGTGTCGTAATTCAGGCTTTGCGATAGCTTGATGAATTGCTCGTAAAGCCCGGTCACTTTTTCAACGATCTGCTTTACCTGTGGCGAATCCTCCACACGCGCACCCAGCAAACGCACCGTAGCGCGGAAGAATCCTTCTTCTGTGGCGATCGACAGGGCCCGGGCCCGCTCCACGCCTTCCACGAGAACCTTGATATTGCCGTCAGGCAGCTTGACGCTCTGCACGATGTTGGCGAGCGTCCCGACAGCGTAAATCTCCTCCGGCTTGGGGTCGTCCACCGAAGCGTCGTGCTGCGTGGAAAGAAAAATCTTCTTGTCGCCCGCCAGCGCTTCTTCCAGCGCGCGCACGCTCGCTTCCCGGCCGACGATGAACGGCGTCATCTGTTGCGGGAAAATGACCATATCCCGCACCGGCATCATCGGCACGCGCTTCATTTCCTGTTTTTCGCGAGTGAACATTCAGTCCCCTGGGTTCTGCTTGCGCGGTCCGGGCACGGCCGCGCCGTAAGATCGCAGCCCGAGTGCCTCATCCGGCCTTCTCGAGCAAACTCCAATTGATTTCGCGCGTGCGGACCATGTCCGCCGTCACCACGAAGTCGCGCACCTTCCGTTGCATGGGAAGGTGGTACATCAGTTCCAGCATGAGGTCTTCGAGGATCATCCGCAAGCCGCGCGCGCCGACTTTGCGCTGAAGTGCCAACTCTGCCACGGTCTCGAGCGCGTCGTCCGTAAACCGCAAGCGCACGTTTTCGAATTCGAACAGCCGCTGGTACTGCTTCAGCAGTGCGTTCTTCGGCTCTGTCAAAATCTTCACCAGCGCGCCCTTGTCCAAGTCGTTCATCACGCCCGCTACCGGCAACCGGCCCACAAACTCGGGAATCAGTCCGTAGCGGATCAAATCGCCCGGCTGCACTTGCTCGAGCAGCTCGGTGTTCCGCCGCTGGGGAGTGGTTGGCGCTGAATCCGTGTGGAATCCCAGCGAACGCCGTCCTGCTCGCTTCTCGATAATCTTTTCCAGCCCAACAAACGCTCCGCCGCAAATAAAAAGAATGTTCGTCGTATCCACCGGCGTAAATTCCTGGTGTGGATGCTTCCGTCCGCCTTGCGGCGGCACATTCGCTACCGTGCCTTCCAGAATCTTCAGCAGCGCCTGTTGCACGCCTTCACCAGAGACGTCGCGGGTAATCGACGGATTCTCATCCTTCTTGGCGATCTTGTCGATCTCATCGATATAGATGATGCCAGTCTGAGCCTTCTGAACGTCGCCGTCGGCGGCTTGCAGCAGCTTCAGAATAATATTTTCGACGTCTTCGCCTACGTACCCCGCTTCAGTCAGCGTCGTGGCATCCACGATCGCGAAGGGCACATCCAGCATGCGCGAAAGCGTCTGCGCCAGCAAAGTCTTGCCGGTCCCGGTCGGGCCAATCAGCAATATATTCGACTTGCTGAGTTCGATGTCCCCTGGCTGCTTGTTCAGGAAAATCCGTTTGTAGTGGTTATAGACTGCCACGGCCAGTTTCTTCTTCGTGCGGTCCTGCCCGATGACGTAGCCGTCCAGAAATTGCTTGATCTCCGGCGGACGCGGAAGCCGCTTCGTCGGCGCCGCAGCCTGTTCGCGCTTCTCGTCTTCCAGAATCGTCTGGCAAACGCCCACGCACTCATTGCAGATGTACGCGCGCGGGTAGTCCGAAGGCGAACTGATCAGCTTTTCCACCTGCTCCTGCGTCTTATGGCAAAAGGAGCAGCGCAAAGGCTCGTCTGGGTTGAATTTTTTCACTGGTGTGAAGGCCTCGTCTCCGCTGGGCTTCGACGGAGTCTCTATCCACTATTCTAGGCCGATTATTCCCCTGTGCAAAAGAGAAAGTCGAAAGGATACTAACTTTTTGGAACTGCCGCCCAATCCCCACTTCAAACCGCAAAGCACTCCGTGCCGCGAAACATCGGCATGCTACCGGTGCTTATAAATGATCTCGTCGATCATCCCGTATTCTTTGGCCTGCTCGGGATTCATGATGTAGTCGCGCTCGACATCCTTCTCAATGCGCTCCACCGGCTGTCCGGTGTGCTTGGAGAGCAGCGTATTGATGGTCGAGCGCATGCGCAGAATCTCTTTCGCATGCAGGTCAATGTCGGTCGCCTGCCCGCCCAGCCCAGACATCCACGGCTGGTGAATCAGTATGCGCGCGTTCGGCAGCGCAAACCTCTTTTTCGCCGCGCCACCAGCCAGCAACACCGCCGCGATCGAAGCCGCCTGTCCCACGCAGGTCGTCACCACGTCCGGCTTCACGAACTGCATGGTGTCGTAAATCGCGAATCCCGCGGTAATCGACCCGCCCGGCGAATTGATGTACAGCTGAATATCCTTCTCCGGATCTTCCGCCTGCAGAAAGAGCATCTGCGCCGTTGCCAGATTGGCGACGTGGTCATCAATCGGCGTGCCGATAAAGATGATGTGCTCTTTCAGCAGCCGTGAGTAGATGTCGTAAGCCCGTTCGCCACGGCTGGTCTGTTCCACCACCATGGGTATGAGCGTTGTTCCGTAATACTCAGGTTCTTCGAAATTTTTCATTTGGGTAGATTTTGCTGGCACTTGGCCGGAGTGTTTCACTTTGCATCCGTCGCTGCAACTGCTGCCGCGACGGTCTTGATCTTGGCGTTCTGCGCCAGCCAGTCGAGTGTTTTGTCACTGCGCAGCTTAGCCTTCATCCTATCGAGCGTCCCTTGCTTTGTCAAACGCGCTCGAATCGCTTCCGCCGATTCGCCACCATGGCTGGCCATGTGCTCGAGCTCGTGCGTGACCTCTTCATCCGTCACGTCGATGTTTTCCGCCGTCGCGATGTGATCGATGATCAGTTCCGCCTTCACGTCATCCTTGGCGCGCTCTTCCTGCCGCTTCCGTAGCGTCACCCAGTCCACGTTCACCGCTCTCGGGTCCACGCCTTGCGCCGCCAGCGACCGCACCACGCGCTCCAGGCGCACATCCATTTGATGCTCCACCAGCGCTTCCGGTACGGGGAAGTCGTGTATCTTCACGATCTCCGCCAAAACTTTCTCGTGCAGCAATTCCTTGTGCTTGTGATCGCGTTGGTGTTCCAGTCCTTCGTGAACCTTTTTCTTCAGCTCATCCAACGTGGCTGCGTCGCTCACATCCTTGGCAAAATCGTCGTTCAGCTCCGCCAGCTTCTTCATTTTGATGCCCAGCACTTCCACCGCGTAGTGATACTTCTTTCCCGCCAGCTTGGGGTCCGGATAATCCGCCGGATAGTCCACGTCAAAATTCTTGTGCTCGCCCGCGTTGGCGCCCTTCAAGTTGGCGTTGAACGGCTCCATCGTCTCTTCCGCGCCGATGTGGCAAAGCACGCTCTCCGCCTGCAGTGGATCGCCGCCGCCTTCTGGCGTTCCTAATAGTTTCACTTGGGCAAAGTCGCCGTCCTCAATCGCACGCCCTTCGACCGGCGCAAACGTCGCCGCCCGCTCGCGCATGTCCTCCAGCGTCTTCGTCACATCCTCGTCCGTAATGTCCATCGTCGGCATTTCAAGCGCCAGGTTCTTGTAATCGCCCAGTTCAAATTCCGGCAACACTTCAAACACCGCGCGAAACTTCAGCGGCTGCCCCTCATTGAAATCCAGCTTGTCTACTTGCGGCTGCGAAACCGGCGTCAGCTTCTGCTCCGCCACCGCCTTCTCCACGCGTTCCGGCACCAGCGACTGCAGCACTTCGCCCTTGATGTCCTCGGCAAATTTCCGCCGGATCAGCGACACCGGCGCCTTCCCGCGCCGGAATCCCGGCACGTTCGCCAGCCGCGCGAATTCCTTCGCCACGCTCTCCATCTTTTTCGTCACTTCTTCCGCGGGTATTTCCAACTCCAGCTCGCGGCGGCACGTTGCTTCAGCCATGCAACAGTCCTTTCCTGGGACCACACTAGGATTCTTGACGGTACGGTTGCTGGTCTCGACGGCATGCGGTCCGGTCTGAGGCTATGCAAAACCCGGCTTTCGTTTCAGAAGAGGCCAAACAGGTGAGCGCTCACCCCGCAACTCGATTTCTCAGTATAGGCGACGCTTCAGACAGCGTCAATTCCACTCCGAGTCGTGATTCGCTCAGTCTGCCGCGGCAGACTGGTTTAGCCCTCGCGTCAGGTCGGCATGCAGCAACCGGTGAAAGAGATGCTCGCCCGCCTCGCGCCGCACTGACAGCCGCCCCGCCACATATGCGCGCGAACCGAGTCCGCGTTGCACCGCGTCGCAAATGGCCTCATCCTCGTCCTGCACTTTTTCGCTCACCTTGATGCTTGCTTGGTTCCTTTTCAAAGCTTTCTTGCTGACGTCCGCGAAGTAGTAGTCAAAAACCACCGCGCATTTATCCATGCCCATGGGCAAAACAAGATTCGTGTCCATCACGCCTTCGTAAGCGTTGATCATGAAGTTCGGATAGATCCACAGATAGAACGCGCGCCCCTGCCTCGTCGCTGCCACTCCCGATTCCTTCTTCGTCCCCGAAGAGAGCGGGCTCGATTGCAGGCAAGCTCGCTCGAAATTCTCAATCGTGTACTTCGTGTACTCGATCACGCTGCTCAATCCCTTGTGCGCGTGCGGCACGTGGTAGCCGCCATCCAAATAATTGTCCACGTACACTTTCCAGTTGCACTTCAGCGTGTAAATGCGCCGGTCGAAGTATTTCAGTTTCTTTGTCAGTTGCAGTGGCGCCACAATTTCAGGTATCCCGCCAAGAAACTCTCGCAGCTCCGCCGCCCGCCCATCCAAATTCACAAGAACAAAATTCTCCCAAGTGTCCACTTTCACCGGCACCAGCCCATTCTTCGTCCGGTCGAAATTGCACACCCCCTCAAACTCCACCATCCCCTTCAGCGCCCCATCATTTCCATAAGTCCACCCGTGATACGGACACCGGAACTGCTTCGTGCATCCTTCTGCCTCCGTCACGACCGCCGCCGCATGGTGCCGGCAAACGTTATAGAACGCCCGCAAGTGCCCGTCATCACCCCGCGCCACCACGATCGGTTCTCCCCCCAGGTCCGCCGTGAAAAAACTCCCCCTGTCCCGCACTTGATCCGCCCGCCCCACCATCTGCCACGTTTTCGCGAACACGCTCTGCTGCTCCAGTTCGCCCACCCGCGGCTCAAAGTACCAAGGCGACGGAATCGTCCAAGCATGATCCAGCGGATCATTCGGATTGTAGAGATTCAGCAGCTCTCGAATATTGCGTTCCATCACTTTCCCCCGTCCCTTTCCTCAACGCCCCTCATCCTATTAGAAGCCACGCCCACTTCATACCCCCAAACGCCACGCCAGCAAAGCGAAAAGGGAACCGTGCTCCCGTCTCCTCCGCCGAAGAAAAAATTCGACTCCCCATGGGTCTTGCTGTTGTAGGATGCGACCGATTCGGGTGGCCAGAGTGGGAGTCCTAACCTAAGGTCGGGGGTAAACAATGCGCACGATTTCGAAACTGAGTTTGGCAGCCATGATGGTGGTGGCGGTTGGCGCGGCGGGGCAGGAGCCCTCGTCCAAGCA
>JBGPIX010000155.1:0-11801 GCA_041485085.1 Candidatus Acidiferrum sp.
AATCACATGATTACGGCGAGCGGGCGCATCCGGCATACGGTTTATTTCAGCATTATCGATTCGGAATGGCCGGCGGTGAAGGCCCGCCTTGAAGCGAAATTGAGTTCTCACCAACATTAAGGCCGCGTGGACCGGCGCGAGACCCTACCTTTTGCGCTACGACTGTCCGTTCGGCCAGCGTCTCCTCATCGGTATCTAAGGTAAAATTCATCTCGGTGATTCCGTCTTTTGCTTTTTGAGTCCGGCGCGTTCGCGGACCTTAGTCTTGGGAGAAGAGCTTTGGCCACACCCGACAATCCAATGAACCGCCGGCGCAGCGAGCGCGTGATGCTGCAGATGAGGATCACGGTGATCGCGGAAGACGTCGAACACAGGCCGCGGCAAGAGGAAGCGCTGACGCTGATCGTGAATGCCCATGGCGGCCTGCTGAAAATGAAGATGGATGTGCAACTCGGTCAGCCCATGCGGCTGGTGAATCCGCACAACAAGGTGCAGCAGAACTGCCGGGTGGTGCGCGTGGAAGATACTTCGCCGGAATTTTTCTCCGTGGCCTTCGAGTTCGACCAGCCGAACCCCAAGTTCTGGCCGGTGGTTTTTCCGCCGTCGGATTGGGGCGCTGCTCCTTCCTGATGCTGCGGCATGCGTCGCAAGCGACGCGGCATAACCGCCTCCCTTTCTGTCCAGCCTGCACAACCTTTTGACAGCCGCAACTCTTCCAAGAATTCAGGGTTTGAAATTGGGGTGACAAGTGTTCGCTTTGGAGGACGCAGCGATGAAGTCTTGGATGAACAGGTTTGGAAGATCGCCGCTAGTGGCGGCTGCGATCGTGCTTTGCGGGCTGGGGCTCGCGGGTTGCGATGAGCATGTAGAGATTATCCGCGACCGGGATATTCCGGTTTTGAAACATCAGACGTGGGCCTGGCGGCCGGCCCCGGCAAGAAAAGAAGCGAAGAATGAGCGGCCGGTGATTTCAAGGGACGTGATCGGAAGCCGCGCAACACCCGCGATGGAACAAGATCCCGCAAATGAAACGGTGCGGCAAGAGCTGCGCACGGCGATTGAACGGCACCTTACGGACAAGGGATTGACGCAGGTGAGCGATCCGGCAGCGGCGGATTCGCGATGCGGCGCCGCAATGTGACGGTGCAGCGCGTTTATCCTGGCGGATATCCCGGGTTAGTCTGCGGACCGTTTGGATGCTGGCAAGGTTGGGGCTATGGACCACCCGAAGTCAGCTACGAAAACGTACGGTTCCGCGAAGGGACGTTTGTGTTTGACCTTTTCAAGCGGGATTCAAAGCGGCTGGCCTACCGGGCCATTGGACTGGAACCGCCATACCGTACCGCGCTTACGTACGACCAAGTGGACAGCATGGTCCACGCCCTGCTGAAGGGCCTCAAGCCCCAGGGCAAGAATTGATCCGCCTTCGCCGAATGATGCGTATTGAGCACGTTTAGGGCTGTAATTTTCCTAATAGTCTGCTTCTCTTGATTGCGTCCCGGCAGAAAATTTGCCTTGTTTACGCACGGGCGCTTTCTCTCTATCCTCTTAGCCCATGCTGAACACAAAACAAGTTGTACTGATCACCGGCACGAGCAGCGGGTTCGGCCGGTTGATCGCGGAAACGCTGGCGCGCAAGAATTTTCAGGTTTTCGCCACGATGCGTAACGTGAAGGGCCGCAACGCGGCAGCAGCGCGCGAAATTGCGGAGCTTACCAGGCGCGAATCTCTCTCCTTGCAAACACTGGAACTCGACGTCACAGATGACCTCTCGGTGGAAAGCGCGGTGAGCAAAATCGTGTTGCAACGCGGCCGCATCGACGTGCTGGTGAACAATGCGGGCTACGGGATCATGGATCTTGCTGAGACCGTGACGATGACGCAGGCGCAGCGGCAGTTTGATACAAATTTCTTTGGCGTCCTGCGGATGAATCGAGCGGTTCTTCCGGCTATGAAACGTCAGGGAAGCGGGTTGCTGCTACATGTGAGCAGCGGAGCGGGACGCCTGGCGATTCCAGGCATGGGGTTGTATTGCGCGAGCAAGTTTGCGATGGAAGCGCTCGCGGAAACCTATCGCTACGAACTGGCTTCACAAGGGATCGACTCCGTGGTGATTGAGCCGGGCGCGTATGCCACGCCGATCATGGAAAAACTGGAAAGAGGAGAAGATCCCTCACGCAAGACCGGATACGGTGAGATGGCGGAGATTCCCGAGAAAATACAGGCAAAGATTGGTAGCTCACGAGCGAACCCACAGGAAATCGCGGATATCGTACTCCAAATCATCGAAACCCCAGCGGGCCAGCGGTCACTCCGCTATCGCGTGGGACCGGGCGGGCCGGGAGTGCAGAGAATCAATGCGCTCACGGACGAAGTACAGGCCCAGCTTCTCGAAGCGTTCGGCGTCACCGAACTTGCAAAATTCAAGAAGCAACGCGGTGCGGCGCAGTAAAGCTTTCCAACTTCATGCGATTGCCTGCGGCCATTTCGAATAAGCTCCGGTGCTGGTCCTTTTATCTTTTTGGATGTTACCGGGGAACAGGCGGAAGGCTGAAATACATCGCGGAAGACTGGAGCGAAGTGCGGCTGGATTTGCCGCTCTCCTGGCGTACGCGCAACTACGTCGGAACGATCTTCGGCGGCAGCATTTACTCCGCCGTCGATCCAATCTACATGCTGATGCTGATACACCGGCTGGGTCCGGATTTTGTGGTGTGGGACAAATCGGCCACCATCCAATTCAGGAAGCCCGGCCGGGAAACCCTGCATGCAAAATTTTTGGTTAGCGACGAGGAACTCGCAGCGATCCGCGCCGCGCTGGAGTCGCAGCGATCCATCGACCGAAACTACGCGGTTGATTTAGTGGACGGTTTCGGAACCGTCTGCGCCACGGTGGAAAAAATTATTTATATCCGGCGGCGTGAAGAGCAATCGCCAACGAGCTAAGGAAGCAGTCCGAAGACGGCGACGCTGGTGGCCGTGCCCACGTAGACTTTTCCGTTGACGACCATCGGCGTGATGAACTTGTTGCCGCTGAAGTGGTCGCGATTATTGGCGGCCTGATTGGAATTGTAGAGTTCCTTGGTGAGGTCGGTGGCATCGTAGGCATAAAGAACGGCACCGCTGTTCTCGATGGCCCAAACGATCCCGTTGGTGGTGCCGTTGGCGGAGATGCTCGGCGTCGTGCCGGGATATCCGAAGTGATGCGTGGATTGTGACGAAGGCGCACTTGCGAGTCTTGCAGTGGTCACGGGAAACGCTTTCAACGCGTCGCCAACCGCTCCATAGTACACGGTATTATTGAAAAACGCGGGCATGGAGAAAACGCCGCCGCCCAACTGGCCGGAAATCTCCTGATAAATCTGGTCCGTGCCGGCGTTGAACTTACCCATGGCATCGCGGTCCACAACGTAGATGATCGAGTCTTTACCCGCGCCGACGGAGAGATGCCGGGTGTTGCCACCCGAATCCGTGACGTCCAGGAGTAAAATTCCTCCACCCGAGCCAAAGTCGGTGTCAGCGTTCGATTCCGCGACGGTATTGTGCGGCGTGAAGTAATCAGCAAGCTTCAGGCCTGCGGAAGTGGAGAGCTTGACGAAGCAGTTGCCGCAATTGCCGTTCGCTGGAAAACCGCTGGCGTTCAGCGTGGTGTCGAAATCACCGTTGCCGAGGATGAAGAAAAGATTGCCGACGGGATCAGCCGCTGGCGCGGTGCCCGCCATCCAGATGCCGCCCTCGCTGCCGTTCGGCACCAGATTCAGAACGCTGGTCTGCGCGAGAGTATCCGCGCTGAAGGCCATAACCCACGAAGTGTAAGGACGAATGTCGCAATGGGACGACCAGGTGGTGTAAATCGTGCTGTTGATTTGCAGCAGCCCGGGCCGCTCCTTGTATTGCTTCGGATCGAAGACCACGTTTCCGCCGGAGCTGTTATCGCCCGTGCCGGGATATGTCGCCGTAATGTTCATGGGGCCACCGAATAATTCCTGGCCAGTGGCCAAATCGAGCGCGTGGATGCGCTGGAAATACGTACCGCTGGAATTTTTCGACATGGCCACGACGTAAATGGCATTGCGGGAGCGATCGATGACCGGAGTGGCGGTGATGCCAATTTCCGGCGAGACCTGGCCGCAGCCGCGATTGTCGCTAGTGGTTTCACCGCTGCCGAGCGTGGAAGCTTTCCAGAGAAAAGCGGAAGTCGTGCCATTGATGGAGTCGGCGTCAAAAGCGTAGACCGAGCCGTGTTCGGTCGCGGCATAAAGAACATTTTTCTTTTGTCCGCCGATGGTGACCTGCGAAAGGTACAGCGGCTGGGCATCGACGTGACCATCGACGGTGAATTCGCCCTTTTTCCCGAAAAGCGTGGAGGTCACATTCGCGGGAGTCAGCGCCGTCTCATTGAGGTTCTGGCCGTCGCGGCCGTTGTCGTAGTGATAGGTGATGACGTCCACGGTCGAATTGCTTGTGCCGGGATTGACGGTGAGAGTGGCGGAATTACTGGTGATATTTCCGGCGGAGTTGCTGACGACCACGCGGAAGAGTTCGCCGCTGTCAGCGGTGGTGGTGACTGGCGTGGTGTAGCTCGCCGCTGTCGCGCCGGTAATGGCGGCGCCGTTCTTCTGCCACTGGTGAGTGAGCGGTGCGGTGCCGCTGGCGACGATACTAAACGTAGCGGTTTGGCCAGCAGTGACCGTTTGATTGGCGGGCTGCGTGGTGATCGTCGGAGCAACGGGGGTGGCGTTGACGCTGAGAGTTGCTTGATTACTCGTCGCACTGCCCAGGCTGTTACTCACGATGACGTCGAACTTGGCGCCATTGTCGGCGCTGGTGGTCGCAGGCGTGGTGTAACTAGCGGCAGTCGCGCCGGTGATGTTGGCCGTGTTCTTGCGCCACTGATAAGAAAGCGGCGCGGTACCGCTTGCGACGACGCTAAACGTTGCGGTCTGGCCAGCGGTAACCGTCTGATTGGCGGGCTGCGTGGTAATCGTGGGAGCGGCTGATGCAGCATTCACGGTGAGCGTCGCTTGAGAGCTGGTGATGCCGCCCGCGCTGTTTTTCACCACAACATCAAACTTGGAGCCGCTGTCGGCGGTCGTGGTTGCGGCCGTCGTATAGCTGGAGGCCGTCGCGCCAGCAATGTTCGCAGTGTTCTTGCGCCATTGGTAAGAAAGGGGCGCGGTACCGCTGGCAACGACGCTGAACGTAGCTGGCTGGCCAGCCGTGACCGTGACACTCGCAGGCTGGACCGTCAGCGTGGGCGCGACAGGATTGCCGCCGCCTCCGCCCGGATTCGCCAGGCCGGAGCAACCGGCCACTAAAAACATAACAAGGATTGCGGCGAGTGAGAAAACAGAGTTCGTTCGGCGCACGAGCTACACCCCCAGTTCGATTCGAGCGGCTGGACTTGGGGAGGCCGCAACAGCAGAAAGGGGCAACGCCATGCACCGGTCTTGCCGGCGCTAGGGTTACCCGGTTATGCCATAAAGGTTACTCAACACAAAGTAGGATTGCACCTGACCTAAAGGACAGTTGTTGGCCAGCGGGCAATGCCGCCCACCCCAATAGTAATGTCGAGGCTCGCAGCTTGCCACTTCTCGCGGTTCACTCTATCCTCGTTTTCTCTATGGAACTCGAAAATTGCGTTGCCCTCATTACCGGCTCCGGTCGTGGAATAGGCCGGGCCATCGCTCAGCTTTTTGCGAAAGAAGGCGCGGCCGTGTTCCTTACGGCGCGCACGGAGAAGGAGCTCGCTTCGACAGCGGCGGCGATTTCGAATGACGGAGGACGCGCCGGTTACGTCGGGGCCGATCTGTCGCGGGAAGCGGAATGCAAGCAGGTTGTTGCAGCGGCGCTGGCAAAATTTGGCCGGATCGACATCTTGGTGAACAATGCAGGGCACTATGGCCCTGTGGTTCCGGTGGAAGACTATCCCCTGGCGGAATTTGACAAAGTGATAGCCGTTCACCTTCGTGCCGCATTTCTGTTGTCCAAACTAGTTCTGCCGGAGATGTACGCGCGGCAGTCCGGCGTGATCCTGAATATTTCCAGCCTGTCAGCGAAAACCGCGTACGCATGGGGCTCGGCGTATGCCGCCGCGAAGGCGGGGATGTTGGGGCTGACGCGGGTGACGGCGGCGGAGGGGGCGCGGAAGGGCGTGCGCGTGAACGCCATTTGCCCCGGACCGGTGACGGAAACGCAAATGTCCAAGGATCTGGGCGCGGTGCTCGCAAAGAAAATGGGAGTGAACGAAGAAGAACAGTTGGCAGGATTTCTCAATGGCTTGCTGCAAGGCCGCCCACAGACGGCCGCGGAAATTGCGCGCGCGGCGCTGTTCCTGTGCTCGGAGCAATCCAGCGCGATGACCGGCCAGTCCATCAATGTCGATGGCGGCGTGGCATTCTGCTGAAGATTCTGCGAAGTGCACCCCCCTGGCAGCCTCGCAATGGCGTTGGCGCTATCGTTCGCCAAGATGCGAACTCAGTGCATTTCGTTCTTGAAGACAGCGCCAGCTTTCATCACGAACTTAACGTTTTCCAGCTCTTTGATGTCCTTTAGCGGGTCGCCGCCAACGGCCACGATGTCGGCCCATTTCCCCGCTTCGATGGTTCCCAGCTTGTCGCTCCAGCCGAGCAGTTCCGCGGCGGTGCTCGTGCCGGCGCGAATGGCTTGCATCGGCGTCATGCCGTATTGCACGTAGTATTCAAATTCTTTCGCCTCGTTCAGCGCTCTCCAATCGAAGCCGCCCGCGTCGGTGCCGAGAGCGATCTTTACGCCTTTCTTCACCGCCTTTGGAAAATTCTCGCGCTGAAGGTCCGCCATCTTCGGCCAGTTTCCGCCGCGGCCCGGAGCGACGTACATGCCCACGGTAATCGTCGGCACCCAATAGATGCCTCTTCGCGCCATCTCATCCATCAAAGCATCAGTCAAGCCATCGCCGTGTTCGATGGTGTCGACACCGGCTCGCAGAGCCGCCGCGATTCCGTCGCTCCCGATCGCGTGCGCGGCAACTTTCTTGCCGATGCGATGCGCTTCGTCCACGATGGCCTTCGCTTCTTCATCGGTGAAGTTCACCATCGAGTGCAACACGCCATCCGCCTCGAAGTGATAGCGCCGGTCGGAGTAATACTTGATCCAATCGGCTCCGTACATCGCCTGCTCGCGCACGGCCTTGCGCGCGCCGTCAACTCCATCCACGTACTGCACGCCCGTGGGAACCTTCAGCTCCCAGGAATAACCGAGCAGCGGATACATGCCGGTGGGAGTCATCGCGCGCGTGGCCACCTGCATACGCGGGCCGGACACTTCCCCGTTGGCAATCGCCTTTTTCACGTCCACGTCCGCGTACATCGCGCCTTCCGTCTCCAGGTCGCGAATGGCCGTGAAGCCGTGCGAAAGCGCGATTTGCGCATTGCGCGCGGCAAGGATCGCGCGATACGGTATGGATTCCTTCAGCAATTGCGCGTCGTACTCCTCGGCGGTGATGTCCCCTTGCAGCAAGACGTGCGTATGGGTATCGATGAAACCCGGCAAAACGGTGGCCTTAGATAGGTCGATCACCTCGACACCGGCGGGCGCGCTTCCTCCCGCCACGACCGACACGATCTTGTCGCCCTCGATTACGATCAGCGCATTCTCGATCGGTTTATCGCCCTTCCCGTCGATCAACTTTCCCGCACGGATAGCAACGCGCTTTGAGTTCTGACAAAGGGCGAGATTTGGCATTAGAAGACTCAACCCAAACACAAGAAGCAGACGGCGCATGAAAAGTTCCTCCCTCGAAGACGCAAAGCCTATCAGAGCCGGCTCAATTCGTCGCGTCCCTAGAAGGAATTGGCGGCAACGATCTCAGCCGGGCAAACCTGAAGGATTCGAGGCGCGATTCGTTGACTTGCCTGGTTTGAGCACCTAGAATCAGCCTAAGTTTCGTCCCAGCCGTATGGTCGGTCAAACCATCTCGCATTACAAAATCACCGACAAACTAGGCGCCGGTGGCATGGGCGTGGTGTATAAAGCGCTTGACACCAAGCTGGAGCGCACGGTCGCCTTGAAATTCTTGCCCACGGATGTCGCCGTTAGCGACCGTGACAAACAAAGCCTGCTCCGCGAGGCGCGCGCTGCTTCCGCACTGGATCATCCTAATATAGGCGTCATTCACGGAATCGAAGAGTCCGAAGACCATCAACTATTCATCGTCATGGGTTACTACGAGGGAGAAACTCTTGCGCAGAAGCTCTCGCGCGGCGCGATCCCCGTCCGCGAATCGCTCGACCTAACTATCCAGATCGCCAGAGGTCTGAGCGCGGCTCATGCGCGCAACATCGTGCATCGCGACGTCAAGCCTTCGAACATCATCATTACCAACGACAAGATGGCCAAGATCGTTGACTTCGGCCTCGCTCGCATTGTTGCCACCGCCAGCGCTACGCAAAGCATCTCCTCTACTGGGACTCTTCCGTACATGGCTCCCGAGCAAATCCTCGGGGAAGCCATCGATCAGCGCTGCGATATCTGGGCACTGGGCGTAATTCTTGTTCAGATGATTGCCGGAAGTCATCCGTTCCTTCGGCCGAATAAGGGCGCGATGACCTATGCCATTCTCAACCAGCCGCCCGCGGCGCTCGACGTGGTTCCAAAGACAGTGCAGCCCATCGCTCTTCGCGCGCTTTCCAAGAAACCCGATGGCCGCTATTCCCGCGCCGATGAAATGCTCCGCGATTTGGAAGCCGCGCTCGCTGAAATCACGGCAAGCCCCGCACCAGCCGAGGAACCAACTGTCACTCGCTCCGTCAAAGCCCGTGAACTCAAGCAGTACATGGAAAATGCTTCGACGCCAAGCTGGGTCGTGGGCAATCCCAAGAAAGCCCGGCGTCTCCTCGTCGCATCGGTTGGAACGGTCCTCGCCGCTATCGCCATTTCCATATTTCCCCCGGTACGAGAACGCTTTGCGGGACTCGCCTACGCCGGCAACGAAAAACATATCGCGGTACTGCCCTTCGCGAATTCCACCGGCGGTCCCGAATTTGAGCCTGTCGCGGAAGGACTGATGGATTCACTTACCAACGAACTCTCAAACTTGGAGGCAGCTCAACAATCGCTTTGGGTAGTACCTTCCAGTGTAGTTCGCGACCGCAAAGTCAACGACCCGGCATCGGCCTTCCGCGAACTCGGCGCCACGATGGTGGTGCAAGGAAGCGTCCAGCGCAAAGGGCCGGCGGTGCACCTGACCGTGGTTCTGATTGATTCAAAACGCCTCCGGCAAATCGGCTCGGCGGAACTGGAAGATCGCTCTGGCAACCTGGCTGCACTGCAGAGCCAAGCTGTCTCCCAATTGGCGCGTCTGATGAAAGTCAAAGTGCCGGAAGCTGCCCATGCGCCTGCCGGCAACGTCACTCCGGGCACTTACGAGGCCTACCTCAAAGCGCTCGCCTATCTGCAGCGCTACGACAAACCCGGCAATTCCGACCTGGCTATTTCCGTGCTGAACTCCGCGATTGAGAAGGAGCCTCGCTTTGCACTGGGTTACGCGACACTCGGGGAAGCTTTTCGCTTGAAATTCCTGATGGATCATCATCCCGCGTGGATCGATCAAGCTTTCGCAAATTGCCAGCGGGCTTTGCAAATCGACGAGCGCCTCCCGGCCGTACATGTTACGCTCGGTCAACTTCAGTCGACTCTCGGCAAAAACGATCTCGCTCTCCAGGAGTTTCAAAAAGCTCTCGATATCAATCCGCGCGATGCCGGCGCTTTGATTGGCCAGGCTACTGCCTACGAGCAGTTGGGCCGAATCCCGGACGCCGAAGCCAACCTCCAGCGCGCAATCTCTCTTCGACCGGATTACTGGGAGGGCTACAGCGCCCTCGGAGCGTTCTACGACCGGCAAAAACGCGTGCAGGACTCCCTTGTGCAATATCGTCGTGTCATCGAACTCATCCCCGATAGTCCCGAGGGGTACAGCGATCTCGGCATCGAGTACATGGAGCTCAACGATTCCCAATCCACTGCCGCCGCGGAAGCCGCGCTTCAGAAATCCATTCAGCTCGCCCCCAACTATCAGGCCTATGCCAACCTCGGCTGGTTGTATATCAGCCAGAAGCGTTATGCCGATTCCGCGGCGGCCACCCGCAAGGCCCTGGAGCTGAACGACAAAGACTGGCGCGTTTGGGCCAATCTCCAGCTTGCCTACACCTGGCTCAAAGAGGAAGAAAAGATCCCTCCCGTGCGCGCCAAGACGTTGAGCCTTCTGGAGCAATACGCGCTGCTGAATCCCCAGGAAGCTCCAGTACAATCCATGCTCAGCATGCTCTACGCAGAAGACAAGCTGCGCGAAAAGGCCCTCTCTCATGCGAACGTCGCATTGGCACTGGCTCCCAAGGATGCCGGGATTCTCGCTGATATCGCGGAAACCTATCACGAACTCGGCGACCGCCAGCGCGCTTTACGATACGCGCACGATAGCCTCAAGAACGGCTACACTCTGACGGATCTTCAGCAGCGGCCTGTTCTGCTCGGCCTTCTCGCTGACCCAAGTTTCCGGCCCCGCGGAAAGCAGTAAGCTTCGAAAGGAGAACCACCGTGGCTACCACAGGAGCAGCAAGAGCAAAAGAGACTACCTTACCCCGATCTGCGACCATTACCATCCGCGACCAAAAGCCCAGGCCCGCCGGCGAAGTAGAGGTCACCCCGGATGGAGGGAGAATCCACTTCCACAATAAGGATGAGAAAGAACATCGCCTTCGATTTTGGAAGGTAGGAACCTCATCCGATGAAGGCATCGACTTTTTGCTTCCCGCAAAAAGCCGCCTTACCGTGATGATCAAGAAGAAAGATGAATTTCATTTCAGCGTGATGCACATTGCGGGCGGTAATGCAGCAAACGGCACTGGCGGCGGCCCCATTCGCAATTGACCTGCCACCCCACTCGGGAACAGCATGTGTTCGCGCGCGGCTGCGATGAAAACCAGAGCACCCCGAAAGGGATCGGCTCGCGCGCGTTTCCATGGAAATATCGACAACGGGGCGTGGTTCGGCTAACATTTGCCGCGTGGGGTTCCGCCAGCACCATGCCATGCACAATCGTGCTGGATGATGCTTCACCAAGAAGCTAATTCGCGTTCGTGCGGAACAATGTCTCTGCAAGAAAGCATCTTCATGAGTTGCAGCGACTAGCAAGCGAGTCACTTTGGAGCAGACGTGAGCCAGTCGTCCCTGATGAATACTCCCAGTAATTCCGTGGGAGAAGAAGCGCGGCGCAGCACGCGCATCGAGCGGTCCGTCCCATTGATTGTCTTTGGACAGAACCGCCTGGGCGAACCGTTTGTGGAAAGGACCGTCTCCACCAGCATAAATCTGCATGGATGCCGCTATCCTTCGCGGCACGATTACGGCGTCGGATCGTGGGTTACGTTGCAGGTTGTGGGGTTGAACGTCGAGCCCAAGCCGCCGGCGGTGCGCGCCAGAGTTCGCTCCGTCCATACTTCGCAGAGTACGCGGGAGTTGCAGCAAGTCGGCGTGGAATTGGAAAATCCCGGGAATGTTTGGGGAATCGTCACGCCACCGCAGAACTGGATGACCGCCGGCGGAGCAAACGCCACAATGGCACAATTTGCCACCGCCGTCGCGCCCGCTCTGGAACCTCCGCCCTTAACCGAGAAACCCGACGAGCCGCCAGTAGCCGCCGAGCACAAGATGGCCGAGGTCGCCACATTCCCGTCTCCCTCGCCCGTTGCTTCGAAGCCGCCGACGCCAAAACTGGCGGAAGCGCCCAAACCACAGCGCGTCGTGATCACTCCGGACGGACTGAT
>JBGPIX010000156.1:0-11738 GCA_041485085.1 Candidatus Acidiferrum sp.
GCAAGGGCTCCACGCGCCTCGAAGACACCATCGTCAAGACCAACCTCGAAGCCGTCAAGGAGATCGTCCGCCAGATTCGCCTGCGCGACCTCGGCGGCATCATCGTCGTCGACTTCATTGACATGGAAGAGCGCCGCAACCGCGAAAAGGTTTTGTCCGCGTTGCAGCAGGCTCTCGAGGAAGACAAGGCCCCGTCAAAGGCGCTTTCCTTCAACGAGTTCGGCCTCGTCTGCATCACTCGCAAGCGCACCAAGCAAGCGCTCGAGCGCGTGCTTTGCCAGCCCTGCCCGTATTGCACCGGTTCCGGCATGGTCAAGTCCGTCCCCACGCTCTGCTACGAAATTCAGGCCGAAGCGCGCAAGATGGCTGCCGCTGATCACGAAGGACCGAACCTTACCATCCGCGTGAATCCCGAAATCGCCAAAGCTCTCAAGACCCGCGAGTCCATGCTCATCGACGAACTCGAGCAAACCGCCCACAAACACATCATCATCCAATCCGACGCCACCCTGCATTGGGAGCAGTACGACATCTATTGAGCAGTGGAGCACTAAAATCTTATTACTAAGGTAGCTGTCAGCCCCGCTGGGCACTGTACGCCGGGTATGTTGCCGGGCACGTGAGAAAGCGTTTGACATGTGCTGCACATGCATTCATGCTTGGCACATGTCACGGATGATTCAACTTCGGAATGTTTCCGACAGCTTGCATCGCACGCTGAAGGCGCGCGCGGCCATGGCAGGCATGTCCCTTTCGGACTACCTGGTGGCGGAGATTCGCTACCTTGCCGATCGGCCCACAATTGACGAACTACGCGAACGCCTGCGTCGCCGGGCTAGAGTCACTGCGCCAGTGTCAGCTGCCGAAGCGGTGCGCCGAGAGCGAGAAGCGAGGTGATTATCCTAGACGCGTCTGCGGCCATCGAATGGCTTCTTCGAACTCAAACCGGAATCAAAATTGATAAGCGTATTTTTTCGCCACAGGTGCCGCTCCACGCACCTCATCTTCTCGACGTCGAGGTGGCCCAGGTGCTGCGCCGTTATGTCCGGGATAAGACGATTACCGCCCAGCGCGGACAAGAGGCCCTGGAGGATCTTGGCGACCTTCCGTTAAATCGTTATCCTCATGATTTCTTGATTCCGCGTGTTTGGGAGCTCCGCGCGACCCTCACTGCCTATGACGCCATCTACGTCGCACTGGCAGAACTACTTGATGCTCCGCTCCTGACCTGCGATAGCAGGATCGCTTCCGCCCCAGGTCATCATGCCAACGTAGACGTAATCTAGCCTGCAATTCGGGTCGGCTACGGACTTGCTCTGGCTTCTAACAATGTGTCGTGTTCCGACTTTTTTTGCCAACAAATCGGGCGCTACGCGTCGTGTTGTGGCCCTCTGTTTTGGCATGAATTTGGCATGTAAACGCGTCAGTGTGCCGGTTTGTTAGGTTGCCGTTTGTGTAAGTTGTGTGTTGTCAATCCGGCCCAATGTACGACATCTACTAGCCGCCCCCTCCCCCCAACATTGCGCGGACATAGGTCAAACGTATCAAATCCGAAGGCTCGGTGGTTCACCCGCCGGGCCTTTTGTTCTTTCCCTTTTTTTCTAGGATTTGATCGCCGCCGCGCTCGCCACACAAACGGTAGCGAATGTTCCGCTGGTCTTCCAGATCATGTCGAAGACGCTTCGTTCAGGGCCGCGCGTTTCCTGGCCCGGTGGGAGGATTGGAGGGAGGTTCTTCCGCGGCTTTCGGCGCCGAGATTCGCTGCTTATCGTCCACCGCGAAGAGCAGATAATTGCTAAAGCTGTGGCGCCGGTAAGTACGCCGCCCTCTCCAGTCGTAATAAACCTCGGCGGTCTGGGGCAGCCACATGTCTACTTTGCGATTCTTGAATTGCACCGGGCCATACTCGATGGCCGTGTGATCCGCCACCAGCCGAATTTCCGGCACCGGCGCAACCAGGTCCGTCTCCAGCCGCCTGATCTGGAAGGTGTCCGCCGCAATCCACGCCCGTCCCTTCAGCGCTATCGGATAAGAACGGCCCATCAACCCGATCCGGTATTCGCGGATCCGGTTGGGTTTGTCTTTCCTCTGACGGAAGTGCACCTGCCAAGCCAGCCCCCCATTCCACCGCGTGAGGCCTTCGCAGGACATCTCAAAGCTGCCCACATTGTATGGATGGAAGATGAGAACCAGTGCCGGCAGGCCGTTCGACTCCACGCCATCCGGAAAATTCGCCGGACTCGAATTGCTGTTGCTCCGGTATTCGTCCACGTTGAGAAACCCCGGGGCCACTTCTTGCACGGAAACCACATATTCAAATTTTCGGTGCTCTGGCGATGAAACCATTCCCGATTTATTGATCGATTCGTGCGTGAGCAATTCGGTCGCTGTAAAGCGGTCGACGTTGCCGACAAATTCTTCGATCCTCTTCCCCGCTTGCCGCAAAACCTCATCGATCTGGCAGACCGCGCCAGGTTCAACAGGAGGCACTCTCTCGTCGACGTCGGGGGGCAGCCAACTGGAAGGAAGAGGAAGCGCGGTGGCCTCGGCGAGCGCCCCGGGCTGCACCATCTCCGCGCTCGGCGCGTCAGGGACTCCTTGCGCCTTTTGCACCGCCGGTAACCGCAGGTTCTCTAGTTGTTTCTTCGCGTCAGTATCCGCTGGATGATCCTTCACATAGTTTTCAAGAACGCTGGCAGCTCGATCCTTTTCTCCGCGTTTGGCCAGCGCCGCTGCCAGGTACCTCTCTACAATCGCGGCTTGGCCGTGGCCCAGTTCCAGCGCGCGCTCAGCTTGTTGGACGGCCTCGTCTGGAGAACCTTGGCGCAGGTATGCATCCGCATAAACCGCGTGCGCGCGCCAGGAGGAAGGCTCGGCCCGAACCGCCCGCTTCAGATACCGCAGGGCCTCGCCCGGTTTGTTTTCATCCAAGAGCGTCTGGCTCAGCGAAAGCAACGCGCGATAGTGATTGGGATAAAGTTCGAGTGCCTTCGTCCAATAAGACTTGGCCTGCACATAATCCTTCATTTGCAGCGAATAAACGCCAAAAAGATAATTGACCTCTGCGCTCTTCGGCGCAACCCGGTAAGCCGTATCCAGTTGGTTCCGCGCCTCCGGCAGCTTGTTGCTCCGCAGCGATTCGATCGCCTTGCCAACTGCCTTCTGCGCCTTCGGTGCGAGTGCCGCCAATTCCGCCTCGATGACCGTGTCCTCTCCCTCGGGCATAGGCTCCAGTTGGATGGTGACCTTCATTAGGGTCGTGCCCTGCGCGTGCGTATCAATCAGCTTTGTGACTCTTCCGAATCCGGGCGCCACCACCAGCACGTTGTACTCGGATTGCGGCACTTCGTTTATCCTCAGCATTCCTGCCTTGGCCGTTGATTGGCTATAGATTTGCCCGTTGAGCTTGGTCACCGTAACCAAAGCCGGCCCTTCTATCGGCACACCATTCGGTCCCTTGATCTGCAGATCCAAATCAATGATCGCAATGGACCTGGTTAATCCTCCTGACAGCGGGGTGCTTACGGCCATCCCCGATCCGTTGCCTTGAGCTGAGAGTCGCCCCGGCACCAGTGCGCCCCAGCTAACTGCCAGCACGCATGCGCATACGCCTATTCTCAATTTGTGAATCAGCATTTACCACTCCGAATGGGCAGGGGACCTGACAACTACCGAAATCATACCCCTCACGCCCCTGCTTTGCGAGAGCCGAAGCCCACCCGATCAGCCGTCTCGCTTGCCGAAGGTTTTATTTGAATCGCGAGTCACCTGTCAGCCTTGACCTGTCCGCACGGCCAGTTTCGGACTTACGCAAACCAGTCCCTTTTCCCCGTTGCTTCCTCTTGCCATACCCGACTAAAGTGAAACCACGCTGCTCCCTCCCACCCGGAGCCGAATCGCATCTCTGCACCGATTATGGGAGGAATTATGTGGACCAAGCAACAAACTGCAACGGAAACCCCCGCCGCTCCGCCCGTTCAAAGTCCCGCATCTCCGGTTATCCCTTTCACCACGCCTTCGACTTCGCGGCTTAGCAGCCCCAGTTCACGCAATTCGGCACGCCTGGGTGCCAGCCTCGAAATCAAGGGTCAAATCACCGGTTCGGAAGACCTCCAGATTGACGGAAAAGTGGACGGCCCCATCTCGCTCCACGGCCACGAACTCACCGTAGGCTCCACGGCCGTGCTCCATTCCGAAATTCATGCCGGCGAAGTCACTGTCTCCGGAAAAGTCGTCGGCAACGTCCACGCTCGCGGCCGTGTCGACATCAAGAAAGATGGCTCGATCATCGGAGATATTTCCTCCGCCCGCATCAGCATCGAGGACGGCGCCCACTTCAAGGGCCGCATCGAAATCGACCCGGCCAAATCCCAAGCCGCCGCCGATTAGCCGAGCGAAAGACGCCCTTGCCCGAGTTTGGCATGGGCGTCTTTCTCCGAATTGCTTCCGTCAACTTCCAGAGTACCTCTGCTCCTTCCACGGATCGCCATACGCGTGATACCCATTACGCTCCCAAAAACCCAGCCGGTCGTGGTCCAGCAGCATGAACCCGCGCACCCACTTCACACTTTTCCAAGCATACAAATGCGGCACGATCAGCCGCAGCGGCCCGCCGTGCTCCGCCTCCAGTGGCGCGCCATCATGTTCAAACGTAAACAGCACCTCCGGCCGCAGCAAATCCGCGAGCGGAACATTCGCCGTATAGCCCTCTTCTGCCAGCACCAGCGCAAACTCCGCACCCGGCTTCCTCTTCACCAGCTTCATCACGTCGGTGAACAACACGCCTTTCCACCGGTTGTCCAGCCGGCTCCAGCGCGTCACGCAATGAAAATCCGAAGTCACCTCCGTCTGCGGCAGCGCCCGAAACTCCTCCCACCCCAGCCGCACCGGCTCTTCCACCAACCCCGAAATCTTGAAGTCCCATTTCGCCGGGTCGAACCCCGGCACACTCCCATAGTGCAGCACCGGCCACTTCAGCGTCAGCGACTGCCCCGGCGGCAGCCGCCCCTCCTCCTTCGCCTTCTTCTCCAACTCTCTCCGCCCGCCATCCCCAAATAGCGCCATCTCATTCCCCCGCCAAATTAGATTCCCAGCCGCCCAAAAAGTTCCAGTTGCCAGCAAAACTCGCGGCCGCAGTGGCTTCCAGATATCTTCCCAGGGCTTGCCCCACTCGCCGGACGGATTGCTCCCGCTGACGGCGCCGCGGTACCATGATAGGGTGAATTTTGAATGGGATCCGGGCAAAGCTGGACAAAATCGCCGGAAGCACCGGATTTCATTCCAAGAAGCCGCAACTGTATTTGGTGATCCCTTGGCAGTAACGTATCCTGACCCGGATCATTCCCTATCGGAAGAGCGATTCATTACCGTTGGAATGTCGAGCGCGGCCCGGGTTTTGATCGTCGCGCATGTGGACCGCCAGGAGAACGTCAGGATCATCAGCGCCCGTAAGACGACGCTGCGCGAGCGAAAAGTTTATGAAGAAAAAAACTGAGAAACGCGAACGGCGAGCGGAACTAAGGCCAGAGTACGACCTCTCCAAACTGAAAGGCGGGGTGCGCGGCAAGTACCTCTCGCGCTATCGCGCCGGAACGAACCTCGTCCTGCTCTCGCCGGACGTCGCCGAGTATTTCCCCGACGAACAATCCGTTAACTCGGCCTTGCGCACCTTGATTCAAGGCGCCAAGAGGCCCCTCCGCCGCGCCCGCTAGCTCGCACGTCGAGAAGAGCGCAGCGACCTGTCCAAAGCTGTGCGCGACCTGGTTACCCGCGGCAGAATCCTGCTCGCCGTCGAGCGCTACAAAAACGGAGAAGCTTCCCTCGGCAAAGCCGCCAAACTTGCCGGACTTCCTTTGGGACAGATGATGACCATCCTGACCGAGTTTGGTGTCGAAAGCCGAATCGAAAAAGAAGACTATCTCCAGAGCCTCCACAACCTCGCAAGAGTCTGGTAAGCGGCGCCCCATCGCTGTTTCTGGTATCGCAACTTGCCATCACTAGGCTTTTCCTTTTTCTAGTTTCTGTTTTCTAGTTTCTAATTTATTTCTCCGGAGGAATCTCCAGACCCGCTACGACCTGGAAGTAGCCGAGGACGAGATCGGCGCCAAAGTTGCCCGCGACGTGCAACCTCTCGAAGCCATCACCGCGCCAGAGGTCTGAGAGGCTTCCGTTACCCTAGAATTTCCGCACTCTTTCTTTCGGTCTTTTGAGCCGAAGGTCGTGGGTTCGATCCCCACCGCCCCTACCATCCATCTTCCTGATGGATGGACACTTAACAAAAACACGCGGGGGCAAAAAGGGGCAGATTAGGCCGATGATCCGGTTCTGTGTGTGTTTCAGCGGCACGGGTGACAACCGGACGCGCCAATTCAAGTGGCCATCTCCAATCACAAGAACATAAATCCCGAACTACACATTGGACAGAATTGAATAACGATGAGCGCTGCGAACCGGGCAACTGCCGTTGGGCAACCTGCAAAGAACGAGCAGCAAGGTGATGTGCTCACGTCAAATATCCAAGTGCCTTGCTCTCTTGGGGCGCGACCGCAAGGCACGTGACCGTTAGTGTCGGTGTCGTTTTTCCTCCTTGCGTAATCTTTTCGCGGCCAGCTTTTTCTCTTTTTTCCTCTCTTTGGCGGCAGCTTTCTTTGCTTCTTTTTTGACGAGCCTCTTTCTCTCCTCTGCAACACGTTCCCTCGCGGTTGGTCCCCCGATTACTATTTCTCTGAGTTGGTCGGCGAGGCTGCGTCGGGACACCATATCAACGGTCATATTCCCCAAGTCCACTTGCCAGACCATTGAGCCGCTCATCATATCTATCCGTCCGTAACCCGGTGCCAAGGATGGGACGCCTTTCATCTTGGGCACTTCATGCTTCGCGAGGTTCATTCGCAATGCTTCAATCCGGCGAAACAACGGCTCTATTCGGTCGTAGGCTTCGTTAACTTCGGCGGCAAAAGCGGGGTCGTCTCGTAGACGCTGTAGCTGTCCTTGACGGTAGAGTAGCGCGAGGTCTTTCGGCGCGGGTTCTGCATTCGGCGAATTCACCGGAGCCGGAACAGGTGCCTTTGCTGCTTCCTGTTTCAAGTCTCGGACACGTTGTCGCCAAGTTCGGAGCAATTCATAAAGGCCGAAAATCCACATCTGATTCAAAGCGGACACGATGAGTGTGGCTGGGAAAGGAGTTCCTTCAATTTCAATGTATTCTCGCAGCAGATCGCGCTCAAGGTCTTGCAAATAGAAATCCACTAACATGACGTTCTGTCCCTGCATGTTAAGGAACAAGTCCTCAAATAGCGGTAGGTTCCATTGCAGTTCAGCGAAGGAAATTGTTTGGTCAGCCATTCGCGTCCTCGCTTATGTGTTACACGTCTCGCCAACAATATGCTTCTCCGCGTCTGATTGTAAGATCGGACTTGTGCTGCTGACGGCGATCTTGGCGACGGCTGCCGTGAATCTGGCGCGAACGTTCGCTATCGATAAAAAAGATAGGTGTCAGATTGGCGGACATGGATTGACATCTTGCCGCTCATCCCACTGGCTTGACTGCATTCTCCCCAGTGAACTTCGTAATTGCACCCACACAGAGTATGTGGCCGTCGAGGACTTTCGCGGTGTATGCAATCTTGCCGTTTCGGTCACCATCGAGAAAAGATTGAATTTCAACAGTGGTCGCCTGCAGCTTGCCTTGAATAAAGGTCACTATGACCGCTTGTTCTCCGACCTTGAAATTAGGAGAGTAGTCAAAAACGTTTAGAACCGCCCACACCGGCCCCTTTTTCGCGTTAGGTGGGTCAAACAAGCTCCAGAAGTCCCCGTGGCCTCCTGCCCCACCTTCGGTGAGCCTTTCCCAAACTGCTCCGCAAATAGAACACTTATAGTGTTGGCTGGACTCTCGCCAATGTCCTCTATTCACCGAGACCACTTCAGTGACGGCACTGGCAACCGGACCCATCGTTTTCTTGTGCTCATTGGAGGGCTCGGGTTGAATACAACCGCGACACAAATCTTTAACTTCCATTGGCAAGTTCCTTTAACCTTCTTTACACTCTGTGACTTATATAGGTAGCTTATCACCCAGGAATACTGCACGCATGTCTACGTGCGGGAATGTGTTTGAGGAGTGTGAAAGGGCCTGGTTGCTTCCAGGTAGAAGATTTGGAGGAGAAACTTTGAAAGCAACGAGCTTATTTTCGATCAGAACGAGCTGATGAGGTTCAAAGCTAAAGGATACACAAGAAATCCCAGGGTATTTGCGAATGCTACAGCTGGACTCCCCAAGCTACGTTGTGGGAACTGAGGACATCAACCTTGCGCGATGTACTTCCAGAGCGGGTCTTTCATTCGATACAGCGGCACCTCGTGCACGTCGGCAATACAGCCCATTCCGGTTGGGTCAGTGCGAGTTCGGAGGAGGATACACTAACGGGAGATTTCTGCGGTCGCCTGAGAATTGACTGGCAGAATTCTGTCGCTGATGGTGATTCTTGGAAATGGCGTGTTCGTTATAAGAAGTTTCGCGGGCGGAGCAAAAACGCGTTTGAGAAGAGGAGCGGGGCAGATGGCATCATTCAAATTGAGGTCACGCTCAATCCTAGGCGAGTCAAGATTTACAAAGGACTTCTTTTTCAGGCAAAGAAGAAGCTCTTGGGATTTAACGCGAAGACAGTTGGCCAAGTTCAGGCGATGGAGAAGATTGCTCCCGGTGGCTCTGCATTGTTCTTGTACGTACCAAATGGATTCGGGGCAATCTCGGGCGCCACATATTTAGAGCGTTCGGCCGCTTTGACAGTACCCCATTTGGGATCTTTCCTAGGAGATAGGTTTCTCCCGTGCAAGAGCGGACTGCGGGGAATGTACTATGACGCGGTCCGCGAGCTGCTTTTGGTTCCCACAGGCGACAGCGATATCCACGCGATGCCCGTGGATCTTCGACACCGTGTGTTGATAGAGGCGCAGGAGATAGATTAAGGTGCCGTTCTAAGGTCCGAATTCCGAGCACTCCTTGAGTTCCGAGGAAGACAACCGATTCTTTTTCAGATGTGCAGACCTGCAAAATCCATCTCGGGAAACTGGGCTGTTCGTCTGTGGAAGGATTCAGATGCGAAGTTAATCTTTTCGCCGATTGGTGGACAGGTGGCCCGGACGATGAGTCCTAAGATCATTTTGGGTGCCCTGCCCTCGGTTTTGGAGGGCGGGGGCCTTTGGCTTTGCTTTTACTTGTTCATCTCATATCCACAGAAACCATTCAGCGGCCCTAATAGCCGTTCAACCCTCATTTTCGACCATTCGCTGTAAAGCACTTAACATCTTCATTAAGGTGTGCTATTCTCTCCCGTGTACGCCGCATCCCATCCCCCGCCCGTTTACCCTGTTTACCCCGAGCTTCGAGGGAAGCCGCGAAGGGCTAGGTAGTCCTTCCTCCTTCCCCATCGATCCACAGCAATTACTCTTCTGCAAACGCTTCTCGCCCATAACCGGTTTAGAATCAACACTTCTACAAGTGTTCATTCTAAAGAACTTAAAACCCCTTGGAATCAACACTTTTAGAAAACCGGGGAGGGGGTGGTGATTATGGTTAACCAATTGTTAGAAACAAGCCACCCCCTTTCTTCCTCCGCTCTGCGCCTCTCTGGCTCTGTGGCTTGCCCCGTCCTTCCATTTTGGTTCACCCAGGGCGATTCCTGCGAAGGGAACTCATCCCCTTCTGCTCATTCCCTTTTTCTTTTCAATCACTTGCGGAAACCCATTTCGCAACCCCTTCCTTTTCAAATCCATGCAGGAATGGGGGGTGGGTTCCTCCTCCTGCTCTTCTTCCTTACTTCCTTACATCTTTACATCCTTACTTCGCTATCACCTTCCCAGGCCCGCACGCATCTCCGTGCTATCATCGGCGTTGCTGCGTCCGCTTCAGCCGAGAAAGCGAGCCGGAAATGACCGCGCGCATCCTTGACGGCAAGTTAATCCGCGACCAGATCTTCGCCGAGCTGAAAGATGAAGTCCGCCTGCTCACCGCCGCGCGCGTGCGCCCCGGCCTCGCCGCCGTTCTCGTGGGCGAAAATCCCGCTTCGCAGCTCTACGTCAAAAGCAAAATCGCCGCCTGCGAAGAGATTGGCATCTCCAGCGCTCTGATCACCCCGCCCGCAACCGCCACTACTCTAGAAATGCTCGGCGTCATCGAAGATCTAAATCGCGACAACAACGTCGACGGCATTCTTGTCCAGCTTCCGCTTCCCCCGCAGGTGGATACCAAGCGCATCCTCGAAGCTGTCGATCCCGCCAAAGACGTGGACGGCTTCCACCCCGTCAATCTCGGCCGCCTCGTCAGCGGACGTCCCGGCCTGGTGGCCTGCACTCCCGCCGGATGCATGGAAATTCTGCGCCGCAATGAAATCCAGATCGAAGGCGCCAACGCCGTGGTCCTCGGCCGCAGCGACATCGTCGGAAAACCCATGGCGCTTCTCCTCATGCACGCCAACGCCACCGTCACCATTTGCCATTCCAAGACGCGCGACTTGCCCGAAGTCGTCCGCCGCGCCGATATCATCGTCGCCGCCATGGGCAAAGCCGGTTACGTCGAAGCCGATTGGATCCTGCCCGCCGTGGCGGGCAAGCCCGGCACAGAAGGTAAACCGGGTGCCACGGTCATCGACGTCGGCACCAACCGCGTCACCGATCCCAAGGAAGCCGAGCGCCTGTTTAAAAATTTCCCGGACCGCCTCGAAAAATTCCGCTCCAAAGGCAGCGCCCTCGTCGGCGACGTCCATCCGGACGCCATCCACATCGCCGGCGCTCTCACGCCCGTTCCCGGCGGCGTCGGCCCCATGACCATCACCATGCTCATGAGCAACACCGTGAAAGCTGCCCGCCTCCGCCGCGCCTCGCCTAAATTTTCCGCGACGCAATCGATCGCATCGGCGCGGTGATCGGGAAAAATGCTTCGACTCGGCCTCACCGGTGGAATCGCCAGCGGCAAAAGCGCCGTCGCGGCCATGCTGCGCGAAATGGGCTTCGCCGTCCTCGACGCCGATTCTCTCGCTCACAAGCTCATCGAGCCCGGCCAGCCGGCCTACGAAGAAGTCCTCCAGGAATTCGGCCCATCCATCATCGCCCCCGGTGGCCGCGTTGACCGCGCAAAGCTCGGCGCCATCGTCTTCAACGATCGCGCCAAGCTCGACCGCCTCAACGCCATCGTCCACCCTCGGGTCGCTGAAGTCATCTTCAGCCAGTTCGAGGTGTGGCGGCGCGCGGGAGTCCGCGACGCGGTCTTCGTCGAAGCGGCGCTGCTGGTCGAATCCGGCATCCACAAAAGTCTCGATGGCCTCGTAGTCGCCTGGTGCCATCCCGAGCAGCAGGTCGAACGCCTCGTCATGCGCGGCCTCAGCGAGGCCGAAGCCCGCCGCCGCATCGCCGCCCAACTTCCGGTGGAAGAAAAACTCAGTCTCGCCACCGAGAAAATCGACTGTACCGGCTCACTCGATGAAACTCGCCGCCAAGTCGAAGCTCTCGCTTCCAAACTCCGCCGTGGCGCGGCAAAAACCTAAGTCTGTCATTCCGAGCGAAGCGAGGAATCTCTCTTGGATTTTCTTTATACTATTATCATCGAGTGGATCAGCAGAAAAGGACGACACCCATGACCGCAGTAAACACCTCCCACCGCGCGCGCATCGCCATTGCCGCACTGGTGCTAATTCTCGGCGCCTACTGGGCCGGCGCACGATTCGGCCCGCACGAACCCA
>JBGPIX010000157.1:0-11646 GCA_041485085.1 Candidatus Acidiferrum sp.
GCTCGACGCCGGTGCCTTCCCAGTTGGTCTTGGAGATGGGGTTGATGGTGCGGGCGAAGGGGACGCCAATCATGAAGTGGTCGTCGATGCGGTGTTTGTCTCTTGTGTTTCCTGATGAAGAAGCTACTTGTGGAATTAAAAAATGCTTGCCCCTTCCCCAAATCTCGGCTAGAGTCCGCTCACTTCTCCGGAATTCTGCCAACAGCATCGGAATTAGGTGCAAGCGCTAAGGAGCTCTCGATGAATCGAACACTTTTGAAAGTGATGGTCCTGCTGTGCGCGATGATGGCTGTCGCGAGTCTTTTGCCTGGTAGAGGTCAGGAACTAAGCAAGCGCAAAATGTTGAACCAAGACATCTTGGACATGGTATCCCTGGGATTAGGCGATGATGTTATTTTGGAAAAAATCCGAACAGCGCCAGAGACGGATTTCACGACGGACTTGGAGTCCTTGAAGGCATTGAAGGCCGCGCATGTCTCTGATCCGGTTATTCGGGCCATGATCAACCCAAAGGCGGCAGCAGTTCCGGCCACGCCAACTGCGACTGCGCCAGCGGCAAATCCAGAGGTGCCAGAGGATATAGGAGTCTACATCCTGGCCAGGGGCAAACTCTCGGAAGTGAACCCAGAGGTTGTGGGATGGAAGACCGGAGGCGCACTGAAGAGCATGGCAACCTACGGTCTGAGCAAAGGTCACGTCAACGGGACGATTCAAGGACCGAAGAGCGCGCTGCAAGTCGGGAATGACGCGGAATTCATCATCAAGTGCCCGGAGGGCACAGCCATCACCGAGTATCAATTGCTGCGTCTCGACATGAAAGGCGACCGGCGGGAATTCCGCGCCATGACCGGCGGCATTATTCACGCGTCCGGAGGCGCGGAAAAAAACGCCGAGAAATTCGATTCCGAAAAGGTTGCCCCTCGCGTTTTCCGGATCAAGCTACCGCCGCTACAAAAGGGTGAGTTCGGCATTTTGCCTCCAGGGGCCACCTCCGGGAACGTGGCTTCGTCCGGCAAGCTCTATACGTTCGGGATTAAAGAGTAAGCCGGCGATTTCTCGGTGCCGAAAGTTAAGAGGGCGGGGAGGTATTCTCTCCTTCGCGTGCAGCGCGACCGCCTATTTCGTTTCTGGTTCCAAATCGGCGGTGACGTTCACAATTTCGCCGGCCACGTGTAGTTTTCGTTCCCAACTCTTGAATCCGTGTTTCCGAAGCACGACGAGATGATCGCCTGGGAGCACTTTCAGAGTCTCGGGAGCATTGCCGACAAAGCTTCCATCGAATTCAATTTCCGCGCCGGCGGGAGAAGAAGTGATGGAAACCGCCACTGGCTGGTCACCTTTTAGAGCAGTCTCGCTGCTCTTTTGAGCAGGAGGCGGTTGCGCTGGAGGAGCGGAGGTCTCACTGGAGCCTTTAGTCTGGAAAGCGATGTCCTCCAGCCAGGTATCGCCATTCACAAAAGCAGTGAAAGATGATCCCTGACGAATCTCAATATCCTTGCCATGCTTGAAGAGCACAAACGGTGCTCCAACACCTAGCGTAAGCGAAGCTGCGGCCAACATCTCACCGCTCATATCCAATCCTTGCCCGCCTCCACGCGCCTTCTGGAACGCACGCAGGGGGATGCTTTGGCTATTGAAGAGCTTGACGGAATCCGCAGATATATCGATCTTACCTCCGCGACCCATGGTGCGTTTGTGCTCGGCGGAAACGACCTTTCCTTTTACAATCGCGCCCTCGGGAACGATGATCTTGCCGTCCACGACAACCTCTTCGTCAACCAAGTAATCCACTTCGTCGCCGATTTTGGCGTATTGAGAATAAACACCACGCTTCAGTTTCAATCTAATGGGTGTTGCGTCCTTCACTAACAATTTCTGAGATGGTGAAGAAGATTGTTCCGCTGAGTCTTTGGGAGCCGCACTTGTGCCAGTCGCCGGATTCTGAAAGATGCCCCGAGGGAAGAGTGGAGCAAAAGTGAGCAAGCTTGCAAAAACGACAGCGGCCGGACAGATTGAGTCGAGGGATATCATCGAAGCGCCGCAACTCTACCAGAGTCCAACCCGGGCGACAACGCGTTGGTGACTTGTGGCAGCAAGAGGAAAAGGACCAACGCCAATCAGGAGATTCATCCCACCGAACCCGTGGTATGGAGCAGAGTTGGCGTTCCCGGGAAGGGCACTTCAGCGGCGGTCGACGGTGGGGTGGCGGATGTCCTGGCCCTGGACGAGGTAGATGACGTCCTCGGCGATGTTGGTGGCGTGGTCGCCGATGCGTTCGAGATTTTTTGCGACGAGGATCAATTCGAACGCGGGAAAAACAACGCTGGAATCGCCCATCATGTAGGTAAGCAATTCGCGGAAAATCTGGTCGCGGTAGTGGTCCACCTGGTCGTCGGTGGCGAGGACGTTTTGCGCGAGCTCGACGTCGCGGCGGACGACGGCGTTGAGGGCGTTGCGAACCATTTCCTCGACGAGTTCGCTCATGCGCGGAAGATCGACGTAGGGCTTGACGCGCGGGTGGCGAAGGATGCGCAACGCGCCCTGGGCGATATTGACGGCTTGATCGCCGATACGCTCGAGATCGTTATTGATACGCGAGACGGCCAGCACGAAGCGGAGATCGATGGCCATGAGCTGGTGCAGGGCGAGGAGTTGAACGACGCGATCGTCGATTTCTATCTGGAGCTCGTTGATGGCGTCTTCTTCAGCAAGGACACGATTGGCGAGCTGTTCGTCGGATTCCAGAACGGCGTGAACGGACTGGTGAACGGCGCGTTCCGCAAGGCTGCCCATCCAGAGCAGGCGCTCTTTCATTTCGTTGAGATCTTTTTCGAAGTGGCGTTCCATTAAACTCTTCCCCTAAGTTCCATGAGCCAAACAGCAGATTCCTCCCGCCACGGCGGGCTCGGAATGACAATCAAGAACAATACTTCCAAAACAAGGCTTCCAAAACAATACCCTAGCCGAAGCGGCCGGTGATGTAAGCCTCCGTGCGCGGATCGCCGGGCGTGGTGAAGAGGTGCGGCGTGGGGCTGAACTCGATGAGCTGTCCGGTGAGCAGAAAGGCGGTGAAGTCGCTGACGCGGGCGGCCTGCTGCATATTGTGGGTAACGATGACGATGGTGCAGAGATCCTTCAACTGCACGAGCAACTCCTCGATTTTCGCGGTGCTGATGGGATCGAGCGCCGAGCACGGTTCGTCAAGAAGAAGCACTTCGGGCTCGACGGCGAGGGCGCGGGCGATACACAAGCGCTGCTGCTGGCCGCCGGAAAGTTCGTAGGCGGACTTGTGAAGATGATCTTTGACTTCGTCCCAGAGAGCGGCGTGGCGCAGGCTTTTTTCGACGGCTTCGGAGATGGGAGTCTTGGAGCCGTTGATCCTCAGACCGTAGGCGACGTTGTCGAAAATGGATTTGGGGAAGGGATTGGGGCGTTGAAAGACCATGCCGACGCGGCGGCGATGGGCGGTAACGTCCTGCGAGAGGATGTTCTGGCCATCGAGAAGGATTTCGCCCTCGAGGCGAGCGCCCCTGACGGTTTCGTGCATGCGGTTGAGGGTGCGAAGCAGAGTGGACTTGCCACAGCCCGACGGGCCAATGAGAGAGGTGACTTTATTGGCGGCAATGCCCATGCTGACATCGAAGAGAGTCTGCTTGCTGCCGTACCAGAAATTAACTTTGGAGATGGTCATGCGCATGGCGAGGGCTGCCGGCGTCTCGCGCGCCGTTGCGCTGGCAACGATGGGTGGAATGTTCACGGACACTGCTGGCCTCACAGTAGCGTGCATGGGTTAAGACCTCGGAAGCGCAATGCCCCGGGAAAGAATCGCCCGGGCAACGATGTTAATGACCAAAATCAAACCGAGCAAGACAAGCCCCGCGGCCCAAGCCTGACGATGCCAATCATCGTACGGAGCAATAGCGTAAGTATAGATCATCGCCGGCAAAGAGGCCGTGGGCTGATTCCAGCCCTGGCTCCAAAAGCGATTGCCAAAGGCAGTGAAAAGGAGGGGGGCGGTTTCACCAGCGACGCGGGCGAAGGCCAGCAGAATGGCAGTGAGAATGCCGCGATATGCGGCGGGGACGATTACCGAGGCGATGGTTTTCCATTTGCTGGCGCCGAGGGCCATGGCGGCTTCGCGCAAAGCTTTTGGGACGCCGCGAAGAAATTCCTCGGTACTGCGCAGCGTGATGGGAATCATCATCAGGCCGAGAGCGAATCCACCGGAGAGCGTGGAGAAATGCTTGAAGGGCAAGACGGCAAGGCTGTACGCAAAAATGCCGATGACGATGGAGGGCACGCCGTTCAGCAAGTCCGCGGCATAACGCACGACAAAGGCGGTAGTGCCGCCACTGAATTCCGCGAGATAAATGGCGCCCAAAAATCCGATGGGAACACCAAAGAGCGTAGCGATCAAAAGCAGCTTCCCGCTGCCGACGATGGCGTTGGCCATGCCGCCGCCGGTTTCGCCGACAGGCGTCGGCAACCTGGTAAAGAAGTTCCAACTGATGGATGTTCCGCCGTGATAGACGAGGTAGCCAAGAATTAAGAAGAGCACGGAAACAGAAACCAAGGCACAAACGCCGGTCATGGTCAGCATGAAACCGCTCACAAACGTGCGCCAGCGGAGCCGGAAGTTCATGCGTTCCCCATTCCGGCACCGCGCTGGGAAGTAGCCACAATCAGCAAGCGGGCGAGCCCGTTGAGAACGAACGTCAGAATAAAGAGTACGAGTCCCAACTCAATGAGGGATTGATAATGCAGATTGCTGGTAGCCTCGGTGAGCTCGTTGGCGATAACCGCGGCAATCGAGTACCCGGAGGCAAACAGAGAAAGGCTGATCGCAGGAGTGTTGCCGATAACCATGGTGACAGCCATGGTTTCGCCGAGGGCTCGAGCCAGGGCCAGGAAAATCGAACCCATGATTCCGCCACGAGCAAAAGGCACGACTACCTTCCAGGTGGCTTCCCAGCGAGTGGAGCCGAGAGAAAGAGCGGCTTCGCGCTGGTCGCGCGGAACGGAGAGCAGCACTTCGCGCGAGACGGAAATAATATAGGGGATGACCATGATGGCGAGCACTATGCCAGCGGTCAGAAACCCGATGCCATAAGCAGGGCCTTGAAAGATCGGAAGAAAACCGAGCGAGCTCTTCAGCGCGGGCTGAATGTATTGGCGCATCAAAGGAACGACGATAAAGACGCCAAGGAGGCCGTAGATTACGCTGGGGACAGCAGCGAGTAAGTCGATAAAGAATTCAAGTGTGTCAGAAAGTCTGGCGGGCGCCAGTTCCGCGAGAAAAATGGCCGCGCCGATGCCGAGCGGCACGGCGATTAAAAGCGAAATTCCTGCGGTGACGAGCGTGCCGTAAATGAAGGGCAGCGCGCCAAACTGATCGAAAATGGGGTCCCAAACGGAGGTGCGAAAAAAATTAAAGCCAAACTTGTGGCGCGGGAGAACGGAGCCTTGCCACAAGTCAAAAACAAGGAGCAAGGTGACAAGCACAACGGATGCGGCGAACAAAAAAGTGATCATGCGTGCGATTTCATCACCTTCGCGCAGCCGCGAAAGAAACGAGCGCGAGCCTACAACTGGGCCCGCGCTCGGAACGGTTGTGGTCGTCGTTGCCACGTTACTGGACGTTATTCAACGCTTTCAGTTCCTTTGTGACGACTTCTTTCGGAAGCTTTGCGTAGGATAGGGCTTCAGTATAGTTCTGGCCGTCCGCCAGCATCCACTTAACAAATCCCTTGATGGCGTCGCGCTTGGTGGCGTCTGAAAATTTTGCTGGGACGAGCAGCCAAGTAAAGCTGGAGATCGGATAGGCCGTTTTGCCCGGAGCGTCCGTGATAGAAACGCGGAAGTCATCGGGCATGCTTTTTGCCGCGCCTGCTGCTGCGGCAGTGACACCTGCAAGGTCCGCCTTGACGAAGGCGCCCGAGGAGTTTCTCACGCGACCGTAAGGCATTTGGTTCTGGATCACGTAGATCAACTCAACATAGCCGAAAGAATTGGGCGTTTGCTTAATCATGCCGGTCACTCCCTCGTTGCCCTTGGCGCCTAGACCGACAGGCCAATTGACCGACCCTCCCTTTCCAACCTTGGTTTTCCATTCATCGCTGATTTTCGAAAGATAGTCGGTCCAGATGTAGGTTGTGCCACTGCCTTCCGAACGGTGGATCACGACGATATCGTTCGCCGGAAGATTGACACCTTTGTTGACACCTGCAATCGCGGGATCATTCCATTTCGTAATCTTACCCAAGAAAATCCCCGCGAGCGCTTCCGGCGTGAAATTGAGTTCAGCAGAAACGCCGGGAATATTGTAGGCCGGTACGTCAGCCCCGAGCACGGTGGGAAAGTGAAGGATCCCGAAACCGTGCTTATCCTGATAGGCCTTGAGTTGCTCGTCGTTCATGGGACCATCGGAAGCGCCGAAATCCACGGTGCCTTCGGTGACCTGCTTGATGCCGCCGCCGGAGCCGATGGACTGATAGTTGATTTGAAGATTGGCGTTCTTCTTGTGATATTCGTCAAACCACTTGGAATACATGGGGTAAGGAAATGTTGCGCCAGCACCGTTGATCGAGAGCGTGCTATCCGCCCACAGAGCGCCGGCGACGGCGAGAACTACCAAGAGCAAACCTGCGATTCGCTTCATGCGTGACCTCCGTCGAAATAGTCAGTCTTTTCCCGAGAAGTGAAGTATGTCTCGCAATTGTTACGGCAGTGTTACAACTGCTTCACGGTTGCTTGAAACGGTGCGGCTCCCGTTAAGGGAGCGATTCCAGGGCATTTGACCTAAGAAGAGATTGTGGATAGTATCGTATATCGATATCTAACATCGATAGTCAATGAGACTAACAGAAATCAAACGCATCAGGGACCAGGAGCTTCTGTCGGGCTTGATTCGCATACACATTCTCTACCACGCGTGCAAAGAACCAATCTTTGGCCTGGGCATGATCGAGGAGCTGCAGCGCCATGGGTACAAGATGAGCGCGGGCACGCTTTACCCGATGCTCCATGGGCTTGAATCAAGAGGTCTGCTGCGTTCCGAGAGAATTCGTATGGGCAGGAGAAGCCGCCGAATTTACCGCGCCACAGCAAGGGGCCAGAAAGCACTTGCGAGGGCCCGAGAGAAAGTGAAGCTGCTCTTGGGCGAACTGCTTGAGTGAAAGCCGGATTGAGACGCCTGCACGGCGGGAAGGATGAAAATCGTGATTACGAGGCCATGGAAGCTGCTCCCAATCTACGCCACGATTATTTCGATTCTAGTGTTTTCTCCAAGCCCCTCGCCTGGACAGACGAATACTGCGCCCCCCGCGGTTCTGAGCCTGGAAACTGCCGTGGACTATGCGCTTCAACACTATCCGGCTGTTCGTGCATCGCTGGAGCAAGCGAACGCCGCACGGGCTGGGGTGGGGCTGGCGAAGACCACCTATCTTCCGCGGGCCGACATGCTGTGGCAAGGCAACCGAGCCACGCGCAATAATATTTTCGGCCTGCTCCTCCCCAACCCGGTTATTTCGCCCATTTCCGGCCCGGTTCTCTCCACCGCTTCAAACGATTCTGTTTGGGGTAGCACAGCAGGACTGCTGTTCACGTGGGAACCCATCGACTTCGGCCGGCGCGGAGCGACAGTTAACGCGGCACGGACTGGGCAAAGTCTGGCAAACGCAGAAGTTTCGGTGACTCGGCTGGATGTCGCCGTTGCAGTCACTAATGCATTTTTTACGCTCGCCGCTGCGCAGCAAAGGGTCACGGCGGCGAAAGCAAATTTCGAACGAAGACAAGTGTTTGCGAATTCCGTGCATGTCCTGGTGACAAATGAGCTACGGCCTGGAGCTGATGCTTCCCGTGCGGATGCAGAGCTAGCAATAGCACGGACGCAGCTCATTCAAGCAGAGCAAGCGCAAGCGGTGGGCCGCGCTGTTTTAGCGGATCTTCTCGTGATTCCCGACGACGCGGTGAATATCGATCCCGGGTCAATTCTAGGAACTCCACCAAACTCCGGTCCTGCCGCGTCTTCCGTTGCTTCACACCCCTTCGCCACGGCCGAGCAAGCGAGAGTCGAGCTGATCCGCGAGCAAGAACACATTCTGGACCGGTCTTACTACCCTCGCTTCTACTTTCAATCCACGGTTTATGGGCGCGGGAGCGGGGCGAACACCGATGGCACGACTCAGACGGGATTGAACGGTTTGGGTATGGACCGATCCAACTGGGCTGCCGGTGTTACGGTGATGTTCCCAGCTTTTGAAATCTTTTCCATTCGGGCCCAAAAACAAATCGCAGCTGCGAATGAGCGGGCTGAACGCGCGCGCTACGATCAAACTCTCGATGACCTTACGGGGCAGCTAAAGCAAGCACAAGCCGCGCTAGAGGGTGCACGACGGGTTGCAGAGAACACGCCTATCGAACTTCGCGCGGCGCGAGACGCTGAGATGCAGGCAAGCGCGCGATACAAAGCCGGACTGGCAAGCATCGTAGAGGTGGCGGAAGCGCAAGGCTTATTAGTACAAGCGGAGATTGATGACGCACTTGCCCGCCTTGCCGTGTGGAATGACCTGGCATCGGTCACCGCGGCCCAAGGCGATCTGCAGCCTTTCTTCCAGTTTCTGCACCAGAAGACGCCGGGAGGTCTCTGAACATGTGGCTGATTCGCGCGGCGTTAAGGAGACCGATTACAGTGATGGTAGTCGTTCTGGCGCTGGTTCTTTGTTCCGTGCCGGCGTTGCTGCGAACGCGCATCGACATTCTTCCCGACCTGGATCTGCCGGTCATCTACGTTGCGCAGCCGTATGGCGGCATGAGCCCGCAGCAGATGGAAGGATTCCTCTCCTACTATTACGAGTATCACTTCCTTTACATCAACGGCATTGAGAGCGTGGAAGCGAAATCGATTCAGGGCACAGCTCTGATCAAGCTGACATTCCATCCCGGCACGGACATGAGCCAGGCGCTGGCGCAGACGATTTCGTACGTTAACCGCGCTCGCGCCTTCATGCCACCAGGCACGGTGTCACCCTTTGTAATCCGCTACGACGCGGGCACGCTACCGGTTGGGTATCTGGTTTTTTCGAGTCCATCGCGCACCCTAGGAGAAATCCAGGACCTCGCGTTGAATCGTGTCCGGCCGGTCTTCGCCACGCTTCCAGGAGTTTCTTCTCCGCCGCCCTTCGGTGGCAACCAGCGGACCATTGTTATAAATGTTGATCCCAACAAGCTGCACGCTCAGGGATTGTCACCCCAAAACGTGGTTCAGGCACTGCTTGCGGGCAATAGCATTCAGCCCGCCGGCAATGCCAATATCGGGGACTATCAAACGTTGGTCACCACGGATTCGACAGTCACCCGGATCACAGACTTGCTGGACATCCCATTGCGCACGGGCTCAGGCCCATCGGTGTACGTGCGTGATGTCGGCACGGTGTCGGATTCATCGGATATCCTCGCAGGTTATGCTTTGCTGAACGGCAAGCGAACCATCTACATTCCGGTAACGAAGCGTCCCGATGCTTCGACGGTTACGGTGGTAAACGAAGTTCGCGCAAATCTCGCTCGCTTCCAATCGCTCATTCCGGAAGACATCAAGATCACCTATGAATTGGACCAATCCCAATACGTGCGCGACGCGCTCCTCTCCGTCCTGCGCGAAGGAATCCTCGGCGCGCTTCTCACAGGCCTCACTCTGCTGGTGTTCTTGCGCGATTGGCGCAGTTCACTCATCGTCGTCATCACGATTCCATTTGCGTTGCTTATGGCGGTCGTAGCGTTATGGGCGACGGGCCAAACCATCAACATCATGACCTTGGGCGGTCTTGCACTCGCGATAGGCGTGCTGGTGGACGAAGGGACCGTGCTTCTTGAGAACATTCACGTGCATCTGGCAGCAGGCGAGCCAAAAGCCCGCGCAATTTTGGAAGCGAGCCGGGAAGTCGCTATCCCGCGCCTACTTGCGATGTTGTGCGTGCTCGCCGTCTTTCTCCCTTCGTTCTTCATGGTTGGACCGGCGCGCTCGCTGTTCGTGCCGCTTTCGCTTGCAGTGGGATTTTCGATGGGAGCATCGTATCTGCTCTCGAGCTCGCTTGTGCCGGTACTCACGAACTGGCTGCTTAAGGCAGATCAGGATCACGCAACAAGCACGGCGGAGGGAGAGTTCGATCGTTTCCGCAAGCGGTTCTACTCCTGGCTGGATCGTCTTATGGCCCTTCCGGCAATTCTGCTAAGCACGTATGCGATCGTCGCAATCGGCATAGTGATATTGATCGGTCCAAGACTTCCCCGGGAAATCTTTCCATCTTCGGCTGCCAACCAATTCCGCCTGCGGTTTGATGCGCCCGAGGGGACGCGCGTTCCGGTGACCGAAGACATGGCACGGCGAATTCTAGAGGCGATTAGTCGCGAAGCCGGAGCAGGCAACATGGACCTAACGCTTAGCTACGTTGGAACTCAAGCCTCCTCGTATCCAATCAATTCCGTATTTCTCTGGACAAGCGGGCCGCACGAGGCGGTGATGAACATTGCTCTCCGACCTGACGCCTCGATTTCGGTTCACGATTTGGAAGAGAAACTGCGAGCGCGCTTACCGCAAGAATTTCCTGGTTCTCATTTCTCGTTCGATCCGGGGGACCTGATTAGCCAGATTCTGAATTTTGGCACGCCTTCGGTGGTAGAAGTGGCAGTTACAGGACCGCAGTATAACGACGCTCTGGGCTACGCCGGGCGCGTGATGCAGGAGCTTCCGAAAATTGGCGAGTTGCGTGACGTTGGCTACGAGGAGCCGCTCCACTACCCTTCCATCAATATCAGTGTGAACCGCGTATTAGCCGGACAGCTTGGCGTGACCGCCGACCAGGTTGGCCAAGCAGTTGTTTCGGCGACGGCATCGAGTCGTTTCGTGGCGCCCGATTTCTGGCGCGATCCGAATTCCGGCGTCAGCTACCAAGTACAGGTGCAGGTGCCCCAGGCACGAATGACTTCGATGAAGGATATCGAAACGATACCGGTAGGAAGCGCCACGGGTGCACATCCACTGGTCACCGAAGTGGCCTCCGTGCGCGCGGGCAGCGTGCCGGGAGAGCTTGATCGCCAGAATGGCCTTTGGATGATCGCCGTTTCGGCCAATCTTGCGAAGAACGATCTAGGCCGCGCCGGCCAGGCCATCGACGAGGCGATTGCACGAGCGGGTGCTCCTCCGCGCGGTGTGGCCGTCCAGGTCCGCGGACAGGTAAGCGCCATGCGGCAAATTTTTGGAAACCTGAGTGTGGGCCTGATAATTGCGATTTTTGTGATCCTTTTATTGCTCGCCGCAAACTTCGAATCCATCCGGCTCTCGCTCATCGTACTATCCAGCATTCCCGCAGTGCTGGCTGGCGCCATTCTGATGCTTCTCATTACAGGAACGAGTCTTAACCTTGAGAGCTTCATGGGAACGATCATGGCGATTGGCGTCGCGGTTGCAAACGCGATCTTGCTGGTGACTTTTGCCGAACAGAATCGGAGAGCCGGGGCGGATGCAAAGACGGCCGCGCGAAACGCAGCCGGTGAACGTCTCCGTCCCGTGCTCATGACAAGCCTTGCCATGATCACCGGCATGATACCGATGGCGCTGGCGATTGGGCGCGGCAGCGAGGAGGTCGCCCC
>JBGPIX010000158.1:0-11641 GCA_041485085.1 Candidatus Acidiferrum sp.
TCTCTTCGTTGTACGGGATGATGTCGATCTTCTCGCCGCGCAGCTCGCGGATAATCGACTGCACGCGCATGCCTTTCATGCCGACGCACGCGCCCACCGGATCGACGTCTTTGTCGCGGCTCATCACCGCCACTTTCGTCCGCTCTCCCGCTTCCCGCGCCGCAAAACGAATCTGCACCGTGCCGTCGTAAATTTCCGGCACTTCCATCTCGAACAATCTTTGCACCAGGCTCGCATCCGCGCGCGAAACGATTACCTGCGGCCCCTTCGCCGCACGGTCCACCATTTTGATCACCACGCGCAAACGCTCGCCGATATTGTATGTTTCCAATTTCGATTGTTCGCGCTTCGGCAGCCGTGCTTCCGTCCGCCCCATGTCCACGATCAGGTCCGGACCCTCGGCGCGCTTCACGATCACCGTCACCAGCTCGCCAACGCGCGTGTGATACTCGTTGAAAATCGTGTCGCGCTCGGCCTCGCGCACTTTCTGGAGAATTACCTGCTTGGCCGTCTGAGCTGCAATGCGTCCCAGCACGTCTGTCGGCTTCGCCGCCACAATCTCCGTGCCGATTTCCGCCGCCGGGTTCTTTTTCTTTGCTTCCGCCAGGCTAATCTCTTTCTTCGGGTCGGTCACTTCCTCGACCACCATGTGCACCGAGAACACATCCACCTGGCCGGTTTCCTGGTTGAACTTCGCGCGCAGGTCCTCTTCCGTCTTGTAATATTTCCGCGCCGCCACCACCATCGCGTCTTCGATCGCCGACACCACCACTTCCGGCTCGATGTGCTTCTCGCGGCTCAGCATTTCAATCTGTTGATAAAGCAAATTCGCCATATTCCGTTCCTAAAATCCTGTCGAGCCACATCCCGCAATTTCAACTCACAATTCCCTGCGGTTTTTCCTTCTCTGTGGTCTCTGCGTTCTCTGTGTCCTCTGCGTTAATTCTTTTTCTTTCAACTTTTAACTTTGAATTTTCAACTGCCTCTCAAAACTCCACCACTAAATTCGCCTTCCGAATCGCTTCCAGCGGCACCTCAACCGTCCGCGCTTCCTTGCCCTTCAGCTCCATGCGGACTTTCCCATCCGCAAATCCCGCCAGGCGCCCCTCAAAAAACTTCGCGTCGCCCACCGGCTCGCTGGTCGAAATCTTCGCCAGCCGCCCTTTGAACCGCTCGAAATCCGCCGGCTTCTTCAGCGCCCGGTCCATCCCCGGCGAACTCACCTCCAGGACATACCCCGGCCCGGGTATCAGTTCCTCGACGTCGAGGATCACGCTCAATTGCTGGCTGACGAGCTGGCAATCGGAGTGGCTGATCTTCGGGTACGGATCACTCCCGGCCTCTTCGCCGCCCAAGTGTCCCGCCGCATCGCTAATCGCCGCCGCTGCCTTTGGGACCCGATCGATGTACACCCGCAGGAACCGCTGCTTGCCGACTTTCCATTCGACATCAACGATTTCCAGGCCTTCCGAACGCGCCACCCGCTCGGCAGCGCCGCGGATTTTTTCCAAATCCACTCAGAGACTCCCCGACCTTAGCCGGTTTGCAGTGCACTCCAACCGGCCCAACAAAAAAGTGGGCTTGCGCCCACCTCTCCGTGCGACCCGCTTCAGAGCGAAATCAGAGTATATTCCCGCTGCACGGTAAAAGCAAGATACGGGGCCCCGCCCCGGCTTAGGAGGGCGCGGCGAAACTTGTCCCCACCGGGTCGGGAGCCCGGTCTCTTTTCCCAGCCTCTGTAGCGGCGAGTTTATCTCGCCATCTTGCTTTTGTCTTCCGCTGCCCCGGCTTTACTTCGGTGGGCGGAGCACCCTTGGCGTAATAACACGCTGCGGGCCGCACCCCCCTGCGCCGATCCTCACGAGAATCTTTCGCAAGCGCTTCGCCTGCCTTGCGCGAATCGCAAATCGCGAACTTTCTCTTGACACATTCGCAAATTGCGAATCCAATGGTTGCGAGGCCGCCGCCCTTGCACGTCATCACCCGCAAGAAGCTTTTGCAAGCCGCAAGCGTGCGCCCTGAACTCGCCGGCCCTCTGGATGCCTGGTATCGCATCGCCAAGAAAGCGCGATGGAGCAGCCTGATGGAAGTCCGGCAAGTGTTTCCCTCGGCGGATGCTGTTGGCAAATTGACCGTGTTCAACATCAAAGGGAATGCCTTCCGGCTCATCACGGAGATCAACTACGACACAGGAAGGATTTTCCTACGGCATGTGTTGACCCACGCCGAGTACGGCAAGGAAGGATGGAAAGAATGAGCACTCTCACGGCCAGCCCCGAATACCTCGAGCTTCTCAAGAAATTCCCTCCCCGCGTGATTCGCACCGAGAAGGAAAACGAAGCTTGCACCGAGCTACTTTATGAACTGGACCGCCGCAGCAAGAAGCTCACCTCTGCCGAAAAGGAGCTTGCCGAACTCTTGACCCTCTTGGTCGAGGATTTCGAAGACCGCCACTACCAGCTTCCCCAGGCCAAGCCTCTCGAAGTCCTCCAATTCCTCATGGACCAGCACGGCCTCTTGCAAAAAGACCTCGCCGATGTCTTCGGCACTCCCAGCATCGTCTCCGAGGTTCTAAGCGGCAAGCGCGAACTCAACAAAAACCACATCAAACGCCTCAGCCGCCGCTTCCACGTCTCCCCCGAACTCTTCTTCTAGCAAGTTGCTGGAAAAATCCTTTTTTGTCATCCCGAGCGAAGCGATCGCCAGATTCCGGCCCTGTCGGAAGGGATCTGCTTTTCGGCAAAAAAGCTAAGAATAAGCGCATCACATCGCCAACCGCGACCAATATGTTAGGTTCAAGGGAACTTGGTGCTAATCTAACTTGAGCATATGTTATCCGAGATCGTCCTTCAGAACTTTAAGTGCTTCAATCGCCATGTAATCCCATTTCGTCCCCTGACGATTGTTGTGGGTCGAAACAATGCCGGAAAGTCGAGCATCATAGAAGCACTGCGGCTGGCTTCATTGGTGGTCAATCGCCTGGATTACTTACCAGTGCGCGAGGTCCCCCGGTGGCTCGATATCCCCAGTGTGAACCGGGGGGTCGCGCCCTCACTTGAAAATCAGGACTTTAATTTTTCGAGTGTCTTCCACAGATACGGCGATCCTCCGGCCAAAATAACTGCGCGCTTCGATAGCGGCGTCGCAATCGTCATCTACATCGGCGGCCCGGACAGATTGCACGCCGTCATCAGAGACTCAAACCGCAATGTCGTGATTTCGAAGGGGCAAGCGCGAAAGCTAGGAGTTTCTCGAGTCGAAATTCTTCCCCAGATTGGGCCAGTATCTTCTGGCGAAACGATTCTTGTACCGGGCTATGTGCGCCGTGCGATGTCGTCAACTCGGGCCTCACTTCACTTCCGCAACCAACTGAACCTTCTTTACGAAGAAACTTTCGCGGAGTTTAGAGAGATCTCGGAAAGCACATGGCCAGGACTCGCAATACAAGAACTCAGGGGGCAAGGCAAGCGCCAAGGGGCTGAGCTAGAGCTAATGATAAGAAACGAGGACTTCGTAGGTGAAGTCAGCTGGATGGGGCATGGCTTACAAATGTGGCTGCAAACGATGTGGTTCCTCGCGCGCTGCAGCCAGTCTGAGACTGTGATCCTCGATGAGCCTGACGTATATATGCATGCTGACTTGCAAAGGCGATTGATCCGCTTTCTGAGAGGACGTCATCCGCAAGTGATAGTGGCCACCCACTCGATTGAAATAATGTCGGAGGTCGATCCTGAAAGCGTTCTGGTCGTAGATCGAGACAAGAGACAGGCACAATTTACGACTGACATCCCACAGGTCCAACAGGTCGTAGATCAGATTGGCGGTGTGGAAAACCTTCAATTAGCAAGACTCTGGGGCTCACGTCGCTGCCTGTTTGTTGAGGGTGATGATCTCGGGTTCCTGAAACAATTCCAGAACAAAGTGCTCCCGAGAAGCGTGGATCCGATAGATGCTATTCCTAATCTTTCCGTGGGCGGATGGGGTGGTTGGACCTATGCCGTCGGGTCATCAATGCTTCTGAGTAATTCCATAGGGCAAAATATTCGATCGTACTGTATTTTTGATTCTGATTTTCACACTCCAAACCAGATCGCGGCTCGAGTGCATGAGGCCACAGAAAAGGGGCTCTCCCTACATATTTGGAAGAAAAAGGAGATCGAAAACTATCTTCTCGTTCCTGACGCTATCTACAGGACGGCTGCACGTAGGGCTAAGGATATTCAGCCGAGACTAAGCGGGGAGCTTATTGCCCAAAAACTCTTTGAGATCTCTGGCACTTTCAGAGACGAGGTCATGGACGCTTACTCTGCGGAATTCCTACCAGAAAATAGGAGCGGAGGAGCAACCCAGGCCAACCGCTCCGCTCGCGAACACATGGCCCTCCACTGGGAGACAGCCGAAGGACGACTCTCTCTTGTCTCCGGGAAACAGATTCTGGGAAAACTGTCTGAATGGATGCAACTAAATTATGGAGTCACAATCAGCCCGATGCGGATCGCACGTGAATTAAGACGCAATGAAATAGCGGACGAAGTTGTGGATGTTCTGACCGCGATTGAGGATAATCATCCCTTCTGAACGATCTGCGGGCGGCCCCGACTTCGGCGGGTTACAGGGCGGGTAGCCCATACGCAGGTTTCGCGTGTGGGGGTCTTCACTTTCCCTCGATCTCCTTGTTCCACCCCCTCTTCTCAAGATTTTCCGCTTCCCGTCGCCCGGTGAAGGTTTCCATTTCTTATCACCTACCACATGAATTACAATCCAATGCAGAAATCTAAACTGATGGGCAACCTTGCTTTCACTTTATATGAGGTCCTCGGCTACCTCCTTCCGGGAGGGGTGACGTTCTTTGCTTTCATAGTTATTTACTGGGCTCTTTTCGTTCCGGGTGTGCCCCCGGGAATTGCGTCCTTCCAAGTCGGTCCAGTGACGTGGACTGCTGCGATTCTAGTTTCCTATATTCTGGGACACGCGGCGCAGGCAGTCGGCAATCTGTGTTTTCATGGCGTCGAGAGCACTCTTCTGGCCCCCCAAAACGGAAGCGCACCAAAATGGATGCGTGAGCGTGCCCGGCAGACAGCAAGCGAGATCCTAAAGGTCAATTCTGACCAACTTAACCCCAGATGGATATTCAGCACATTGGACGAGTACGCAGTTCAAACTGGCAAGCTGGGCGACCGGGACCTCTTTGTTTATCGCGAGGGATTCTACAGAGGAACGTTGCTTTCTCTATTCTTTTTGAGTGCCGCAATTCTGGTGCGCATGTTTGTCCCCAGTGCTTCCATCATGTTCACCAAAGGGCTTTCCCCTATATCCCGCTGGGAACTGTTCACGACTGCCGCTGTTATCAGCGGTATTGGGTATCTGTTTCTGAATCGATATAAACGGTTTGCTGAATACCGCGTCACTCAATCTGTCATAGCTGCCATCGTCATTCACACATTGTCATTAGGCCGAATTTCCACAACAGCCGACCACACGCCGTCAATCGAACTGCCTCCTCCTAGTCCAGGTCAGACTTCACAAACGAGGCCAACAGAAGCGAATGGGAAAACTACATTGCCTTGATGTCGGATGCGGCGATGCTTCTGTAATTGTATCGGCGACCTCCACTTTTCTTGTCGACTGCCACAATATTGAGAGGTACGAAAACCTCCTCCCCACCTCAAAGAAAATCCGCGGAGTGTTCATAACACACCAACATCGAGACCACTACTCCGGACTCGATTTCCTCAGGAGAAAGGGGTACTCAATTGGGTGCCTCATCCACAGCCCCTACCATCGGCGATACGGTGATGCCAGTGTTACGCTGGAGGAGTGGACTGAGTTCGCCTCGGACCGCGATTACTTCGAGTCAAAAGGCGCCGCTATCCGCGCGCCATACCGGCAGGTTTCCTTTGCAGGGGCCTACTGGGACATTGACGGTGTCAAGTTTTGGATGCTGGGACCTGAAGCGAGCATTACTTCATCAGGTACTCGCGAACTTCACGACGCCTGTCTTATATTTCGTGCTGATCATGGGCAACGCAAGTGTACTTTCACTGGCGACGCGTCTGACAACAATCTGAATTGGGTGGCACGTAACACTACTCGCATCTGCGACGATATTCTGCATGCTAGCCATCACGGGAGTATGAATGGGGCCGACCTGGATTTCATTAAGGCCTGTAAGCCTCAGTTTACGGTCATCTCAACCGAATCTGGCGTTCACGAAAACGTTCCTGACGCGGCGGCACTCAAGCGGTATGAGAACAATACTTCGCAACTAGTCTATCGTACTGACGTAGATGGAACAGTCGAATGGACGTTTTGAGCAAGTGGTTTTGAACTACCCTTCATGCTCTTTCTGAGTCCCCTTTTCTCAAGATTTTCCGCTTTCCCACCCCAAATCCCCATCCCCTGAATTCCGCTCATCAATCCCTCAACCCCCAGCCTTTTCAACACCTTCCCGCTCCGTTCGAATGATACTCAACAAATACATTGACATGCAGTGCATAGCTATGCTATTCTTTCCCGTGTTTGCCAAGCTCCACTCTCGCCGAACTGCCAATTTCCTTCTTCGCCTAACCCCTATTCCCTACGATCCCCCCTTTCCTGTCCCTCTGAGTCTTTTAAAATGAACACTTACATAAGAAACGAAAGCGTATCAAAACAAAGGACTTTAACCTCATTTGGAATGAACACTTACGAAAAAACAGAAAAAAGAGCCCATTTTGCACAATTTTGGTGCAACGTAAGTCCCTTTAGAATGAACACTTGCAAAAGTGTATCAAAACAAAGGACTTTAACTCCGTTTAGAATGAACACTTATGAAAAACAGGCCGGGTGGGGGCCCCCCGGCCGCACACGTGGAAATCGGAATTGGAAGATGGAAAGTAGATCCGGTAGAAGAGCCCCGATCATGGGAGGAACGAATGGGGCGGGCCTACTTACGGTCGGCGGGGACGCGAATGGCGTCATTCATATCGGTGTTGGCTTTCTTGCAGGAATCGCGGTCGCCTTGATAACAGTGTTCAAGGTCGTCCAGATAGCTTTGCAGGATTTTCACGCGAATCCTGGCGAGGCCTTTTTGGCGGGCATTGTTCAGAGCGTCCTTGGCTTTCAACTCGTTGACGGCGTCGGGATGTTCGCCGAACTGCTCGATGGCGTTATAGGTGGACCAGTAAGTGCGGTCCTGGCGCTCGCGCTCTTTGTTCAGGGTGTAGACCAGGAGGTAGTTGGCTCCCAAGACGAACACAACGCCCGCGATCCCAAGAATCATGAGCCGCTTGAACATTATGCGGAGCGTACCGCATCTGGAAAGTTCGTACTAGGGGATTGTTTGCGCCACGCGCAAACTAGAAAGTAGAAGTGGGAAAGCGAAGATCAGAAAAGAGAAATGGGGCACCCGCGGAAAGAATCAACAGACGGAATCAAAGGCGCGGACAGCGGCTATGTTGGCTTGATAGAGGCGACACGGAAGACGGGAAATGATGGGGCGACTTTTTCGAATTCGGCTAGCGGTGCATCTTTGTTTACGGGGACGTGGGGGCGGGCGCCGGGTGCGCGCTGGAGGTACGCCTTCAAGATGGGTGCGCGTTGATCGGCGGGCACCTCATCGAGTTGGACCTCTTCGCGGCGGCCGCTGCGGAGAACTGCTCTTCCACCGGCGGCACGCACGTTTTGGACCCAGCTCGCATTGTCTCCGAGCATGGACACGAGGTAGCGCTGCTCATCGACGATGGCCACCACCACCGGCAGCGAGAAGGTCCGCCCCGACTTTCGTCCGGTCACTTCCAATGTCTCGAGGTAGTTGGACGCGACGCCCGACGAGGCTACAGTAGCCCAAGCTCGATTCAGAATCCGCGCGATCCAGTTGGGTCGCTGCCCACGGTACAACCATCGTTTGAAGTCGCCTTGACTCATCTCTTCGCCGATACGGGCTGGGGGATAGCGAATAAGTCTGCATTATTCTCGAAGAAATGCAGTGACCGCGGTCACTGGGTTGAAAGCACGGGTCATCCGCCAAAAACGACAGGTAAGACTTGCACGATGCTCGCCTAATTTTACGTTTATATTTGAGCAACAACCTATAGGTAATTTCCTTGTCATATACAACCTCTTCAACACACACTTGGGGCACTCTCCCAGAAGGACGGGCCATGGGTATCCTTGCTTACCGGAGGCAGCGCAAAGACCTCAACTCCGCCGTGCAGACCATGCGAAATCACGGGATTGCGGTTAGCGGACCGTACCGAAGACGGAACGGCACGCTGATGTTCAGCGTCGCTGATGATGTGGTGACCGAAGACGAGCTGTTGCGCTTGCCGCGCGATGAGAGGCTCGAACCGGACAACGTTCACGAACTCCTCGCCGAAGTCAAAAAACGGCCGACATGAGGACGGAGAAATATCTCATTGTCTGCTTGTCGGTAGTATTCCTGCTGGCGGGGGCATACGTTCTGAGGGAGTCTGTGGGCAATTCTGGACGTTTTGCGGAGGAAGGCGTTCTGGCCGGCGCGCTGCTGTCCGCGCTTGCTCTCGTGGCGATGTCCTGGTCCATCAAGCTGCACCTGAGTGTGAAGGCATTGGAGAGGCACATGAGAGGGCGCTGAGAAATCAGGCTCCGAATTGACACATTCTGTTGGATGGGTTGCGGGGTTGCGATTCGATAGATCTGTGGAAGAGTGTTTGGCGTGGCAAGAATTTCGAGGAACAGTCAACAACCCCACCTTTCGCGCAGCGCTAAAGATGAGCCACCCGCGAACTCAGTGCCGGTTTCGGAGATTACCCGTTTATATGTGGCGAAGAGGTTTGGAGAAGCGGAGATCCGCGCGGTGCGGCGGGCGTTGCGCGTGGAAGAGTTGCCGGAGAGTTGGAAGGAATATTTTCGGGAGAGGCTGGAGCAGGCGGGGGAGGAGGGTTAGAAAGCCGCAAATGGAAAATAGAAATTGGAGAAGAGAGCAGGGTTGAAAGTTCAAAGTTAAAAGTTGAAAGTAAAGACGAAGAAATTTTAGGCAGCGTGCACGGAGGACGCGTAGGACGCAGAGAAGAGAAAGCAACAACAACGGAGGAGCCGGGAAGCAGAGTTAATGTGGGGCGAGGGTGGAGGAGAAACTTTCCTTGGCGGCGTTTTCGTAGAGGTGGAGGAGATTGGCGGCGCGCTTGAGCAAATCGGCGGGGAGATCGCCGGGTTGATAGTCGACAAAGCCGGTGGTGTAGGCGAGAGTGACTTTGCGGCCGGAGCAAGTCATCTCAAGAGTGCCGAGGCGGTTGAGGACGGCCTGGACTTCGCCGAGATTGCATTCGGGGAGAACGAGCAGGAAATCTTCGTCGGCCAAGCGGGCGGCAAAATCGGAGCCGCGGCAGGCTTTCTTCATGCGGCGGGCCAGTTCCTTCAAAGCAGCGTCCATGGCCGATAGGCCGTAGCGTTTGTTGATTTCATCAAATTCATCCAAATGAATCGTGGCGAGGCTGAGCGCGGTGTTCTGGCGGCGCGCGCGGGCGATTTCTTTGCCGAGCTGCTGCTCGATGAACGCGCGGGTGTGCAAGCCGGTGGCGGAATCGGTGCTGGAGGAATCGGAAAGTTGTCCTGCGTCCGCGGCGACATTCGAGGCGCCTAACTGTTTGCGCTGGCGGCGGAACGACCATTGGCGGTAGAGCATCCAGCCATTAAACAAAAGAAGAAGGCAGAGGATGGCCCAGCGAGCCTGATCGGAAGTGGGTTCGTAGAAATGCTCGCGGTGACGGAACAAAGAGGGGAACGAGGAGAGCACAAGGGCGGCGGCCGAAAATACGGCGACGAAAGTTGCGGAGAGCCACAGCCACCATTCGCGGCGGGCGATTTGGCGCAGGCTGGAACCGGCTTGCTGCGCGCGGAATGCTTCGGAGCCCTCAAGAGGTGAGGGATGCGGTTTGCTGGCGCGGAGACCGAGCGATGATTGCATGTTCCTTACGGGAGAAGCGGTACATGCCCACAGTAGGCCGCTGCTACAAACGAAGGCAACGGAGAAATGGTACAGGGCCGATTATTTCGAGGACCTGACCGGAAGGGCAAGGGGAGAAAGAGACGAAGGCGCCCCCGATCAGGCCGGGGCCGCTACAAAAGCAAAACGCCTCCGGCTAGGCCGGAGGCGTTTTGAGAAGAGCGAGAAAAGAGGCGCTCGTTACGGCTTGGCGGGCGGCTGAGACGCGGCCGGCGCCGGCTTAGCTGCAGCGGGCTTGGCCGGGGTCGCGGCGCCAGCCTTGACCGGATAAGCCTGATCGTAAAGGCGGATGATGTCCTGAGTGACATCGATTTGCGTGGAAGCGAAGAGGATCGGAGTGTTCTGGGCCGAGGAATCCAGCACAACGACGAATCCGTTTTCGCGGGCGTAGCGGTCGAGCACGTCAACCATCTTGCGTCCGATGCGTTCGGTAATATCGCCGAGGGCGGCGTTGGCATCTTCCTGGTATTCGGTGTTCATGCGCTCGAGGCGTTGCGCGAGCCGCTGACCCTGCTGCCGGAGGCGGGCGTCTTCTTCCTGGCTCAGCTTGTTGGCGCCAGCCTGAAGACGCTGCTGCAGATCGTTGATCTGCTTGTTGAGAGCCTCGATCTCGTTCTGGCGTGGAGCGAGCTGCGATTGCAGTTCAGCCTGTGCCAACTTGCCTTCCGCCGTGCCCCCAATGGCCTGGCGAATGGCGATGACACCAACCTTGCCTGACGCGGCCGAGCCGGGCGAAGCGGGTGTTTGCGCCCAGGCGGCTGCGGCGGTCAAAATGCTCGCGGCGGCGAGAGCGGCGGTACGAACTACAAATCTAGAATTCACTTTTTTCTCCTTGTTATGGTCCGCCACGGAATTACCGGGACGAACCCGCGCCAAGTCAGCTTGGCTTAAGATCGATTCCGCTCCCAGCGGGAATAGCGAGCGTATTGCAAACCTGAAAGTATAGCCGACACGGTTTGCTTCCCGCAATCAGAAAGCTGGGCCTCCCGGTGCTGAAATGAGACCCAAATTTTTCCTTCCGCCTCCGGCAAAATCTCCCGCCCCGTTAGTTCGGCATGGGGAACAGCAAAACGCGGTTGTTGGCCTGATCCACGAGGACCGCCAGATTGGTGAACTGGTCGACGGCGACCCCGAAAGTCGGAGAACCGGGAATGCCGAAGGTTTGGCGCGTCTTGAGCGGATTCGAGAGCGTGTCCACGATAGAGATCGTGTTGCTGGCGGAGTTGGAAGTGAGAATCCCGCCAGTTTGCGGATTCACGGCCAGCGAAGTCGGATTAATACCCACGTTGACGGTGTTGCCGCTGCCGGTGTCCGGATTGAAAGCGGTGATCACGTTGGAACCGCTGGAATTGGAGTAGAACACTCCATTGTGGGCGGTACCCGTGAACACAAAGGGATCGTAAACGATTCCCGTGGGCGTAGCGGTTACCGTGCCTGAGGGAATGGTAGTGCTCAGAATCGGAGTTTGAAGGCCGATCTCGACAACGGCGAGAGCTCCCAGCGGCGCCTGGCCGCTGAGCAATTGCAAGGAGGTGACAACGGCGATGCCCTGATTGTTGGTGCCGCGATCGGGATCAATGGCCACCGCGATGGGAGACTGAATGCCGCCGATGCTTGTGGGAGTCAAGGTAGTAGGCGGAGTGGTGCCGGCCGCAGGAAAGAGCAAGCCCAGATCCA
>JBGPIX010000159.1:0-11574 GCA_041485085.1 Candidatus Acidiferrum sp.
AGCAACGGCTCATAAACTTCCGCGTACAGAACTACCGTGTCCGTGTGTTTGAATCGATTGCTGCCGGAGGGAACGATTTGCATGCCCTTGACCACCAGCGGGGTGCGGTCTTCAAGCAGCACCGAATCCAGCCCGGTCGGAATATCATTCAGTCTCTGCGCGGAATTCGTGAGGGCCACCCCGCTGAGGCTGAAATGTTTTCCGTCATAGGAATCGATGGCAAGCGGTGATTCAAATTTTCCAAATGCATCGCCGCCGGCGCTCAGGACAACCGTCAGTTTGTACGCGCCCGGTGTGGCATCGAATTGATTTTCATAGTGATACGGCAACTTGGTGAACTCTTTCCAGTCGTCTTTTTCCAAGTCCAAATTAACGGTATCGCTGAATTTCGCTCCAATCGTCCCATCGGCGCGGTACGCAATGCCCAACACGTTCAAGTTGGCGTGATACTTTCCCTTTTCCTTGTTGAATTGAAAAGTATCCGCGGGAATTTCCATCGCCAGGTTGACCCGAGCCGTCTCCGGCGCGGTGTAGAAATAGGGCGTCTCCAACACGCCATGAATCGAACCGGGCTGTGAGCCCATCGCATGCGATTCGAGCTGCTTTTCGAGCGGCTTGCCTTCGAGCACGTTTGAGGAGCGCGTGTTGCAATATCCGCTGCGCGCGCGCACGTTGAGCCCGCCATGATTCAACTTTACTTTCAGCGTATGGCAACTACCCTCCGGGGTGTCCGTGGGCACGTATCCCAGAATATAAAACTCGTTTTGTTCGCGCCCGATGCGCTCGAGTCCGCCCAGCAGGTCGTTGGTATTGAAAATCGTGAATCCGCCCGTTCCTTCCGCCAGCGCAGCCAGGATCTGCTGGTTGGTTGAAGCAGAAGGTGGAAATGCCGGAACAATCGTTCGAGGTTGGTTGTAGGGCGAATTGTTGTAATTCGAAATGGGATTCGTGGTGCCAGTACCACCGCGCGATCCGCCCGCGCCACCGGCGCCACCTTTGCTCCCGCCTCCGGTGCCACCAGTTCCACCTGAGCCCTTACCGCCACCACCGGTGCCTCCTCCTCCTCCGGTGCCGCCTCCCGGACCACCGCCACGGCCACCTCCTCCGGTGCCGCCTCCACCTGTACCTCCGCCCCCGCCACGGCCTCCGCCACCGGTGCCACCTGTACCTCCGCCACCGCCCCCGCCGGGCCGCTGCGGATCAGGCATGGCCATCGCCGGATAAGCTACGAGGAGTAAGTGTGGACGCGATGATGCCTTTCCATCGGGCGCATGATTCGAAACGGCATGGATTTTCCCGGGCGTTGTTCTCCTGATGGCGCTCCCGCCAGGAGTTGGTGCCACCAGGCCGCGAGCATCCAGCGCGTAAACCGCCACATTCGACTTGTTGCAAGCATCAATGGTTGCCGTCAGCTCCGACTGGTTTTCCTGGGTCAGCGGGAAACCACCGGAAAAGAGCACCACCATTTTTCGGCCGGGGATCGCGCGGAGATTTTTCGCCAGGCTGCGTACGGCCAGCAACATGCTGCGCGCTCCAAAATCCGCCGCGGCATTGCCAAGCGAAGAGCCAAACGAAGATAGGCCCGTAGACGCTACCGTGACCGGCACGTCTGACGCAGGCGCATTTGGATCCACGGAAGAATTCTTCACACCCGCTACCGCTGCGCGGAGCACATCTGGATTCGCGGTAAAATTCTGCACGATCCGCAGCGAGCCACCGAAGTCCACGACAGCCATCAATCGATCGGGACCGGAGTTCGCGGCGATGAATTTGGTAGCAGCGCTCCGTGCCTGGATCTGGTCCGGCGCGGCCATCGTCGAATTATCGAAAAACAGAATCAGATACCGGCGTTGTCCGTTGGCTTGGGTAGCCACATCAGAGCCGCTGGAAAAACTGGAAACCGCCTGTTCCTTGTTATCTTCGAAAACCTTGAAATCATTCTGGGTCAGATCGCGAATGTAGTTGCCTTTCTTGTCGGTCACCACGGAATCAACGAGCACCAGTTTTGATTCTTTCTTGATCATGACGGCCGATTGCTGCTCCGCCGGAGCGGCCGCCTGCGTCGGCGGCGCGGCGGGTTGCTGCTGCCCTCGCAAAGAGACAGGAATCAGGATCATCGCCCCGGCCGCTAACGTCGCGGCCCATCGAATTCTTCGCGTGGAACTTGATAGCGTCTTCATATTTCCCCCACCACAATCCGTTCACTTTAATAAGGAATGACTACTGCCCCATTGCGTGCCGCCATCTGCGCTCCCACGGCATCTCGCACCACCAGGCGCACGAGGTAGGTACCGGGCTTCACGTCAAAGCTGGTTTTCACCGTGAAACCCGAGCGGCTCAATCGGCTATAGGTCGTGTCGAGCAACTTCATGTCCACGATTTTGGAGAGGCCGGTGACAAAATTTCCGTTCTCGTCGAAAATCCCGGTGACGATCGTCAATTGATCGTTGTTGCGCCCCAGCGCTTTCTGGAAGTGGATACCCTTCAAGTCAAAGTGCGTCAAGACCGCCAATCGCGCCTGGGCGTCATCCTTCTTGAAAAACTGGGTCTGGAACTCCACCGGCAGGTCGCGCATTTCCTCTTGCGAGAATAGAGCTTCCTGAATCTCCAGCTTTGCCGATTCCGCCGGGTCCATGAGCGTCTTGGGCGCGAAGTAACCGTGTCTTGCCTGGATCTCCAATTTTTCCTTGCTGGTGAGTGCCACCTTCAAGGCATGAAAGCGCCCGTCGAGTTTCAGGTTCTGCGGCGAGAAGCCGAGCAAGTAGGAGTATGCGGGCGCTGCTCCCGCCTCGCGCATGGCTTCATCCACGTCGTTGCGATTGTGGAAGAATTTGCCACCCGTTCCATCGGCCAATTGCGCCAGAACGTCCTCTTGGGCGAATTGCGCGGCCACGCGATAAGAGACCTTGAACCCGGCAGTACGGTAGCTTTGATTCGGTGGCGGATCGGCGATATCACCCATCACGTCCGGGGCGTAAAGTCCGCGCGCATCAATGGTGTTAATCACGATGTTGGCGCGCGTCGCGCGGTCGACTAGATTGGAGGCTTCGAGCTGGAGAGTCGAGGAGATGAACCCCGGCGATACCAGAACAAGCACGCGCTGACCGGGCATACTCGCCAGGCGTCTGGTGACATCTTCCAGATGCCTGTAGGCATACTGCGTTTCGCTGTCCCCCTGCGACAACGTGCGATCGGCCACGGATTGGGCCAGACTCCGAGCCGCCGCAGCCATCCTAGGGTCACCGTTGTACGCGCACTGGAGCGCATCTTCCGCGGCGACGTCCAGCGCCTGCGGGTCAGATTTGTTGACGATCAAGTCGGCCTGGTAATAACTCACGTCAGGACAGTCGTGAAAATTCTGGCCAGTCATCGAATGCGGCAAGATTCCGAGCAGAGCTTTTGCAAGTTTGTCGTGATCATCCGTGAATTCCTGCGTCAACTGCCCGGAAGTGGTGTTCAGGGAAACGCGATCGCTGGCGGCAAGTCCGTCGAAGAATCGTGTTGCAGAGTCGCGGACGAAGACGGCATCAGACATCGAGAGGTGAACGTCGTCGAAAACCATGGAGACAAATCGCTGCGGCAGAACGACGGCTTTGCCGCCGGCAGCATCCGCGCTAGACGAAGAACCTTCCGCAGTCGTGGAGCCCAGTGCCGAGGCCGTGCGTGCCTCGGGCGTTTCCACGTTAAACGAAGAGATTGTCTGGAGCTTTTTGTTGTCGAAGAGCTGGAAGTCTTCTTTTTTGAGATTGGCTACGATTTTGCCTTTGGAGTCGCGAACCACTACGTGAACCAGCACCAGGTTGACGCGCACCTTGAAAGTGGTCGGCGTATCGTGGCTGGAGACTTCCTCAGTTTGAGCGGGCGCAGGCGGCGCTTTCACTGTTGAATCTGGCTTAGCGGGAGCATCCTGTGGCGGTTCAGGAGGTGTGGCAGTTTGCGCGGAGAGACGGTCGGCGGAAACCGACAGGCAGCAAGCTAAGACTACTAAAATGATGGGGCGGAACCCGGGGAATAGCAGTGAATGAAACATCCCTGCCCTTCAGAAACCCGCATCCTGAGGCGTCCGGGAACCAGAAAGGGACGAAACCAGGGGATGCTTTTCTCCAAACTGGTGCCTTGACTATACGCGTTACGCAATTTTGATGTCAATCACGTAGCCGCTCGGGCAGTGGGCCAGTTTCCGGCTAGCCCGTTTTCCGCTCACGATCAAGATCGTTGGAACAACGAACCGGCTTCCGACAGGCGGACGTTTCTGCACTTCTAAAAGAGGAGTTGACTTTGCGTTTTCAAATGTCCGGCTCATCCGGCTTGGACGCACTACTGCGTTCAAGACAGTCACTGCGCGAGGCCAACACGTCGAAGCAGATCCTGGAAGCGTGGATCAGAGTGAAGATTATCGAGTTCAGGATCCGCTTTTAGCTTGGTGATCCATCCGGAGCGCTCGTAATACAGCTTTTCCAACCAGCGAAAGGCTTCGTCGCGATTCCCGAGACGCGCGTTAATTTGTGCGAAGGCATAAGGGCTATCGCTGCTCATTTCGAGCTTTTTGGTGAGGTAGGCCTTCTGTCCCGAAGTCTCAAATGTCTTCCTCAGCTTCGAGATGATTTCCTGATTAACCCCATTGACGGCTTCATCTTTCAAATCCATTTCAACTGACTCTGGGATCATTCCCTTTTTGTCGTAGGTCCAGCTCAGCCAATTATACACGACCGGTGAGTTAGGGTTCATTTCCGAGGCTTCTCGCAAAGCTTCCAAAGCTTCGTCGTAGCGGCGGCATTCGTACAGAATTCTGCCGACATCGCGGCTCACCCAGAAGGACATGGGGTCGAGCTGGTACGCGAGCCTTACCTCCGAGATTGCTTCGTTCGAACGGCCGACGTTGGCAAGATAGGTCGCGTAGGCTCGATGAGGTTCGGAACTGCCTGGGCTCAATTCAATGGCGCGCTTGAATTCACCTTCGGCGGCAGCCTGGTTGAAATCGAACATCGTAAGGACATTAGCAAGCGCCACATGAGCTTCAGCGATGTCGGGATCCAATTGCAGGGCCTTCTGTGCTGCCGATTTCGCTTGGGGCAGGGCTTCGTTAGGCGGAACCGCTTCAAGAAGAGCCGCCGAGACATAAGAACTGGCGAGGCCGGAATAGGCCAACGCCCAGTCCGGATCAATACGGACCGCTTGCAACGAGTATTCGAGGCTTTTCCTGGCGCCTTCCACGGAACGCCGATTGTCGATGAAATAGCGCCCCTTGAGGTAAGCAACATAGGCATCCGGATTAGTCGAACGGGCAGCGGCTATTCGCGTGCGCAGCTGAGGAGTGAGCCTGCCGTTCACCTCGATAGCAATTGCGGCAGCCACTTCGGCCTGTAAGGCCAAAATCTCGCGGAGATCGCGTTCATAGCTATGGGCCCAGAGGTGCCTGTCACTGGAGGCATCGATCAGTTGAGCGTTAATCCTGACACGCTGGCCGGAGCGAGCGACGGAACCCTCGACTATGGCGTCCACATGGAGTTCGCGGGCGATCTGGGACAGCGGGGTTCTTGTGTCTTTGAAGCGCAGGACTGAAGTGCGAGAGATCACCTTAACCGCGCCGATTTGGGCGAGTTGTGTGGTCAATTCTTCAGTCATACCGTCGGCGAAATAGTCCTGGTCGGGATCCTTGGACAGGTTTTCGAGCGGCAGCACGGCGATCGACCTGATTGCCGGTACGGTCGCAGCATTGCCTCGCAGCCGGTCCCGGACGCCCCTCATGTTCAATGCCACAATCAAAATGAGGCTGGCCGTCACCAAACCAGCGAAAGCTTTCAACACCAGCCCTTTGCGGGAGCCGGCTGGCTCCTCTTGCTCCAGGTGCTGGCGGCCTGCACGCCACCAGGCGTCGATATCGCTCTTGTAGGCGTACACCGATGCCTGCTTCTTGTGTACTTTCCGGCGAACAGGAAGGCCTTCTGACTCCCAGCGGCGAGCGGTGCGCGTGTCGCGTTTCAAATAGGCGGCGATTTCCTTCCAAGAGTCCAGGCGGTCGTCCGCAGATTCGGTAGGCAGAATCTGCGGCTGGGGTTTGCTCGTGCCCATGAGAGAACCTTGCGCGGTACGGAATATAGAGGATTGTAGCTTAGGAGTTAGCCAAGTCCAATCCCCCAATTTCAGCCGAGTGACGTGGGCAAAGGTGGGCATTTTGCCGTGCGCCGCCTTTGTCTCTTGCGCGTAGTCACTTCCGGCTCTCAGACTCCCACCGCGGTGCAGCGTCGTGCGCCTCCCCAGGCGCCTTGTAAACCGGGAGACTCAAATGAAGAGAATTCGATTTGCCGTTTTGTTCGCAGTAGGGTTTTGGGCCGCGCTGCTGACGGCCGGGATACCTCTCAGGGCAACCACGACAGATGCCGTGCTGGAGTGGAACGCAATCATGAACGATACAGTCCTCGCGGGCGGTACGAGTCCGATCGTCACGTCGCGCGTTGTGGCTCTTGTTTCTGCTTCGGTGTTTGACGCCGTTAACGGAATCGAGCCACGCTTTCACCCGTTGCATGTAAGGCCGAATGCAGCGCACTCGGCGTCGCAGAGTGCGGCCGCGATTCAGGCGGCGTATGCGATGCTTCTCAAGCTTTACCCCGCGCAGAGCACGGCCCTGGGGGCAAAACGTGATGCCGATCTGGCCGCACTCGCCGCGACAGAAAAAGCGAGCGCTATAAACAACGGCGTCGCCTGGGGGCAATTTGTTGCGGACAGCATCTTTGCGTGGCGGCAGTCAGATGGGTTCGCACCCCCGCCGCCGCCATTTGTAGGCGTCCTTGGGATCGAAGGGGCTGCGGCCGCAGCGGGTGTCTGGCGTCCGACACCGCTCGCGAACGGGAACCCTGGCGCATCTGGAGCAGGACCGCAGTTTGCCACGATGACACCTTGGGTGTTGAGGCGGGCCTCTCAATTCCGTCTGCCGCCTCCCCTTGCTCTCAACAGCACAGAATATGCCGCCGACGTGAATGAAACGAAGACAATGGGTGCGTTCTCAGGATCAGCACGAACGGATGACCAATCGGAGTTGGCCCTGTTTTGGGCAGGAAACGGCCCACTTTATTGGAACCGGATAGCGAACCAAATCTCCGGTGAGCGGCACCTAACGCTGTCCGAGAACGCCCACTTGTTAGCCGTACTAAACGTTGCGATGGCGGACGCCCTTATTGCTTGCTGGGATGGCAAATATCGTTATGTCTACTGGCGTCCGATCACCACGATCCGGGCTGGCGTGGGCACAGACGCAGACGCAACATGGAAGCCTTGGCTGGACTTCTTCCCCGGTGGCACGCCCGCGCATCCGGAATATCCGTCGGGGCACTCCACAGTAACCGGCGCAGGAGCATTTCTGCTAGCGGCAACGTTTGGGGAGAACACGTCGTTCTCGGCGACGTCAGAATTGAGAACGGGCATCCGGTCGTTTTCGAGCTTCTCGGATGCCATCGCGGAAGTTAACGATGCGCGCGTCTTCGGCGGGATTCACTTCCGGACCGCGTGCGTCCGCGCGAATGCGCTGGGACGCGCCGTGGCGGAGTACGTCTCGACGCATGCCATGCTCTCAGGGGACGATGACCGGGATTAAATCCAGCGGCAAAAACGTTCGGCCATTGAGACGACAGTGGCCAAATCGCGCGTCCGGTGCGTAGGTATGCGACCCGGAATGCCGCGATGCAAAAAGGTGCCGTTGAGTCGTCGATACTCGCTTCGACTCCTTAGACTCTGATCTAGGGATGATGGCCCACGGCAACTCAAAGCGCTGGCCGCCGTCGGGAGACCCTTCGGGAGATGAATAAGTGTTTGCCGAACGGATCAACTCCCAGATAGTCGGCTAACCGGAAACTGAACCACTACTGCCGGCACGATATCCGGCCAGGGTCCAGACGTCCTGCGCTTCTTCATGGCGAAGCAGATAACGGTCGCCATCGTCCACGAGCACCCTAAAATAGGTCGCTCCCGGTGAATACCAGCGGTCCTCAATCGCCACGACTTCCCTGACCCGGTCTTTCAATTTCAGCCGCAGCGGACGCTCGTCAGCCTTATATCCGGAATAGCATTCCACGCTGACAACTTGATCAGGCATAACTACGCGATCCTTTGCGGCTCTCCGCCAGCTCCGCATTCCAGGCAGCGCCGAGAAAAATAATCACCGCGGAAAGCTGCATCCAGATGATCAAGCCGATGACGGCGGCAAGGCCGCCATACACGACGCTGTATGGGACGCGGCGTACGTAAATTCCAAACAGCACGTCCACCAGCCACCAAAGGAGAGTCGCCACCATCGCTCCGGGCAGCACCTTGCGCAGGCTGTCTTCCTGGGGCCGCGCCACGCGATAAATCACCGTCAGCGCCATCATAGAAAGCACAATCGCGGCGGCGGGGAAAAAGACGTTCCACCATCCCTGCAAAATGGTGTGCTTGCCAACTTCATGAGCGATCCATCGGCGCAACGGCCTGCCGAGTACGCCGAGGATGGCCGCTCCCAGCAGCGGAGCAATCGTCACCAGCAGCAACATCAAGCCGCGAACTTGCCTGTGCAGAAACCCGAGTTTCTCCGTGTCTCCATAAATGGTGTGAATTCCTTGCATCACCAGTTTCATCACTTGCGAGCCGGCCAGTAAGGTTCCCGTCCAACCCAGTGCCGCGATTTTCCAGGCTTCCGGTCCGCGCTTCACCAAAAATTCCGAGACGATCCCCTGGCTCCCCGGCGGTAAAAACTGTGTGAGATCCGCAATCAGATCAAACAGACTCGTCCTACCGCCAATGCGGCTCGTAGCCAACGCCACGGCAATCAGCAACGCTGGGAAAAAAGCGAGGAAAAGATTGAAGGCAATCGCCTGCGAGATCACGCCGCAGCGCGGAAATACCCGCGCAAACATTCCGTAACTCCGCCGAAGGAGCCAAGCGACTGCATTCATAGCCGGGCATTATACCCGTCTGGGCCAACCTGTGTCTGGAAGCGCAGAAATACAAGCCGCTAGCCATGCCCGCGCGCATAACAACTCATTTGTTTTGTCATAGTTATAGTAAAGAGGTAGGAAGCAAGGCCGCTACTGAACGAGACGGGACATCGTGATGAACTTTATCTTCTGCTCGGCTTCCGTTGCAGCCATCGGAGAGTAAAAATAGAAGAGATTCGCCTCCACCCTCGCCCGCTTGCCGGTTGGCAGATCGAACGAAAATGTCTCTGTGCGTGTCTCCTTCGGCGCAAGACGGGTGTCTTCGGCAACCTTTGCTCCCCTCAAGAAGGCGAGATGTTCGCGCTGCAAGGCGATTCCTTTTTGATCCGTAACGGTTCGAGCATAGACACGCTCTTCGTGGAACGAGGGCCCTTCTCCGAATGGATCTACGCGGACTTCCATGATGAGTTTCCGCATGGGCGAGCCCGTAGGCAGGTAGTGTCCCGCCCCCGCGTTCGTTAATTTCACAACCACTTTCAATTGATCGCCCTCCCGAAAGGTGGAGATCTGCGATCGGAGAGCTTTGTTCAATTGTGGTACGGAACGGCTGCCCGGCATTTGATGGAGATTTATGCCGCTGTCGGACGTGCTCTTGAGCCTGACATCAACGATGTTTCCTTGTACCGCGTACATGTGACACGATTGGCACTGTTGACCGGCCTTCGCATAGGGGCTCTTTTGCCACTCGGTATAGGTAGTGAGGACCGGGAAACCGAGAGAGTTCTTATACTCATGGCAAGTAACACAAATCAAAGACGTTGTGTGCACCTTGGAAAACCGGGTGCCGTGGACGGGAGAAACAGCGTCGGCGGAAGGCCCGCTCTTGACGCCTGTAAACTCCACGCGCGCAATCGGATTGGCGCCAGTTGTGGTGACATCCTGGACCGAATGACAGTAATCGCAGGTAACGCCTTCCCAACTCACTTTTCGCGACAGAGACAAATCCCCGCTTGAAGCCGCCAGAGGAGAATGGCAGTGCAGGCAAACCTTGCGCGCGTCGGCATTGAAATCGGATTCGGTCATCTTCAGCGCATCCTGAAAGAGTCTGCTCTCCATTGCTGTGGCGTGTGCCGATCGTTTCCATCCCTCGTAAATGGCACGATGGCAATCACCGCAGTACTCCGCCGTCTGAGGGGAGTGGCTTTGATCGGCGAGGATTCCTGCGGGCATGAGGAGGATCAGTAGGGCGAGGCTTCTGCGCATTAGTCACCCCTCATGGTGATGGCCACTTTCAAGATTGGACCGCGCCAAGCCTTGAGGGAGGCTACCAGTTCCGGAAAGCCATAGGCCTGGCGCGGTTTTGATTTTAATTGGATAGCAGGAGGCGAGGCGCACGTCTGTGTCCTGCATCACAGTCTCCTGTGATGGACTTACCGCGGCTGTACTTAGGGGCACTTCTCCATGTGAATCACTGGGAGCGATTCACCGTTCGCCAATGGAATCGAGATGGGTTTCACGGCAACATAGCCCTTTACTCCAAAGAGCTTCGCCCCGGTCAACGTTGCCCCCATCTCGTAGCGGGTAAACCCCGCGGACCTCGCCGCATCTTCGCAAGCTTGCAGGATCAAGGTGCCGACGCCACGGCGCGCCCAATCCGGATGGATGAAGAACGCGCGAATCTTTGCCGCATCGCGAAGAGGGTCCAGCAGCGCATCCTCGCGTCTCGTCCAATGATCGCTGCCGTAAAGCGTCTTGCGCTTGCTCCAGCCACCGCATCCGACGATCGTGGATTCAAATGGCGCGGTCTTTTCTTCAGCGGGCCCGACAGCTTCTGGTTCTGCCTCCGCGACAATGTAAGTCCCATCGGCGATGAGCTGGCTATCCACGCCAAAAACGGTTTTGAGCGCGCCTTCAATTTGTGCTGGTGTGTAATCTTGGGTTTGCAAACCACGCACGGATGCCTCGATTAGTTGACGGAGAACAGGAACATCTTCAGGAACAGCCAGGCGCAGGCGGATGTTTGCTCGCATCGTTCGAAGGGAGAAACCAGCAAGTGGATTCTATCGTCAAGAGTGGAGGAGCGCGACAGAATTCAGTTTGTGCGACATTGCAGACTGGTATGCTGCGCGATTCGAAGCCGGCTCACTCGCGGTAGGAGACAGGTGAACTCTGATGCTCTACATGGTCATCGAGCGATACAAGAATCGGGACGCCAAGGCAGTGTATCGCCGCTTTCGGGAGAAGGGGCGCATGGCTCCGCAAGGCCTCGCCTACGTGGAAAGCTGGGTGGAGACAAACTTCGATAGATGTTACCAGTTGATGGAATGCGCCGATGTGCGCCTGCTGGAAGAGTGGGCAGACCACTGGCGAGATCTAGTCGAGTTTGAGTTTGTCCCGGTACGACGTTCCAAAGAAGCGGTTGAGATCATCACGCCGCAACTCTGATTACGGTTTCCCGTTCGAGTGGTGTGTGGCTCGGAGCCTGATTAACAAAGCAGCGAGTTTTGGCCGGTCTTGCTCATTCAGAGCTACAAATTTCAGGCCTAACCCATCGCCTGATTTTGCGTGTCTCACGATAGCGTCGGCCCGGATCTGCCCTTCCTGCACCAGAAAATGCAGCCGGGTCAGAACGCCCTCGGCCTTTGGCTGAGGAGTCTCAAGGAACAAA
>JBGPIX010000160.1:0-11563 GCA_041485085.1 Candidatus Acidiferrum sp.
AAACTGAGCATCACGCCCCAGTGCGCGATGCGAAACCACAAATTCATGCGCACGACTTGCTGGCCGGAATCCACCCTCGCCGCGCGCCGCTTCGCTTTCGCAAACAGGTCCAGCAGATTGTGAAAGACCATGAAGCCCAGGGTCAGGGGGATCAGCAGCAAGTAAATTCCGCGGATCCACTCCACGACGGGGTGGGCGGGCCCGGTCGCGGTCCGGACGTGCACCGGGCCGATGGCAAACCTGTCGCTGACTCCGGCATGGCACTGGCCGCAAGTCTTGGGCAGATTTGCCGGGTTCACTGTCGAGCGGGAATCGTTCGAGCGGAGAATGTCATGTACGCCGTGGCACGACGCACAGTTCGCCGCGGTGAGCGATCCTTCGCGGAGCGCCAAGCCATGGTAGCTGTCCGCATAAGATGGCACGCGATCGGCCGGAAGGCCATATCGCAGCGCTAGCCGCGAATCGGCATGGCATCGCGCGCAAGTTTGCGCGGAAATATTTGCAGCATTGAGTGCCGAGGCCGGATTTTTTGGGTCCAGAATCAAATGCTCGCCGTGACAATTCGTGCAATCGGGCGCATCACGCGCGCCGGACCTCAAGGCTGCCCCGTGCACACTCTCGTTGAACTGCCGGGCGATCTCTTTGTGGCACTGAGCGCAAGTTCCAACGACGTTCCAGTGGCTGACTTTCGATTGGGCTTCCCACGCCGGCTGAATTCCATGACTACCGTGGCAGTCCGAGCAGGTCGCCGCGTTTTTACCGGCGAGGACGGCACGCCCATGAACACTTTGGAGATATTGCTCGACAGGGTGCAGAACTGGAATCTTGTGCCTGGAGAGAAATCCCGAATCGGCGTGGCACCGGGCACAAGCCGCGGGTTGATTTCTCCTGGCCACCGCCGAAGTGATCTCGCCGGATGCCTGAATCTCATGAACCGGACCGTGGCAGGAAGCGCATGTTGGCGCGTCCGGGTCGCCGGCCTTCGCGGCGCGCCCGTGAACGCTTTCCGCGAACTCCTTGATTTCACCGGCGTGACATTCGGCACATTTTTCGGGCTGCACTTTGGCGGCTGCCCCTATTTCATGGACGTTGCCGTGACAGGAGGCGCAAGCCGTTTCGCCGAGCGCCGCGTGGATGCTCTTCGCCGCCGCCGTTGCCTGATCCGCGTGGCACGAGGCGCACTGGACTTTGGAAATTTTCGCGGGATGCGGGAAATCCTTGATGGCGGTGTGACAGTCCTTGCAGCCGAGAATTCCGTGAACGCTTGCGGCATGCTTCTCCGGGCGAATGGAAATATTGGCGCCTTTTTCCGATTTCATATCCGCCTGGCCGTGGCAGGCGAGACAGGCTTCATCCTGTTTCAGGGGTTGCGCCGGTTTTTCCTGTCTGCGGGCGAATAGGGGAAGGCAGCATACGAGGAGAAGCAGAAAACAAGCGGAAAGGGACGCCCAAGCCAGACGAATAGAATGTTCCACGCTTCTAGCCAACACGACCAGGGCTCCTCATAGCGGATTCGCGTCCACCATCCGTGGCGAAAACTTCCAGGCAGCTATTTCACGCCAAGGTCCGCCAAAATCTTGGGGTTCTGCTCATCCACGGCCAGCAAGTTGTGGCAGGCCGAGCAATCGTTCGAAATCGTCTGGCCGTCGGCGCTGACGTGACTGCCGTCATGACAACGGAAGCAGCCGGGAAAATCGTTGTGACCCAGATTATTGGGATGCACGCCCCAGGTCATTTTCATTTCCGGGAAAATATTTCGCAGATAAATGTTCGCGATGTTTTCCGCGGACTGTTCCACCAGCGCGCGGCGCGAGTCGTAGATAGCCGGATAACTGGCGTGGTAGAAGGACTTCACGCCGTCGACGATGTGTTGCCGGGCGGTATCGCGGTCCGGATAATCCGCTTTTAACAATTCAACCGCTTTTTTGCGGATGAACGGCAACTCCGGACTGATAAATCCCGCGGCCATATGCTTGTTGACGGCACTTTCTGGAAGCTCGAAGGCATGCGTGGGCCGATTGTGGCAATCCACGCAATCCATGGAACGGCGTTCTCCCGCATCGAGTTGCTGTTTGGTGGCCTGAATATCACTGGAGACGTACTCGATCGTTTTTCCTTTGTCGTCGGTGTAGTACACCACCGGGATGACCTGGCGCTGATCGTCTATGGAAATGTAGTGGATGCGCGAACCCTCATCGAGATGCCTTCCGTGAATCCCGACGGAGCCCTGCCAGGTTCGACCGCCGACCTTGATCAGCATCACGGTGGTCTGCGCGGTGTTCTTTTCATCGTCTTTGTAGGAAGTCTTGACCACGAATTTGTCGCCGCTGAAACGCTGCGGCCAGTGACACTGCTCACAAGTTTCCCGCGCGGGGCGCAGAAATTTTACGGGCGCATGAATAGGACGCGAGTAGGAATGAAACGTCACGGCAAAAACCTGGCGAACGCCGGAGAGTTTGGAGCGCACAAACCAGCCGGCGCCGGGGCCGATATGGCATTCCACGCAATTCACGTGGGCGTGCGGGGAGCCCTGGTAGGCGGCGAATTCCGGCTGCATCACGGTGTGGCAGGTCTGCCCGCAGAACTGCGTCGAATCCATATACTCCACGCCGCGGTAGGAGGCTGTGCCGAAAATAATGACGTTCAAGAACGTGGCAAGGGCAACAAAGAGAAGCACATGCCGGACCATCGGCTCCCGCAGACTGATTGCCGGGTACTCGTGCTGGAGCTCGCCCATCGCCAGCAGGCGCCGTCTCCGCAGCAAAATACCGATGGGTATCAGCAGGAGCCCGACAACAAAAACTCCGGGCAGGATCAGAATCAGAAGGATGCCGATGTAAGGATGAGGCGGGCCGGGGAGAAGAATTTCGTAAAACCAGAAAGCGATGAGAGTCGCCGCGCTGCTGGTGGTCAGAACGACACCGGTCAGTGAGACGGGGTTCTGTCCCAGAAAGTAGAGGAGGCGCGCCCAGCCCCGGATGGTCGCGCGAAGGGTCATGGCTCCAGGCACTCGGCAATCTCCTTGTCGTGCATGAACGGACGCTAGTTAGAACGCAAACCCCGGCGCGGAATTCGCCAGGGCTCGCGCGAGAGTAGAGATTATTTTGCCGGGAGTGCAGGCCGGCAGCCGGTCACTTTTTGCAAAGACCGCGGATATATGCCACCACGTCCTTAATTTCCGCGTCGGTAATTTTTTTATCATAGGCCGGCATTTTGTTCTTGCCCTTCACGATAATGGCGGTCCATTCCTCGTCGGTTTCCTTCTTTACATCCTCGGAGCAGAAGTCCCGCGCTTTCGTGGCCTTCCCGGCGGGAGTGGCGCCTACGCCATCCGGGCCGTGGCAGCTGGCGCACTTCGCTTTGTAGACGGCCGCTCCGCCGCCCTGCGCGTTCGCCGAGGTGGTCAGAAGACTCATCATCAAGAGCCCTCCGCTCAATAGCAACACTTTCAAGAGACCAGAGCTTCGTTTCATCTTGTCCTCCGTTCGACAACTCCAATTACAAGACATGAAGCGCATTCTCAACAGGTGCGATCCATGCCAGAAATCCTCAAGCTTGCGATTCCGTTCTTCGGCCTACTTCTTCTTGCCGAATGCCCGGACGTAACCCACGAGATCCTTGACCTGATCCGCAGTGAGCGTTTTGAAGGGAGGCATCTTGCCTTTGCCTTTGACGATGGAGTCAGTCAAATCCGCGTCGCTCATCTTCTGCACGTCCGGCGACGCGAAGTCTCCCGCCTTCATCATTTTTCCGGTAGCGGTTTCGCCTTTGCCGTCCGGGCCGTGACACATGGCGCACTTCGCCTTGTAGGTGGCTTCGGCAGTGTTATCCGCTTTTGCCGGCAAGCTTAGGAAAACCAGTGCCGTGAGCACCGTTGCCGCTACTACCATTTTTTTCGCGCACGTCATCGTTCTTTTCCTCCTTGAAATTGGCACCAGATTCCAACGGCATCCGGTTACCACCTTACTTGAAGCCGTATGATACCCAAATTGGCTCGGAGTGGGCCTCAAATTTCCCATTCGCGCAGAATCCGAGAATCTCCTGCTCTATCACATTTTCTTCCGACGCACTTATGCACCAGGCGCGGCGCGTTCCATCCTCCGGATGTACATAAACAGACCGGCCACCGCCAAGCAGATGAAGATCAATGCCAATCCCAAGCCACGTCGGCGATAGTCCCGCTCCGCCAGGGCATTTTTCCCCGCTTGAAGATTCTTGGCGGTAATCTTCAGGCCCTCCTGGATGTCTTGATCGACGAGTTGCTTCTGAAAACTGTGGATGGTGACACGAGCCTTGGTAAGGGCATCGCGAGCCTGATCTTCGTCCAAGCGAGCCTGGCTCACTTCCATGCCGGAAGATTCGGCAACACCGAGGACGTTGTGGGCGTTGTTGAAGGCCTCGTCCAAGCGGGTCAAGCCGCTGAGCATTTCCGCGCGAGCCTGGTCGCATACGTCTCCCGGCTTGTGGCATTGCATACAGGTGGCCTGAGGGCCGGTGCCAAGTTTCACATCCGTCGGATGACTGATCCCGTGATTGCTGTGGCAGACGACACATCCGGGAAGTCCGGCGGATTGAAAGGCGGCCTTGTGGGTACTCTTCTCATACATCTGATCCTGGAAGACGTGGCACTTCGCACAGACGTTCTGCACGGAGTCCACGCCCGGCGGCGCGGCGCCATGGTTTCCGTGGCAAGTGGTGCAGGTCGGGGCGCTGAGGTCTCCGCGAACAACCAGGGCGTCGTGGTGCACGCTGGTGCTGTACTGCGCGAACTGGTCGGTGGGGATCTTATAGCCCTTCATGTAAGAAGCATCGGCATGGCAGTGAGAACACGTTTCCGCGATGTTGAGCGGGTGGACCTTTGAACGCGTATCGCTGGCGGGGCGCAGCCCGTGCACGCCGTGGCAATCAATGCAAACGGCCACTTTGGTGTCGCCCTTGGCGAATAGCTTGCCGTGCACGCTCGTTTTGTACTGGCTCAACTGATCGGTTCGCAAAGAGGGGTTGTATGTGCGCATGAAGGCCGTGTCGGAATGGCAACGGCCACAGAGCTCCGGGATCTGGGTCCGAGAAATCTTGCCGCGAAACCCCGCCGCCTTGCTCATGGCGTCCATATCGGCTTTGGTGGGATCGCCGCCGTGACAGCTCGCGCAAGTCAGACCTTTTTGGGAATGAATGTCGCTGGAAAATTGTTGTTCGGTGACTTGTAGCGGGGGATCGAGCGCGCCGTGGCAAGTGAGGCAAGTATTCTCCACTTGCGCGGAAAGAGTCCCAGCCGATGCAAACACCACGAGCAGAAGGAAAAAGGCTCGCAGGAATCCGTTATTTCGCCATGTAGCCATAGATGGTCAGCGCAACAATGTAGCTGAGCGCGAAAATCGCCGCTCCCATGATGAATCTCCGGCCGCGACCACGGCCCAGTTGATCGAAGAAGGGGAGCAATAGCCACAAAAATCCAGCAAAGCCAAAAACGAGGATGCCCACGACTTCGCCGTCGAGGAACCATAGTTTCGCCGGAATTTCCTTGAGCGTCTGAAACATGAACATGAAATACCACTCCGGCCGGATGCCAGCGGGCGCTGGGGCAAATGGGTCCGCCTTGGTGCCCAGTTCCCAGGGCAGGACCGCCGCCAGTGCTCCGAGAACTCCGAGGGCGATATACCAGGCCATGAGCTCGCGGAGAAGAAAATTGGGGAAGAACTTCATCTGGCGGGCTTCGCCGGGAGCGGCGTTCCAACGGGACTCGAGACCCGGCGGGACACTCATGCCGAAATACTGAACCAGCCCGAGGTGGAGGAGGATGAGAAGGGTAGTCAGACCGGGCAGAACGGCGACGTGAAATCCGAAGAAGCGGGTAAGAGTCGCACCAGTGACGTCTTCACCGCCGCGGAGGAAAACCATCAAGGCGTGGCCAATGAGCGGCACTTGCCCGGTGATCTCCGTGCCTACCTTAGTGGCGAAAAAGGCCAGAGTGTTCCACGGGAGAAGGTAGCCGCTGAAACCGAAACCCATGGCCAGGAAAAGCAAAATCATGCCACTGATCCAAGTCAGTTCGCGAGGTTTACGGTAAGCGCGGAGGAAGATCACGCTGAACATGTGGGCGAAAGCGGTAAAGATCATGAGGTTGGCGGCCCAGGAGTGAATGGATCGAATCAGCCAGCCGAATTGCACCCGGGTCATGATGTACTGGACGCTTTCGAAAGCTTCATTGGCGCCGGGCCGGTAATAGAGCAGCAGAAGAATTCCTGTGCCCACCTGGATCATGAACAAGAAAAGAGTGATTCCGCCAAGGAAGTACCAATAAGAGAGCTTGTGGACAGGAACGGTCTTTTTCTGTAGCGGGCCGATGAGGTCCGCCAGGTGAAAGCGTTCCGCGAACCAATCCTGGAGGCGGGCAAACATATGCGCTTTAGGCCTCCCGCTTTCGGCTTACGACGATTTCGTCGCCACGCACATGGACTTGATAGGATTCGAGGGGGCGCGGAGGCGGACCTGAGGTATTGCGGCCGTTCAGGTCGTATAAGCCGTTGTGACAGGCGCACCAGATCTGATGGAGGTCGTTGCGGTATTGAACCGTGCAGCTCAAGTGCGTGCAGACCGCCGAAAGGGCGCGATATTCACCTTCGGCGGTCATCAGCAAGAGCGCGGGGCGTGTTCCAAAACGAAAAATCTTGGACCCGTTCGGTTTCAGGTCGCCGACTTTTGAAGCGACAACTTCATCCCCGCCCAGATCGACCACCTTAGGCGGAACGAGATAGCGCAGCACCGGATAGATGGCGGACAGGATTGAACCGAATAGCCCGCCACCGAGGAGTATTTCGACTACGCGGCGACGCGCCGGCTGGATCTTTGCTGGTTCTTGAGGTTCCATAGAGTTGTAGTTTTGGCCTCGAGCCCGTTGAGCCTCGAATATCAGAGTTTCCTGCGCCCTCTCAGATGAAGGAGGCCCTTAAACTTCTGTTGCATGCCCAAACTTTGCTTCGAACACAACTCGACTTTAAGAAGCCGCGCCATGCATAACATCGATCAAGCCTAGTCAAATTCTGACGACCGACCGGATCAGAAGCTGTGACCTTTGTCACATTAGAGCGTGACAGCTGCACGCTGCGCATAGAATCGCAGTCCTGTCAGAACACGTATCGTACCCGGCGATTCAGCTTTTCCCAGGGACATTCCGCAATGCTCAGAAGCAAGCGTTGGCGGACTCAGAATGTGTCCGTGTCCCCTCCTGGTCATCTACCGACTACTAAAAGCGATATTCCAGCGAGGCTGTCAGGGTGTGGGCCCTATATGATGGCTGGTCCACCCCTAGAAAAAGGTACCGGGCTGCCGAAGTGTCGCCCACCACGAAATAAGGATAGAACGGGCTGGCAACGCCGACCGGATTGATGGTGTTGGTGGTCAGGAACGGAGTCGTACAGCCGGCTATCGCATTGGTAACGGGAGGCCCGTTGGGAATGGGACTTACGCAGCCCATGTATTGGGTCATGGCCGAGGTCTGGTAGTCCTTGTTATCCCACTGCTGGTAGCGGTATTCGATCTTCGGCGTAAGATTTTCGCGAAGCTTGTACTTGAGGATCACCGCTATTTCATGAATGCGATTGACCGTTTCCGGGTAATTGGTGGCGGAATTGGTGCCATTGAGGGTAAAGAGGTTGGGCCCAGCGGCCACGATCGTGGAGTCCCCCAGCGGCCGGGTATCCACATGGCCCTTGGCAGCGGAAAGTGAATAGTAGGTGGTGAAGTAGGTTTTCTTGCCGAGGTACAAGTCCACTCCCGCCGAATAAATGTCCACGGGCTCTTTCGTAACGCTCTCCCAATCATTGTTGGCGCTGTCGCATCCATTGGTGCAAGTCAGAATGGTCTGACCGGCGGGAGCGGCAGGAATCGGGGTTCGATTCCTCGAGATGATGCGCTTGTAGTAGCGCTCGTGGGAATACTCGGCGAACAGGGAAACCGAGGGCGAGAGCGCGTAGTCCGCGTCGAAACCGTAGTTGTAGGAAATATCCTTCAGCACGCCATAGAGATAATAAGGACTTGTGGTAGCCGCCGCACCCGTAAGGAAATTGAGCGGGACAGGGCTATTGCTTCCGCCAGGCCGGTTGAAGTTGTTCTGCAAGGTGCCGCCGAAGGCCGACAGCGTCAGTTTATCCGAGGGACTGTATTGCACCAAGGCGTCGCCGCGGTTCAGCAAGCGGGCGGCTTCGTCGAATCTGCGGTTGCAACGCTGGTCGGCGGTAAAAGACGTGATCGTGGTGTCCGCGCAAGTAACGTCTGCACCCGAGACCGGATCGGTGGCGTTATCGTCCTGATATACGTCCGGCTTGCGATCGGAATGACGGTAAGATAGCCGGACGAGGAAGTCCTTGAAAGGGACCCAGTCGCCAGCGACAAAGAGGGAATTCTCCATGGAGTGGGCAACGTCGCGATGCGAACGGTCCATCCATTCCCCTTCGTAGCCAGCTTTCAAGGAGCTCTTCTTGGCGAAGTACCAGTTGCCGGTGACTTCCACGTTTTTCCGGTTGAAGCCGAACGGGGTACTGTCTGTAGCCGCGGCGGGCGCAGCGGCGTCGCCTTGGACGGGCGTAAAGTTGAGCGCCGGAGTGTTGTTGTTGTAGTCGTACTGGCGGTAATTGGTCTTGAATTCGAAGTTTTTCCAGGCAGTAGTCACCAGAGTGTAGTTCATGGCCAGGGTTTGCTTGGCTCCTGACAGACTAGGAGCCGGCAAAACCAGGAGCGAACTGCAAGCTTGTGTCCCGGTCCCGCAGGTGTTGATCGCCGTATTGGTGGTATAGGGAAGGAACAAATCGTCTTGCCGCAGCCAGCCGGGGGTGATGCTGGCGATGAAACGCATGTACTTGGTTACATCGGTGGCGCCGGCAAAACTCAGGTACTGAGCCCTGTTGTCCGGGTACAAATCCATACGCCCGTGCAATGGATTCGTGATTTGCTCATTGGTGAGGCGGAAGGGATTATCCCAAACGAGCTGGCCGGTCTCATTCTCGAAGAAAGAACCAATGTAGCCGGCCTGGACACCCCAACTGTGCTTGCCGTACTCCGTGCCGAATCGCAGAGTGTTGTTGAAGTAATTGATGGGCTCGGGCAGTTCGACGCCGTAGCCAGCGGTGGCGCTGGCGCTCGGGCTGGAGTTCATAATCAGGCCGATGGGCCGCGTGCCGCGCTGGCTTTCACGCCAGAACGAAAGGTTCAAGAGCCAGGCGGGAGTCACATTGTAGGAAACCAGTGCGGTACCGGCCTTGCGGATGATCGAAGGGGTGATGAAATTGGACTGCGGGACGACCTGCGTGTTGATGATGTTTGGCAAAGTGGCCGCGGTAGCGGCCTGCAAGCTTTGACGGATCAGCGTGGGAAAGTTCCAGACGCCCAGCGAGGTTTGCGTGAACAAAGTGCGGGTGGTGTCGCTGTAGGTGTGGGGAATTTCATCGTAGCGGAATTGAATTTTGAATTTTCCGTACTGGCCAAATGTCGCGAGATAGCTCTGGTCGCGATAAAGGGTCCTTTGCGATTTCAACGAAATATAGTTTTTGGAGTTGAGCACGTTCTCGAACCTGAGATCGATGCGGCGAAGGTAGAGCCCATTCCGCATGTCGCGATACTCGCCGAATTTTGAATTCTTCAGATTCGGATCGAACGGAGTGCCGCAGCCCAGGCATTGACCGGATTGCAGATCCGGGCGGCCATAGACGTCACCCCAGGAGTAGCGTAGTCCGAGATCGATGCTTCCGTGATCGACGGCAGTCTCCTGTTTGTCTTTGTCCTGTTTATCCTGCGCGAAGAGTCCGGCAGGCAAGAACAAGAGCGCCGCTACTGCCACACCTGCAATTCCGTTTAGTTTTCTCATGTTCGTGCGCTCTCCCTTCCTAGCGTAGGAACGCGTTGCCCGACGGATGATTGGAACCGTGGATGGCGGAATGGCAATTGGTGCAGCCACGATTGAAATTCTTGATGGAGCCGAGCGGCTGCGGCTGCGTCGGGTGACGGCTGGCATCGTGGCAGCTATCGCAAACGCGCGGCATGCGCGTCTTCAGCAACTGTGGGTTGCTGGTACCGTGCGGTTCATGACAGTTCGCGCAGTTCTCCATCACCGGGGGATGCTCCCAGACGAAGGGACCGCGGCGTTCCGTGTGGCAGCTGAGACAGTTTTCGTTTGTGGTGCTTTGGATGAGCTGCTTGGGATTGGGAGTGCCGTGAGGATTGTGGCAACTGGTGCAGGTGACCTTGCCTTCACGGTAAGGCATGTGCGAAGAGCGTTGCAACTGGGCGCGGCGCATCTGGTGGCACTGCAGACACAACTCCGGCTGGGATTTCTTCACGCCGCGGTTCTCTGAAAGTGGGGCGTTAAAGCGAGCGTCGGCGGAGATGGACACGTGCACTTCCTGCTTCACCTGGTGGCAGTCGACGCAGGCCATGCCGCGAGATTCGTGGGGACTGCCTTTCCAGAAGAGGTGGGTGCCCTGGGAGTGACAATCCATGCAGACGGCGTTTTTCTCGGCAACGGTGTTCGTGGAATCCTTGCCGAAACGAATGGGGATGGTGTCCTTGCCGCCCCCGGCCTCAACGTGGGCTTTGCCAGGGCCGTGACACGATTCACATCCGCGAGCCTCCTCGGGAGTCCGGGGATGCGCCATCACTTTGCCCATGACGGTGTTCTTGAAGCGGCGATCCTGATCCTGGTGGCAAGTTATGCACGTTTCGCTGCCGACGTAATCACCATCGGCCGTTGAGGAGGCCGCGACTTTTGGCTTTTCCTGGGAGGCCACGGGTTTAGGTTCGTCGCTGAAAGCCTGCTTCGTGGAGGCCAGGGCAGTCAGTGCCAGCGAAACCAACAGCGCGAGTAGCGTGAGGAGCCGACTCTTAGGAATGCGTGTGTTTGGCATCGGCGATATCTCCCTTACCGCGTCGATCGAGTTAGTGTGCATTGTGAACATTATAGGAATCTTAGACTGTGACGACCGTCACAGTCAGATGTGATGCGCATCGCCACTGATCATAAATCTATCGGGGCTCGGATGTCATCGTCGGAACCCCCCCCTGAACGGAATGCAATCGGATTGCCTAGAGAAAACAAGGGTCGGTCTTCAGGGTTGCATGGACGATACATTGTGTGTCCTCGGGATGGAGCGAGAAGATTATGAGAAAAACACGCTAAATAGGCGACTTGCCAAAGAAAAATCCATAACTGGCGAGAGATAAAAGTGAGGCGGAAGAAGGCTTTGGGGGAGTGGCAAGCCCAATTTGGAGCGGATTCAGTTCCAATGCCGGAATGAAGCTCCAGTTCGCTGCCCAGACCAGACGGGCGCCACATGTGATATCTGTCGCTCCGCATTGTCGCGGCACTCATGCTAAACTTGTTGAACTTTAGGCCCGTAGCTCAGTTGGTTAGAGCGCTACCTTGACACGGTAGAGGTCTGGGGTTCGAGTCCCCACGGGCCTACCATTTCTGCCATGGCCGCCTTTCTTTACATTTTGCAGAGTGAGACCTCCGGGAAGTTTTACGTTGGTTCCACGGACAACTTGGATCGTCGATTGTCCGAACACCTGCGCG
>JBGPIX010000161.1:0-11554 GCA_041485085.1 Candidatus Acidiferrum sp.
CAGTCGAACCTCGGTGGAGATTATGGAAGTTTTCCAAGACTTGAACGACAAGGGACTAACGATCGTGATGGTGACGCACGAGCATGACATCGCGCAGTTTGCGAAACGCGTGATGGTGTTCCGGGATGGAAAAATTCGCAAAGACGATCGAGTGGTGAATCGGCCGAGAGCTTCGGAAGTCTTAGAGACCCTGCCTACATTAGAGGATTGAGGGATTATCGCGGAGTCCTGGAAGGCAGGGCGGGCTCCGCAGCAGGGAATCCTCGGTACGCTGTAATAGAGATCCCGCACTCCCCTTCCGATGGCGCATTCAGGACAGAAATCCTTAGTTTGAATTCTAGTTAACAATAACCGCGCCCCCCTCCCCTGTTTTTCCTAAGTGTTCATTCTAAAGGGAGATAAAGTTCTTTGTTTTGAACCACTTTTGGAAGTGTTGATTCTAAAGGTAGTTAAAGTCACCTTGCGCAAGCGATTTTCGTTGCTGATTCCAAGGGAGTTAGCCGAGAGCAGAATCTCGGTTTTGTAGAGGCTCCACACACCCCTGAGATCAAGAGCTCGCAGCACTTCGGGGCGCCAGCGAAAGCTCCGATGGAAAAAGCCAGTCTGAAAAAGGGGTCTTGTAGGAGCGAAGCAGACTAATCCACGTATGTAATGTACCAGAGTAGTGACCGTAGTGTCAATAGGAGAATCCATATCGAAAGGGATAGCTGAGGCATCGTTGGATTGGTTTTCGTCGCTTGCAGCGATGAATCCGGAATGCGGGAATCAAGTGCTGGTTCGAAAGATGTATTGGTGGCAGAATGCAGGAACTATGAGCCTAAACCGACTTGCAGTTCTTCTTTTCATTTGCACGGCTGTTCCGCTTTGGACTGGATCAGCAGCCGCGCAAGAAACACTTCGCTACAAGATCGTGTCGAATGAGACCGTGGCTGGAACGGAAATAGACAAGTTTAGTGCGGACGGCCGAATCGACAGCGCGTTCGAGTTTAATGACCGCGGCAGGGGCCCGAAGATCTCCGCTCAGTACGTCATCGGAGCAAACGGCCTGCCACTGCGCACGGACGTTACCGGCAATGATTATTTGAAAGCGCCGGTGGACGAACATTTTGCCCTCGAGCAGGGACGCGCGCATTGGAAGAGTACGTCGGAAGATGGATCGAGCGCGGTGGAGGGATTCTACGTCAGCAACAACGGACCGGGGGCGGAACTCGCACTGCTGGTGTCCGCGCTGGTGAAGGCGAAAGGCGGTCCCCTGAAACTCTTGCCTGCTGGTGAGGCGCGGCTGGAGCGAGTGACGGACGCGACGATCGAGGATCACGGACAGAAGTTGCACGTGACCGAGTTTGCCATAACGGGACTTTCCTTTGAGCCTCAGACCGTTTGGCTCGATGACCACTACCGGTTGTTTGGGACTCCCGGGACGTGGTTCGCGATACTGCGGGAAGGGTGGGAGAGCAAGAATCAGCAACTGTATGAACTGCAGCGAAAGGCGGAGGAGACCCGTTACGAGCGGCTGGCGAAGGAATTGGCCGAGCACCCGAAACATGCGGTGGCGATTGAGCATGTTCGCGTATTTGATTCAGAACAAGCGGCCGTGCGAGAAGATCAGACGGTGGTGATCGAAGGAGAGCGCATCGCGCAGACCGGCCCGGCTGCTTCGACCCAGGTTCCTAAGGATGCCGAGCGCATTGACGGAAGCGGTAAAACTTTGCTGCCGGGTTTGTTTGATATGCACGCGCATGCTCAGCCGCTGGATGGCTTGCTAAACATTGCAAGCGGCGTGACCAGCGTTCGCGACATGGGAAACGGCATCGAAGAACTGGGTCGCCTTGAAGGCAGATGGAAGAGCGGAGAGGCGATTGGACCGCGCGTCTGGAAATCCGGAATGATCGACGGCCCGGGGCCATTTCAGGTTCCTACGGGCCTATATGTGACTACGGAAGAGGAAGCGCGGGCAGCGGTGAACAAGTACGCTGACCTGGGCTACGTGCAGATCAAGCTTTATAGCTCGCTGAAGCCGGAACTGGTGCCGGGCATCGTCAAAACGGCTCATCAGCGCGGCTTGCGGGTCAGCGGGCACGTGCCGAACGGGATGATCGCCAGCCAGTTTGTGGCCGATGGCGCGGATGAACTGCAACACATCAATTTCATCTTTTTGAATTTTCTGGCTTCGAAGGTGAAAGATACGCGCACACCGGAACGGTTCACCGCGGTCGGAGCGAATGCGGCCAAGCTGGATCTGGACTCAAAGCCGGTGAAAGAGTTCATCGAGCTTCTGCTGAATCATCACACCACGGTGGACGTGACGCTGGCAGCATTTGAGGGAATGTTTACAGAGCGACCGGGGATGGTGTCGCCGGATTTTGTACCGATATTGAGCCGACTGCCGGCGCAGGTGCAACGCGGGGCGTATTCCGGGGGGCTTCCGGTAACGGTGGAAAACGACCAGCTGTACAAGGATTCTTACGCGGCGATGCTGCGGATGACGAAGAGAATGTATGACGCGGGAATCCCGATATTGGCAGGAACGGATGCCCTGGCCGGCTTGATGTTGCACCGAGAACTGGAAGCGGAAGTGAAAGCGGGGATCCCGCCCGCGAAGGCCTTGCAAATCGCTACTTTCAACGCAGCGGGGTTGTTGAAGCAGGGGAAGGACCTTGGATCGGTCGGGCCTGGAAAACTGGCCGACCTGGTGCTCGTGGAAGGAAATCCGGCGGAGAAGATCAGCGACATTCGGCGGTGTCGGCTAGTGGTGAAGAATGGTGTGCTCTTCAAGAGTGACGCGGTCTATGCGGCGGTGGGGATCAAGCCAGCGGATTAGCAGAAGCTTTTTCAGCGCCACCCGAGGCGTTGTTAGCCAAACAACTTCTTCCAAATCTTAGGCGAGGTCGTTCAAGAGGGCTTCCATTTCGGAGCTAGCGTGTCGGTCGCCCTTTTTTGCGGCGGCGGCGATGCCATTGGAGAGGATTTGCTTCGCTTCGGCGGTGCGGGATTCGCGGGCCAGGAGCTGGCCGTACATGAGGTAAGCGGGGATGTAGTCGGCATGGCGCTCGAGAAGGGCGCTGAAGTGAGTGTCGGCGGCGGAGGGGTCGCCGTTGTTCATACACTCGAGGGCGAGGCCGTAGCGGGAAAAGGCGTCATCGGGCTTTTTGGCGAGGAACTCCTCGAGCATCTGGCGGCGGGTTTTCTTTTGGTCGGTCATGGGTGGTCTCGTATTATACGGGGGCGGGGGAATTAGAAGAAAAGAGGTTAACAGGCTACAGTTGAAAGTCAAAAGAAGGAAAAAGAATTAACACAGAGGGCACAGAGGACAAAGAGAGCACAGAGTTCGCAGAGAAGAGCGGCAGGGTACAGGGCGAGGAGAGTCGGATGAAGCGGAAGAGAAGAGAGATTCAAGAGCAGGGCATCAAGCTGAAGGGGAAGCCGGTGAGGGCATCGCGTTCGGAGATGACAGAAATCGTTCTGCCGGCGCAGACGAATCCCCTGGGAAAGCTGCTGGGCGGGCACGTGATGCACCTGGTGGACATGGCGGCGGCCATGGCAGCGCACCGGCATTCGAACAGTTATGTGGTGACAGCTTCGGTGGATTACATTGATTTTCGGAACTCGGTGAATCTGGGCGAAATTGTGATGCTGCATTCGCAGGTGAACCGCGTTTTTCATACCTCGATGGAGGTTGGAGTTGAGGTCTATTCCGAAAACGTGCTGACCGGGGAACACAAGCACACGACGACGGCGTACGTGACATTTGTGGCGATTGACGAACATACGAGAAAGCCGAAAGTGGTTCCGCCGCTGATCTTGAAGACGGCGGAGGAGCGGCGGAGATTCCGCCAGGCGGCGGAGCGGCGGAAGACGCGATTGGCGCTGCGGTATGGAAAAAGGTGATCAGTTGTCAGTAGTCAGTTTTCAGTAAGAGAAGAATCCGTGCGAGCTTGGAATTGTTTCGGCCTCTCCAAATTGAGAAGTGTGAATTATTTGTGTGCCAGCAAAGTCGAAATCGACCCACATCAATAATGACTCTCCAATCGGCGAGTTGACGCAGAAGATTTATCTTGCGAGGTAGTTGCGGACTTCTTCGGCAACAGCCAGGGCTTGGTCGACGCAGGAGCCGATGGCGGGGCCTTGCAGGTAATTGCCGGTTAGCCAGAGACCCGTGAAGCGCGAGCAAGACTTAGCGACTGCGGCCAGGCGATCGCTGTGACCGAGATTGTATTGGGGCAGGGCGCGCGGCCAAATTGTGACGTTGGAAAAGACAGGATCGCTTTTCATGGAGAGGACGGGGGAGATCTCGCGGTGAACGAGAGATGCTAGTTCCTCGGCTTTCAACTTCGTTGCGGCGGGATCGGTTGCTCCGCCGACGAAGCTGGTCAGAAGAGCATGCCCTTCCTGAGTGCGGCCGGGGAAGAGCGAGGAGTTCCAGACGGAGCCGAGGACGCGGAGGCCCGAGGAGCGAGGTACGAGGAAGCCGAAGCCATTCAGAGAGTGACCGACATCCTGCTGGCGATAACCGAGTGAGACTACGGCTACGGCGGCGTAGTCGATGGAATTCAGCGGCGATTCGAATGACGGATCGAGATGGGAGAGAAGGCTCCCGGTGATGTCCGTGGGCGTGGCGAGGATCAAGGATCTGGTGGAAATAGATTCGCTGCCGCTGCGGCTCTCCAGACGAAGAGCGAACGAGCCATCACTTTGGCGAGAGATTTCGGCAAGTTTCGTTTCGGTCAGCAACGCGGGGCCAAGATTTGTGGCCAGCGCGCGCACGAGAGTTTCGTTGCCTTCACGAAAAGTTTGCAGGGTGGGACGTTCGCGCGGGCCTTTCTTTGTTTTGGCGACGCGTATCATGCCGCGAACGATGCTGCCGGCAGCTTTTTCAGCTTCGTAAAGCATCGGGAAGGCGCTGCGAACGCTAAGGCGCTCGGGATCTCCGGCGTAAACGCCGGAAACGAAAGGGCCGACCAGGCGATCGAGAAGCTGGGGTGAGAATTTTCTGCGGATGAAAGCGGCGACGGATTCGTCGGCATTGGGAGGGATGCTTTTGCCAAAGATGTCGCGCAGGAGGGCCCATTTCGTGCCGCCATTGATCATCGAGCTCAAGAAAAACGCGGGAGGACTGAGAGGCGCGGGCTGGAGATGGCCGTCAATCAGGACATAGCGTGGGGCGTGTGGCGGGGCTTGCAAGAGTTCATTCGAAATGCCGATGTCAGCGCAAAGTTGGCGAATCGCGGCGGTGCCGCTGAAACTTTGCGGGCCCAATTCCAGCAGGAAGCCGTCGCGAGTGACAGAGTTGATGACGCCACCCGGGCGCGGAGAGGCTTCGACGAGTTGCGCGTCGATGCCGGATTTGCGGAGGGCGTGGGCGCAGACGAGGCCGGAGATGCCACCGCCGACCACCAATGCTGGGACGTGACGGGTCACAGGGCTGTGAGCATCCTCGCAGGTTCAGAGAGTTTTTGAAAAGAGCGGCTTGGCGACGAGCTGCTGCTGTTCGAGATACGGATCGAACGCCATGGCCAGATTGCGGATGAAGATGCGGCCGAGCCAGGTGGCGCGAATTTCGCCGTTATCGAGGAGCACGAGGCCGTCCTGGCGGGGCGGTTCGAGGCGGCGCAGCTCTTCCGCAAAATGCTCATCAAAATCGATGCCGAACTCGCGGGAAATTTCGTCCTTGATGACGATGGTGTGGCAAAGCAGGCGGCTGATGACGGCGCGGCGCAATTTATCTTCGTTAGAGAGTTGATAGCCGCGCATGGTGGCGAGGCCGCGTTCGGCGACGGCTTTTTCCCAGGAGGGGATGTCGCGGTAATTTTGCGCGTAGGCGTCTTGAATGCCGCTGATGGCGGTGATGCCCATGCCGTAGAGGTCGGCGCCGGCTTTGGTGGTGTAGCCCTGAAAATTCCGATGCAGAGTGCGGTTTTGCTGCGAGACGGAAAGCTCGTCGCCGGCCTTGGCGAAGTGGTCCATACCGATGTAGAGATAGCCGGCTTCGATGAATTTGAGCAAGCCGGTCCGGAAAATCTCGAATTTCTGCATGCCTTCCGGCAGATGGGCGACGAAAGAGCCTTGCTGCTTTTTTAGCCAGGGCACGTGGGCATAGCTGAAGAGCGCGATGCGATCGGGGGCGAGGCCGATGATTTGATCGACGGTGTGGGCAAAAGTGTCCGCGGTTTGATAGGGGAGGCCGTAGATCAGATCGACGTTGATGCTATCGAAGCCGAGTTCGCGCGCGGCAAAGAGGAGGTCGCGGGTCATTTCATAAGGTTGAATGCGATGGACGGCTTTCTGCACATCGGCATGGAAGTCCTGAATGCCCATGCTGAGACGGTTGAAGCCGAGCTTGCGAAGAATTTCGAGATGCGCGCGGGAGGTCACGCGGGGGTCGACTTCGATGCCGATTTCGCTATCGGGGTCGAACTGAAAATGGTCTTTCGCGAAGGCGAAAAGATCTTCGATCTGCTCGGGCGTGAGGTAGGTTGGCGTGCCGCCGCCCCAATGGAATTGGACGACGGGGCGATTTTTGGAGACGCTACGGCTGATGCGCTTCATTTCCTGCTTGAGAACGTCGAGATACGGCGGGGCGACACTCTTGTTTTTCTGAATGACGACGTTGCAAGCGCAGAAGAGGCAGAGGCTTTCGCAGAAGGGGATGTGCATGTAGAGCGAAACAGGCGTACGAGCAAGTTCGGCTTCTTCATGGACCTTTTCGAGATCGGCGGGGCCGAAGGCATCGTTCCAGACGGGGGCGGTGGGATAGCTGGTGTAGCGCGGACCGGGGCGATTGTATTTTGCGAGGAATTCCTCGCCGACATGGAGCTCGCCGCGCATTTGGTCCAGACTTGGATGAGCGAGTGTCATGCTGAGTGTCTCCTATCGCACCTGGGCTGCGGGCCTTGCGTGTTGAATCAGGGCGCGCTGGGCCGTTTCGATAAAGAGCTGAGCGTTTTCGACGGGCGTGTGCTGCAAAATGCCGTGGCCGAGGTTGAGGATATGGCCGTGGCCAGCCAGAGAGTTGATGGTGGCCAAGGTCGTATCGCGAATTTTTTCGGGAGGGGCGAACAAAACGGCGGGATCGACATTGCCTTGTAGGGCGATTTTTGGACCGACGATTTTGCGAATTTCAGCTAGGTCAACGCGCCAATCGACGCTGAGGACATTGGCTCCGGAGCGCGCCACGGCGGGAAGCAAATGCTGTGAGGCTTTGGTGTAATAAATTACGGGGACGGAGCCACCGAGGCCGGAGATGATTTCCTGGACGGCGGGGAGCGCGAACTCTTCGTAGTCGTGCAAATTCAGTTCGCCGCACCACGTATCGAAGAGTTGGACGGCGGCGGCTCCGGCAGCGATTTGCGCTTTGAGATAAGGAATGGTTGCCTGAGCAATGCGATGAAGCAGCAAGCGGAAGGTCTTTGGCTCGCGGTAGAGAAAACTTTTGACGGTGGCGAATCCCTCCTTGGCTTTGCCTTCCACCATGTAGGTGGCAAGAGTCCAGGGAGCGCCGGCAAAGCCCAGAACAGGAACATCGGGGCCGACGGACTTCACGATCCGGCGGATGGCTTCGGGCAGGAATCCGGTTTCCGCCTCGGGGTCGAAGATTTTCAGGCGGTCGACATCCGTTTTGGAACGAACGGGATTGGGCAAATTGGGGCCGGCATCGCCGAGTTCCAAGTGCAAGCCCATGGCTTCGGCGGGAATCAAAATGTCGGAGAAAACGATGACGGCATCCACGCCAAGCCTGCGAAAGGGCTGGATGGAGACTTCGACGGCAAGCTGGGGAGTCTTGCAAACCTCAAGGAATGCGTGCTTTGCACGGATTTCGCGGTACTCGGGAAGATATCGTCCGGCCTGGCGCATCATCCACACGGGAACGCGGGGAAGAACTTCTCCGCGGCAGGCGCGAAGGAATAAGTCTTTACGATTGATTGCTGGAGTTTCTGGGGGCATGTTCCGCCTGTCGGATCAAGGATAGCAAATCTGGGACGGTCTTGCTAAAACGACTACTTGGTGGTGGCGAACGGTGCGAGTACCCGCCGGTGTGGGCTATACTCGAAATGTTCAAAAAGCAGATGGCTTCTGCCACGCAGGGCCACGGGTAGTACTGTGCGTGCAGTGCTGAGCCGGGGGCTCAAGTGCAAAGCATGAATCATCTATTCCCAATTTTGACGGTGCTGGCGTATCTCTTGAGTTTTGGGCTGTATGTGCGCTTTCTGGCTGCCGGAAATAAACTCACGGGCAGATTGGGGACGGTGCTGCTGGGACTGGGCCTGGTTGCGCACTATTTTGCGCTATTGGAAAGGTCGCGCGGTTTACACACGGTTCCTTACCATGACCTGTACGGAGCGATGTCGCTGTTCGGCTGGCTGCTGGCGCTGACCTATCTGGGGCTGGAGTTGTATCACCAGCAGCGCTCGGTGGGAGCGCTGGTTTTGCCGTTCATCCTGGTGTTCTTCCTGGCGGCACAATTCGCGCCGGCGGACCGGCTTTCGCCACCGGACGCACACGGGTTCACGTTTGCGTTCCACGTGGCGCTGAACATTTTGGCTTACTCGGCGTTCGCGCTTTCGTTTGTCTTGAGCCTGATGTTTCTCGTCGAAGAGCGTTTGCTGCGCAGCCATAAGCTCGGCGGCGTGGTGTGGCGGCTGCCGCCGCTGGAGCTGCTCGAGCGCATGAGCCAGTCCAGCGTGCTGATCGGGCTGGTTTCGATCAGCATCGGGACGGCGTTTGGTTTCCTGTGGGTGTACCGGCTCAGCGACAAGTATTCGTTCTACGATCCGAAGTACGCGATTACGTTGCTGGTGCTGATCTTGTACGCCGCGTATTTCCGGCTAGCGCGGACGACGGGGTGGCGCGGGGCGCGTGCCTCCAAGATGTGCATCTTCAATTTCGTGATCGTAGTTCTGAGTTTTACGGTGGTGAATTTGTATCTTTCGCATAACCACCGGTTTTTCTAGGAGCCTTGGTAGCGCGGCATGGAGATTGTTCTCGTCGGACTAAATCACCGCACGGCGCCTGTTGAGGTGCGCGAGCGAGTGTCTTTCAATCCGGAGCAAACCCGGCGGGCGGCCGAGGAACTGCGCGCGCGCGGAATTCTTGAAGAGATGCTGGTGCTCTCCACGTGCAATCGGAGCGAAGTGTATGGCGTGCCACCGGAGTCTTCCCATGAATGCGCGCCGGGACTCTCCAATTTTCTGAGCGAATTTCATTCGGTGCGTCCGGATGTTCTCAGTGTTTCGCTTTATCACCACTACGATCACGAGGCGGTGCGGCATCTCTTTCGCGTTGCGGCAGGGCTCGATTCCATGTTGCTGGGGGAGGCGGAAATCCTGGGCCAGGTGCGGGAAGCGTATCGCTTCGCGCACGAGCACGGCGCGACTGGACCGGTGCTGAACCGGCTTTTTCAAGGTGCACTGGAAGTCGGGAAGCGCGTGCGCTCAGAAACGGAACTGGGCACGCGGCCGATGTCGGCGGCTTCGGCGGGGGTGAAGCTGGCGGAACGGATCTTCGGGAAATTGAGCGAACGCAAGGCGCTGGTGCTGGGCGCGGGAGCGATGAGCGAGCAAGTTGTCTCGCATCTGCGGGATCGCGGAATCGCGCAGCTCCATGTGATGAACCGCTCGCGCGACAAGGCGGATGAGCTCGCCAAGCAATTCGGAGGAAAGGTTGTCGGCTGGGGGGAGTGGGATGCCGCGTTACAAACGCCGGATGTGGTGGTGTCGTCGGTGAGCGCGGAAGAACCGGTGTTGCGACGGGACATTGTGGAGCGAGCGATGGCGGCGCGTGGGAACCGCGCGCTGTTCCTGATGGACCTGGGCGTGCCGAGGAATATAGATGCCAAGGTGGCGGAGCTGTATAACGTCTACGTTTACAATACGGATGATTTGACGGAGATCGTGCAGCAGAATCGCAACGCGCGGGAAAGCGAGATTCCACAAGCGCAAGGAATTGTCGAAGAGCATGTGAGTAAATTTCTGTCCTGGCAGGCGAGCGTGGAGTTGGTTGGGCTTGTGGATGCCTTGCGTACGAAGCTGCGCGAGGAGCGCGCCGAGTTCATTCGCTCACGCATGGAGCCGATGAAGCATCTGTCGGAGGCGGATCGCGCTCATGTTGAAAAAATGATGGATGAGATGCTGGAAAAGCTGCTGCTGGAGCCTGCGCAACGTTTGCGCGGCGAAAGAGAACTCCGGCGAAAGATTCAAAACGTCGAAGCATTGCGCGATCTTTTTCTTTCGAACCGGGAGAAGCCTTGAGAATCCTGCGGATCGGCACGCGCGGCAGCATGCTTGCGAAATGGCAGGCGGAATACGTACGCAAGCAACTGTTTGCCGCGACCGGCATGGAAGCGGAAATCGTGATCATCAAGACCAGCGGCGACAAGATGCAGCAAGCGCCTCTGACGCAGATCGGCGGCAAAGGGATTTTCATCAAGGAACTGGAGGAAGCGCTGCTGGAGGAAACGATCGACCTGGCGGTGCATAGCGTGAAGGATATACCGACCGACATTCCTTCGCGGCTCATGTTTCCCGCGGTTTGCCGGCGCGACGATGTACGCGATTGCCTGGTGGGCTCCACACTGGCGAATCTGCGGCAAGGGGCGCGTGTGGGGACGAGCAGTCTGCGGCGGCAGGCGCAGCTGAAACACCTGCGGCCGGACCTCGATCTGCGCGACTTGCGCGGAAATGTGGATACGCGATTGAGAAAAGTCGAGAGCGGCGAGTATGAAGCAATCATGGTTTCCAAAGCGGGCCTCGATCGCCTCGGATTGAGCCAGAGGATTGCCGAAGTGTTGTCTCCAGATGTGTGCATGCCGGCGGTGGGGCAGGGAGCGATCGCGGTGCAGTGCCGATTGAAGGACACGGAAGCAGGAGACCTATTGGCGCCGCTGGATGATGCGGAAACGCGAACGGCGATCATTGCGGAACGGGCACTGCTGGCGGCGTTGCAGGGTGGATGCCAAGTTCCGCTGGGAGCGTGGGCCAGAGTGGAGCGCGGCGAAATCTGGATGGAGGCATGCGTTTGTTCCGTGGATGGAGTGCAATATGTGAAGCAGCGCGCGACGGCTCCGCCAGAGCAAGCGACGCAACTTGGAGAGCACGTGGCGCGGCTGCTGATTGAGGCGGGTGCGCAGTCGATTCTGGAAGAAGTGAGCCGGCAGCGTGGGTGAAATGGCTCCAGCGGGCTTGGTGGGGAAGCGCATTGTCATCACACGTTCCGCAGTGCAGAGCGAGGCGATTGCGCGGGAATTGACTGTTCGGGGAGCGATTCCTGTGGTGCTTCCGCTGGTGGCCTTCGCCGAACCAGAAGACTTCGCCCCGCTTGATGCGGTGATCAAGGACATTCAGCAATTTGATTGGATGATTCTGACTAGCGCGCAAGCGGTCCGGGCCTTGGTCAAACATTGCGAGGAACTGAAGCGCAGACTTGTTAGCGCTGAGAGCAAGCTGAAAATTGCCTGTGTCGGTCCTGTAACCGCCGAAGCTGCGCGGCAAGCGGGGCTTCCGGTTGAGTATGTTGCGGAGATGCACACCGGTGCGGGGCTGGCGGAAGAATTGGGAAGCAA
>JBGPIX010000162.1:0-11481 GCA_041485085.1 Candidatus Acidiferrum sp.
ACCGTGCGAATCGGCTCCAGAATTTTCATCTCCGTCGATTCGCTCGCCGGGTTATAACTCGCCTGAATCTCCTTCAACAGTTCGCGATAATCGCAAAACAATCCCGCATGCCCCCGATGAATTAATTCTTTCAACGCCGCCACCGCCAGGTGCGTTTTTCCCACGCCCGATGGCCCCATGAACAGCAATCCCTTTTCAGACGAGCCGGGATAATCACGTACAAACGCTTGCGTGAACAGTTTCGCCTGCTTCAGCGAATGCGCGTGCTGCGGCATCCAGGTCTTGCCATCAGTCAGGTCGGTAACGTAACTCTCAAAATCGCAATGCTCGTAACGCTTCGGAATCCGCGCGCGCTCCATCACCAGCGACGCCCGGGTCTCCATCCCGCAATCGCACGCCACCGCCACGCTGCCAGCACCGTCCGCACGCGGCACCAGCTTCCATCCCGTCCCCCTGCAAAGCGTGCAATTTTCCAGTGCCATAAGTAGCGCCGGCTTCCAGCCGGCCGTCTTTTTCCGAGTCCTTGTAGTGGCCGGTCTTCAGACCGGTTCTTTGCCTACGCACGACAGCATACGGTCGCACTCTGTAGACGGCAAGCGGTCTGTATTGGGAAAACTGTGGAAGGAACTGCCGGTTCTTTCCTCTGAAACTGGCTACCGATCACTGATCACTGACAACTTTGCCGCTACCGCACCAACCGCGGCGCTGCCCGCACAATCGCATGCCCTGGCGTTTTCTCCCTCGAATGCGACGCCGCTACCCGCGACAATTCCTGCTGTACCACATGCGCGAACTCTCCCATTTGCCGCTCCATCTCGATCATCTTCTCGCGCATATTCAAAATAATCTCGATGCCCGCCAGGTTCACGCCCATGTCCCGCGCCAGCGTGAGGATCACGTCCAGCCGTTCCAAATCCGAATCCGTATACAGCCGCGTGTTCCCCTGCGAACGCGAAGGCTTCAGCAGCCCCACGCGTTCATACAGCCGCAGCGTTTGCGGGTGCAGCTTATACAGCTCCGCCACCGCGCTAATCATATAGCCCGCCCTGGCCCGTTTTTTCGCTCTTGGCGGCATCTTCGATTCCCTACACTCCGGCCTTGCTGAACAAATCCTTCCGCGGATCGCCCGGCGACACTGTCTCCAATTCCTTCATCAAATTGCGCACGCGCTCATCGGTAGGCGGCGGCACGACCACTTGAATTTCCACGTACTGATCGCCTCTCGCGCCATTCCGCGCACTCGGCACGCCCTTCTCCTTCAGCCGCAGCGTCTTCCCGCTGTTCGTCCCCGGTGGGATTCGAACCAGCGACCGCCCGTCCATCGTCGGCACTTCAATCTTTGCGCCTAGTGTCGCTTCACTCACCGTAATCGGAATCTTGGTGTACAAATCGTTGCCGCGCCGCTCGAAAAATTCATGTGGCTTCACCACCACGCGCAAATACAAATCCCCAGCCGGTGCGCCCATGGTCCCCGCGTTGCCTTTTCCCGGAACCCGCACTCGCCCGCCATTCGCCACGCCTGCCGGGATGCGCACTTCAATCGATTCCGACCGCGGCACGCGCCCTTCGCCGTTGCACGTCTTGCAGAGCGTCCGCAGCTTGCCGGTCCCGCCGCACCGCGTGCAAGGCACGTTAAAGCGCATTTTGCCCGCGGCCTGCTGAATCGTGCCCGTTCCCCCGCAGGCCGTGCAGGTTTGTGGCGAGCCCACTGCGCCGGTTCCATGGCACGTTGCGCAAGCATCCAGCCGCGTGATCGAAAGTTTTTTCACCGCGCCGCGCACCGCATCCCAGAAATCAATCTCGATCTGGTATTCCAGGTCGCCGCCGGCTTCGTGCTCCGGCTCCATGGCGCCGCCGCCGCGCCCGCCGCTGAAAAACTGGCTGAAGAGATCGCGGAAGCTCGATCCTCCGCCCGTCGCGCCGGAGCCGCCGCCAAAATCAAATCCGCCAAAATCAAAATTGACGTCCTGCTCGCCGCCGTGGCCACCTGCTCCGCCAGGCCCGCCTGGAGGAAGATTGTCGCTGTAGAAGCCATACTGGTCATACATCTGCCGCTTCTTGGAGTCGGAGAGAACATCGTAGGCTTCCTGCAGTTGCTTGAACTTTTCTTCCGAGGACTTGTCGCCTGGATTCAAATCGGGGTGATATTTCCGGGCCAGCTTCCGAAAAGACGCACGAATATCCTTGGCGCTCGCTTTGCGCCCCACTCCCAGCAGTTCGTAATAATCCTGTTTCGCTGTCGTCGGCATGATCGTAGGTACAGAGGCGCCCGCCCCGGCGGGCTGCGCCCCTACTCGGCACATTCGCTACCTGGGCCGCTGACTCTCGGGTCTTTCTGAACGGGAAGAGAAAGAACAAACCAAAATTCTTTCTCTTCCTACTTAAAACTTACAACTGAAAACTTTTTCAGTTCGGCCGCTTCGACTCGTCCACGTCCACGTACTCGGCGTCAATCACGTCGCCAGGCTTCTTCTCCTGCGCGCCGCTCGGTCCGGCGGAAGCCCCCGCTCCCGCGCTGGCCGCCGCACCAGCCTGCCCCGCGGCGCCCGCCGCCTGGGTCGACTTGTACAGCTCCTCGGCGATCTTGTGCAGCGAACGCTCGACGTTTTCCGTCGCCGACCGCAGCCGCGCCACTCCGCCTTCGTTGATGGCTTTCTTCGCGTCTTCAATCGCCTCTTCAGCCTTCTTCACGTCTGCTTCGGCGATCTTTTCGCGGTTCTCGCGGAGCATCTTCTCCGACTGATAGAGGATGCCGTCCAGGCGGTTGCGCGCTTCGACCTCTTCCATGCGGCGACGGTCGTCTTCCGAATGCGATTCGGCCTCGGTGCGCATCTTCTCTGCTTCTTCCTTGCTCAGGCCGCTGGATGCGGTGATGGTGATCTTCTGCTCCTTGTTGGTGGCCTTATCCTTCGCCGTCACGTTCAAGATGCCGTTCGCGTCGATGTCAAACGTGACTTCGATCTGCGGTGTGCCGCGTGGAGCCGGCGGAATCCCATCCAGCTTGAATTTGCCCAGCGAGCGGTTGTCGTTGGCGAATTTGCGCTCGCCCTGCATGATGTGAATTTCCACGCCCGGCTGATTGTCCGCCGCGGTCGAGTACGTCTCCACCTTGCGCGTCGGGATCGTCGTGTTGCGCGGAATCTGCACGGTCATCACGCCGCCGAGAGTTTCCACACCCAGCGAAAGCGGCGTCACATCTAGCAGCAGGATGTCCTTCACGTCTCCTGCCAGCACTGCGCCCTGAATCGCTGCGCCCACCGCCACGACTTCGTCTGGATTTACGCCCTTGTGAGGCTCTTTTCCGCCGAAGAAGTTACGCACCAGGGTTTGCACTTTCGGGATGCGAATCGAGCCGCCCACCAGGACCACTTCCTGGATGTCGTTCGGCGACATCTTCGCGTCTTCCAGCGCTTGCTTCACCGGTTTCATGGAGCGTTCCAGCAGGTCGCCCATCATCTGCTCGAGACGAGTGCGCGTGAGCTTCTCTTCCATGTGGATCGGCCCGCTCGCGCCCGCGGTGATGAACGGCAGGTTGATCTCCGTCTCCATCATCTGCGAGAGCTCGATCTTGGCCTTTTCCGCCGCATCCTTTAGCCGCTGCAACGCCATCTTGTCCTTGCTCAGGTCAATGTTGTTCTTGGTTTTGAACTCGGTGATGAGCCAGTCCACGATGCGCTGGTCGACGTCGTCGCCGCCTAGGTGCGTGTCGCCGTTGGTGGACTTCACTTCCACCACGCCGGCGCCAACTTCCAGCACGGAAATGTCGAAAGTACCGCCGCCGAGGTCGTACACCGCGATCGTCTCGTCGCTCTTCTTATCCAACCCATACGCCAGCGCCGCCGCCGTCGGTTCGTTGATGATGCGCACCACTTCCAGGCCGGCGATTTCGCCTGCCTGCTTGGTGGCTTGCCGCTGTGCGTCGTTAAAGTAGGCAGGCACAGTGATCACGGCTTTGGCGACCTTCTCGCCAAGGAAATCTTCCGCGGCTGCCTTTAGCTTGCCGAGAATCATCGCGGAAAGCTCCGGAGGGCTGTACGACTTGCCCGAAATCTCCACGCGCGCGTCTTGATGCGGTCCCGCGACCACTTTGTAGGGCACGCGCCGCGTCTCTTCTCCGACTTCGTCGTAGCGCCGACCCATAAACCGCTTGATCGAATACACCGTGTTCTCGGGATTCGTCACCGCCTGCCGCTTCGCCACTTGCCCGACCAGCCGCTCGCCTGTCTTGGTGATGGCCACCACGGATGGCGTCGTCCGGGCCCCCTCCTGGTTGGGGATCACTACCGGCTCGCCGCCTTGCATCACGGCCACTACTGAGTTCGTTGTTCCCAGGTCAATTCCAATAATCTTGCTCATTGCCGCCATTCCTCCTGAAACCTTTAGCCATTCGCGTTCGCCAGCAACTCCAGCAAATCAAGGCGAATGCAGCTCAGTTCTCGCGTTCCAAGCTCAGCTCGACGGCGAGTATACATGTTGAGTGTATGTTTGTCAAGTTGTTTGATAGTGTCAGTAAATCATTCATTTTATTTGACTTACAGCTTACCTCTTGCGATCGGCGCTCCTCTCCAAAAACTCCTATTGACTTTTGATAATATTTCGTGTATAAAACTTTCTAGATACTGGGGCTGGGTCACTGGGTTGGGGCAACCCCATGTCATTCGCCGCCGACAGGGTCAATTTGCAGTGTCGCACTTCTTGCCAAACAACTCCTTTGTAATCAACACTTGTGGAAGAAACGGCGGAGCAGGGCGAAAAACACGCCCTTAACTCATTTAGAATGAACACTTCCGGAAGTGTTCATTCTAAAGCAACTTAAAGTCCTTTAAAATGAACACTTATGAAAAAACGGGGGAGGGGGGTGCAGTTATTGTTAACTAGAATTGCCCCGCACAACGCTTCCGGTTTCCTTCGCAACCAACCGGTAAGAGGCCGGATTTTGGTAACTTTCTCGGTTCGCATATGAACTTCGAGCGACGACAACTCTTTCATTCCCCCCGTTTCGAGGTAGAATTCTGGTTCGTCACGATTAGGGGCAAGCCGCCCCAACCATTTCGGAGGATCGCGTGAACCGTCGGCGCATTCTGGTAGGGATTCTCAGCATGGGTGTGCTTGTCTTATTGGCCCTATTCCTTCCTTCTGTTCACAAGAGTCCTGAACCCGCTTCATCCACGGCGCAGCCGTTGGCGCAAGCGCCGTCCGAGCCCGCTAACTCACCTGCGCAGTCTGCATCCCCTGTCATCCCCGCCCCTGTGGTCGAAGCCAATGCCGCTTCGCTTCCGCCGGCGCCGCAGTCTGCTGCGGACCTGCCGGACATCGATCCGCACAAGGCTTTCGGCTCGAAGAACGCTCCCGTTAGCATGGAAGTCTTCAGCGACTTTCAATGCCCGGCTTGCAAGACGCTCTTCGCTACCACGAACCGCCGGCTCATGGACGATTACGTCAGCACTGGCAAGGTCTACCTGATCCACCGCGATTTCCCGCTTCCCATGCACGCATACTCGCGAGTAGCCGCGCGCTACGCTCGCGCCGCCGCGCAGCTTGGCAAAGTGGAGTCCGTGGAACAAGCCCTCTTCCAGAACCAGGAAAAGTGGGAGCAGTCCGGTGACGTGGACGGTACCGTGGCCGCCGTTCTTTCCGCCGCGGAGATGACGAAAGTTCGCGCTCTCGTCAAGGGCGCCACCCTCGACCCCATGATTGATAAGGATTACGCGCTTGGCCAGACCTACCGCGTTAACCAGACCCCCACCACTGTGTTCCATTGCAAAGGCCAGACCTATCCTTACTCCGGGGTCATGACCTACGACGTTCTCAAAACTTTTCTAGAACAGCTGCTGTCACAAAAATGAGCAACACTTACAGAAAACGCCAGTATGCCGTGGGATTCCTAATCGCACTGCTGGCATGCGGATCTCTTTTTTTGATTGATTGGAGCCGCCACCCAGTCGGCGTATTTATCGATATCGTTTTGATGGTTGTCTTGGCAATCGCTGTCATGAAAGCCCTGATCGATTCACCTTCTGAGTCGGAGAGGCAGCGAAGGTTTTCTGACCCACTAAATCGCCAATGATGCAGTCCAGCCCACTCAACGCACGTCGCGTCATCATCTGGATCGGCCGCCTGGTTCTCGGCGGAATCTTCGTTTACGCTGGCTACTCCAAACTTTTCCTCCCCAACTTCATTCCTTGGCCGCTCTTTGCGCTACGATTTTCGCTTTCTACCAACCTCTCCAATTTTGCCGTCCAGGTGGAGTCGTATAAATTGCTCTCGGCAGGCGGCGTTTCTTTCGTTGCGCACACCCTGCCGTTCGCCGAAATCATTCTTGGGCTGCTCCTTCTAATCGGCTGGCAGTTGCGAATCTGGGCTTCCCTGATCACATTGATCATGCTCGGCTTCCTCGGTGCCGTTTCGCGGGCCTACATTTTGCATATGGACATTAATTGCGGCTGCTTCTCCACTCCCGAGCCGCTCACCGGCATGACTATTGTCCGCGACGGTACTCTCTCCGCTCTCGCCCTGCTCATGACCGTCTTCGCGTTCCTCGAAGCGCGCAAGCCGCACCCCTGGTCAGCTCCGGAAAAGGCTTGAGCTGAACTCGCTCCGATGAAAACTCTTGCTGAATACCTCGAACTGGCCGCTGTGGCCCACGGCCACTTGTGCGCCGGACAGGTGCTCGGTGTGCGCCTTGCCATGCTGGGCTTGCGCGAACTCGGCATTGAGGACCCTATCGCCGAACGCAAGCGCATTGTCACTTACGTGGAGATCGATCGCTGCGTCACCGATGCCGTCGCGCTGGTCGCCAACTGCCGCCTTGGCAAGCGCGCGCTGAAATTCCGCGACTGGGGCAAAGTTGCTGCCACGTTTGTCGATTTGCAGACCGGCCGCGCCGTGCGCATCGCCGCGAAAGAATCTTCCAAGCAAGCCGCGCGCGAAATGTTTCCCGAACTCGGCAAAGATGCCGGCCAGCAAAAGGCCTACGCGCAACTCTCGGACGAAATCCTTTTTGACAAACAATGGGTGAAAGTTGAAGTCCTGCCCGAGGACCTGCCCGGCTTCAAAGGTCCTCGCGTCGTCTGTGCTCAGTGCGGCGAAGGCATCAATTTCAAACGCGAAGTAGTAAAGGACGGGAAAACACTCTGTCGCTTCTGCGCTGGCGAGAAATACTATCTTCCCGCACCTTGCATCGTGATCTTATTTCTGTTGTTTTCTCTCTCATCCGTGTCTTTTGCGCAATTTCACCAGCGCGACATCCTGCGCCCGGATGCTTGCGATCAATACGAAAAGCTGCAAGCGCCCGCGTCCGATTTGCCCTCGGCGGAGGAGAGCGAGGCTCTCGCCTCGTGCAATGCGGAAGAGCTTTACTTTGGTTTCGGTCATCCCGCTGACCCGGGAAAGGCCCGCAAGTGCGCATACATCGAACGAGAAAAGAACAAGGACACGATGCAACCGGTATTTGGGGGTGCCGGGCTGCTTACGATGATCTATGCAAACGGAAATGGAGCGGCCCGAAACCTGGATCTGGCGTTGAAATTTGCTTGCGAAGTCGACGGCGCGCCTGCCGAAAACATCGGCCGGATCGAGCACCTCTTGAAACTGAAAAATGAAAACTGGACTGGTAACGACTTCCATTTGTGCGACGATATCACCAGCGGTTTCATGCAAGGGCAGTGCGCCCGGCTTCAGGAGGAATTCGCAAAAGCAGAACGAAGCAAGAAACTCGACCAAATTACGTCGCAGTGGAGCTCTTCCGAGAAGAATGCATTTCAGGAACTGCAACAAGCAGCGAAGGCCTTTTTTTATGCCAGCTCGCGGAACGAAGTCGACCTAAGCGGCACGGCTCGCGGCGCATTCGTGGTCGAAGCGGAGGCTGATCTCAACAATGACTTCGTCGCCGCCGTAGAGCGTTTTGAAAAGGGAGAACTCCCGAAGTTCAGCGCCGCGGATTTCAGCAAAGTTGATGCTGAACTGAACTCCGTCTACGCGAAGATCCAATCTGACCCCAAAAAGAACATTTATGAAGGCTCAACAGTCACTCCTCAGGGTGTGCGAAAAGTCGAACGCGCGTGGTTCTCTTATCGAGAAGCTTGGGTGAAATTTGGCCAACTGAAATATCCAAGTGTGAGCCCGGAAAGCTGGAGGACGTGGCTGACACAAGAACGCATTAAGATGTTGAAGGGCCTGACCTAAAGTGGAAACTTGATCTTCGCCTCGTCTCAACGCAACGTCCTCATCTGCGTTAGAATTAAATTTCGATGCTGAGTCTGCCACCCATTACGCTGCGGCTGCGCGGCTGGAAACTGATTGACCGCGTAGCGCTGGCATTTCTGTTGCTCTGCGCGATCGCGCTGGGCGCTGGCTGCGGTTTGCTTTTTGTGTACGCGAGCGATCTGCCGGAAATCCGCGCGCTGGAAACGTATCGTCCTGATGTGGTCACCGAAGTTTACGCCGATGACGGCCAGCTCGCCGGCAGCTTCGCGTTGCAGCGCCGCATCCTAATGACCTACGAGCAGTGCCCCAAAGTACTGTACAGCGCCGTAACCGCCATCGAGGATCAGCACTTCGAAGAGCACTGGGGCATCGATTTTCCGCGCATGTTCAGCGCCGCGGTCCGCAACGTCATCAAGGGCCGCATTACCGGCGGCGCCAGCACCATCACCATGCAGCTGGCCGGAAATCTTTTCCTGGATCGCAGCGACCGCAGCTTCCGCCGCAAAATGCAGGAAATCCTGCTGGCGCTGCAAATCGAGCGGCGCTACACGAAGCCGCAGATTTTCACAATGTATGCAAATCAGGTGTACCTGGCCCACGGCAACTACGGTTTTGCCGCGGCATCGCAATTTTATTTTGGCAAGCCGGTCACCGATTTGAAGCTTCACGAAGCCACACTCCTTGCGGGCATGGTCAACGGCCCCAAGTTTTCTCCGCTCAACAATCCGGAACTCGCGCTCAACCGCCGCAATCTGGTGATCCATCGCATGGAGGAAGAGGGGAAAATCACGCCCGCGGAAGAGACCGCTACGAGAAAAACGCCGCTCGGCCTGCACGTTCAGTATCCGCGCAACGACCTCGCGCCTTACTTCTTCGAGGAGATTCGCAAGTATCTGGAATCCACGTACGGCACGGAAGCCGTGCACGAGCGCGGGCTGCGCGTCTACACCACGCTGAACATCAAGATGCAGCGCATCGCCAACCAGTCTCTTCGCGACGGTTTGCACAGCTACGAGCGCCGCCACGGCTGGAAGGGAAATCTTCCCAATGTGCTGCGCGACAACCTCGGCAAGCTCGAAACCTATGAAGACGAAGATTGGCGCCACGCGGTCGAGAAGGGAAGTTACGTCACCGGACTCGTCCTCACGGTGAGCGAGCGAGATGCGGTCATCAAGATCGGCCCGTACCGCGGAATTCTTTCTCCCAACGATTTCGCATGGACTGGCCGGAAGAAACCTGCGGATCTCCTGAAAGTAGGCGACCTGGCGCAATTCTCGATTCAGGAATTGCGCGACAATACCGTGCGCATTCAACTGGAACAACAGCCCGGGCCGCAGGGCGCGCTACTCGCCATTGACAATTCCACCGGCGAAATCAAAGCCATGATCGGCGGCTACAGTTTCGAGGATTCCAAATTCAATCGCGCCACGCAGGCGGTCCGCCAGGTCGGCAGCTCGTTCAAAATTTACGTGTATGCGGACGCGCTGGAAAAGGGCGCGACGCCCTTCGATACCATCGTGGATACGCCCTTCACCACCATCAGCGGCGGCCAGCCCTACTCTCCGCGCAATTACGATGAAAAATTTGAAGGGACCATCACACTTCGCCGCGCTCTGGCGGGCTCGCGCAACGTGCCTGCCGTGAAGCTGGCGGAAAAAGTCGGCATCAATACGGTCGTGGATATGGCCCGGCGTTTTGGCATCACCACGCCACTCCCGCCGTATCTGCCGCTGGCCCTCGGCGCCGCGGATATGAAACTTCTAGAGCACGTTTCCGCGTTCACGGTTTTCCCGAATGATGGCATCCGCATCGATCCGCACATGATCCGCCGCGTCACCAGTTACGACGGCGCGCTCTTGGAAGAAGCGCATCCCGAAGTACACGACGTTCTTTCTCCTGATGTGGCGCGCACGATGACCGCCATGCTCGAAGAAGTCATTCAATTTGGTACCGGCATCCAGGCCAGGGCGCTGGGCCGCCCTGCCGCTGGGAAAACGGGAACGACGCAGGATTACACCGACGCTTGGTTTGTGGGCTACACACCACAGCTCACTACCGGTGTGTGGGTGGGCTTCGACGACAAACAAATCTCACTCGGAAAGAAAGAGACCGGCGCCCGCGCCGCGCTGCCCATCTGGCTCGAATTCATGCAGGGAGCGACGGCGGGGACACAGGCGACGGATTTCCAGAATGTCGTCACACTCGAGCAGCAGGCCGGCGAGCATCATCTGAATGTAGATACACCGGATACGGCCCCCACGGAAGACGAACCCTCGGCTCCCAAAGAAAAACCGCCGGCCGCTCCGCCGCCGACAAAAACCGGGGCGGCGAATTCGACCGGCGTTGCAACGCGCCTTTGACGATATAGAAATCGCCGCGCGTTACTCTGCCCTGAGAAATTACATTTTTTGAACGACGACGTTCAGCGCGGAGCTTTGCACGGCGCCTAGGTTCACCTGGGAAGGGTCCATCGCCACGGTGAGCTGCCAGAGCGTATGCCCGACAGTATCCGTGAGGCTCAGGTTGACCGTAAATTGAGCACTGATGCCTAAGGAGCTAGGATTGGCGTAGATAATGCATTGAGCCTGGCCGTTGTTAAGCGGAGCGCTGCCCTGGAACGAAAGCAGAGAAGAACTGACGGCATATCCGAGAGTCCCCGCGACCGGGGTACCATCCGGATATTTGAAATTGAGAGTGAGGGGCGGTCCCGAAGGTCCGGAGGACACGGGAAGGATTTCGATCGCGTCGACTTTGGCATTTTGAACTACATTGTCAAATTCTATGCTCAGCACTCCGTTTTGCACTAGGACATCCGCGCCTTTCACCAGCGCGGTGTTGGCTCCAGCAGCAACAAAAATGTCCAGATTGGAGAATGCCGTGTTCCCCTGGATCTTCACGTTGAATACCCGCCCTCCCACGACATCAAGAGGATCGTAGATCTCCGCGAAGAGCAGGTTTACGTGATAGGCGCCATTAGCAACAGGGAAGCTGTAGGTCATGGCCGCCGAGCCGTTGATGTATCGCTCGGACTGGAAGAGCTTCGGATCTGCAGTGCCACTGACCGGGCCGGTGGTTGAGTAAGTTGAAGTGGGGCCGGCGTAATATCCCGTGTCCGTCTGCCAGATCTGGCCTTTCGAATCGGTAAAACCCGCTCCGCCACATTTCACGCGAATCGGCTGTTGCGCGAGCACCCCTTTTGGAAAACAAAGCGCCGCCATGAATGCCAAAATACAAAAAATCTTTCGCACGAATCCTCCTGGGAATCGATCTGCAGAT
>JBGPIX010000163.1:0-11420 GCA_041485085.1 Candidatus Acidiferrum sp.
AAAACGTGACCATGGCGGACTTGAACTTTCGCGTCCAGCACGTGGTGGAGAGTGAAGTCGGCGTCACGCAGAATCAACTAAAGCGCAACGGCGTCGAAGTCCTTCACGGGATCGGGAGCTTTCTGGATGCCCACCACGTTCGCGTGGAGAACGGCAATGGATTCGCGGAACTCGAGGCGGACAACGTGGTCATCGCCACGGGGACCAAGCCATCCAAAAACTCCAAGGTGCCCATCAACGGGCGGAACATCATCAACAGCGATCAAATCCTCAGCATGGCGCAGATACCGAAGACGCTGATCGTGGTCGGGGGCGGCGTAATCGGAGTGGAGTACGCGTGCATGTTTGCAACGCTTGGCGTGCGCGTAATCATTGTGGAAAAGCGCCCGCGGCTGCTGGAGTTTGCGGACGTGGAAATGGTCGAGGCGCTGACCTATCACATGCGCGACCAACGGGCCACGCTGCGCATGACGGAAGAAGTAGAAAGCGTCGAAGAGTTGCCGGACGGAAAAGTGGCGGCGAATCTGGTGAGCAAGAAACGCATTATTGGCGACGCGCTGCTCTATGCCGTAGGGCGCCAAGGCAATGTGGATGCGTTGAATCTGTCCGCGGCAGGAATCGAATCCGATGACCGCGGGCGAATCAAGGTCGATGCGGATTACCGCACGGCCCAGCCGCACATCTTTGCCGTGGGAGACGTGATCGGTTTCCCGAGCCTGGCGTCGGTTTCCATGGAGCAGGGGCGCATCGCGGCGGCGCGGGCGTTCAAGCTGGATGTGCACACGGACCCGGCGGGGTACCCTTACGGAATCTACACGATTCCTCAGATTTCATTTATCGGGAAGACCGAGGAGCAGCTTACGGATGCCGATGTGCCCTACGAAGTAGGCGTCGCTTATTATCGGGAGATCGCGCGGGGACAGATTACCGGCCACACCGACGGGCGGCTCAAGTTGCTATTTCATCGAGAGACGCTGGAGCTTCTTGGGGTGCACATCTTCGGCGAAGATGCGACGGAGCTCTTGCACATCGGGCAGGCCGTGTTCCTGCTGAAGGGTAAGATCACGTATTTTGTGAACACGGTGTTCAATTACCCCACCCTTGCGGAATGCTACAAAGCCGCGGCGTTCAATGGCCTGAACCGCCTCACCTGACGTATAACGAGTTTCAAGGCAGGTCATCGCTGGACGATAGAATGCCCGGATAAAGCTTCAGGCGATGTAACTCCCGCACCCCTTTCATCGTAGTCTTATAGAGATGCTTCCTGCATGGTCTCAAGTGTGGCCAACGGGCGATCTTCGGCGAATCCGAAGCTCCGGCCTGGCAGGAATCGGTAAAATAACGGGAGATTCCCTACGCGTCCATGCTTGCCGTCCGTGACAATCTAGCGTTGTGCCTCAGCGCCCTGCGTGCGCACAAGCTGCGGGCGTCGCTGACGATGCTGGGTTTGACGATGGGTGTGGCCACGCTGATCACGGTGATGACCATCGTGCAAGGCGCGAACCTTTATGTGGAACAAAAAATCGCCAACCTGGGAACCAACGTCTTTCAGATCGCGCGAACACCGTTTGCGGTGACCGACTTCAACATCATCATCAAAGCGCTGAAGTTCAAGAAAATTGAAATGGATGACATGCGCGCCGTGGCCGAGGGATGCCCCGCGTGCGCCGAGGTGGGCGCTACCGCCAGTGGCAGCGTTCACGCGAGATACGGTAACAAAGAGATGGCTGACGTGAATTTCTACGGGCAAACGCCGAGTATGGCGGATATCGACACGCGCATCGTGGAATTTGGCCGCTATTTCACGGCAGCGGAAGCCGAGCACCGGGCTGGCGTCTGCTTGATCGGCGACACCTTGGTACAGCAGTTGTTTCCTGGCTCGGATCCCATCGGGAAAAGCATCCGCGTCGGCAACGACGAGTTCATGGTAATAGGGGTTATGGAGAAGATTGGCAGCGTTCTTGGGCAGGACCAAGACAACTTCGTAACGGTGCCGCTCCCAGTCTTCCTTCGCATCCAGGGTGCACGCACCAGCCTGACGATCAACGTCAAGACGAACGCGGGTGAATTTGAAAAGGCGCAGGATCAGGCAGACCTGGTCCTGAGGGCGCGACGCCACCTCAGCGGCAAAATGGAGGATGATTTCTTTATTGGCACGAAAGAAAGCTACATGGCCTTGTGGCGTAGCATCAGCTCAGCATTTTTCGGAGTGTTCATTATGGTGAGCGCCATATCCGTAGTCATCGGCGGGATCGTCATCATGAATGTGATGCTGGTGAGCGTAAGTTTGCGGAGGAGGGAGATCGGCGTGCGTCGCGCGGTCGGGGCAACGAAAAGCGACATTCTGCGGCAGTTCATGGTGGAAAGCGTCATGCAATGTATTGCCGGGGGAGCGTTGGGCATCTCCCTGGGGTTCTTGGTGGCGCTGGCGATGCGCACGTACACACCTTTCCCGGCTTCCGTGCAAACGTGGGTCGCGGTCCTCGGAGTCATCCTGAGTTCCGTGGTGGGGCTGTTTTTTGGGATCTATCCAGCGGTGCGCGCATCACAATTGGATCCGGTTGTCGCGTTGAGGTCCGACTAATGGCCATCATGACGCTGGCGCAAACCCGGGAGAATTTTCTTGCTGCTCTGGAGACGCTGCGCTCCTCCAAGGTTCGTTCGGCCTTGACCGTGCTGGGCATCGTAATCGGCGTGTCCTCGGTAATTTCCATGGCGGCGATCATTCAAGGTCTGAACAAGTTCGTGCAAGACCGAGTGGAACGCCTGGGCTCGCGCACCTATTTTATCTCCCGATTCCCATTCGGCACCGACCCTTCCCGCTTGCCGGAAAGAATTCGCACCCGTAAGTATCTTGAATACAACTACGCCGAATTTGTCCGGGAGGCCGCACCCGACGTGCGGATCGTCACGACGTTTGGCACACGGGGGTTCTTTTTCGGAGACAGCAACCGCATTGTCAGCGGTGACCGTAGCGTGGAGAAGGTAGTCATACGCGGAGCTGAGCCGGAGTACACGGAAGCAATTCCGTTGTTTAGCATCGAGCGCGGGCGCTTCATCAGCGCATTCGATCAAGAACACGCTCGGCCGGTGGTCGTGCTGGGCGCGGCCATCAGCGAGTCGCTCTTTCCCAACACGGACGCTGTAGGGAAAACCGTGCGCATCAATGGGGCCGCTTACGAAGTTATCGGTGTATTTGAGCACGACCAGGGATTGTTCCTCGGTCCGGGTGTGGACATTTTCGTGGTCATCCCGCTCAGTAACTTCAAGAAGAACTATCCGGAAGCCAAAGAGTTGTTTATGGCCTTCACCGTTCCGGAGAACGTCAACGTGGAAACGGCACAGGGCGAAGTAATACAAACGTTGCGCCGTCTTCGTCGCATTCCCGCTGGGAACGAGAATGATTTCGAGCTGAGTTCTCCGGACTTTCTGAGCAATCTATGGAACCAGCTCACCGGCGCGCTGGTGATTTTGACGACGGTGATCAGTTCGATCGGGTTGCTGGTGGGCGGTATCGGGGTGATGAACATCATGCTGATTTCCGTGACCGAGCGCACGCAGGAAATTGGCGTACGCAAAGCCATCGGTGCCCGCCGCGCGGATGTCCGCCTGCAATTCCTGCTGGAGGCCGTGGTGCTTACGCTGGTTGGCGGCACCATCGGGATCCTGATTGGCGCGGGAGTAGCCGCAACGGTCCGTACGCTCTTGCCGTCGATTCCCGCGACCCTTTCTTATTTGTGGGTGACGATCGGGTTTACGATCTCCGTCGGAGTGGGCTTGTTCTTCGGCTACTATCCGGCAAATCTGGCTGCCAACCTCGATCCCATCGATTGCCTGAGATACGAGTAAAAGCCCGAACTTTCATTCGATAAACTCTAGTCGATTCGCTTTATCGGAATGTCTCGGCCTCCCGTGTGCAAGACCATTCTTGTTACACGGCCCTGACCGTCCATTTCGAAGGTAAGAACGTCATCGGCAACTTTCGAGAAAAAATCCGTCGCACTCTTAGGAAAAACCTCTTGTTTGGGCTCTTGGTTTTCTTGTACAGACAAATGATCGCCCTCCCGCCTGATTAGAAGGATAAGATTAGGCGGCTCTCCGTAGCGCCCAACATATTTCTCCAACACTTCGGGAGCGACACGCACTTCAATGTGTTGCTTCAGCGGAGGGCGCGGTGGCAGTTGGTCATACGGCGTAAAACCTTCCCACACTATCGGTGTGAACGAATTCTTGAGCAGGTTCTCCAGAAGATCCTTGTAGATTCCTTCGCCATTTCCGCTATTCGTCATAACGAGGATGCCCGTTCCCTGTTTGTCGAAGATGACCGTGTAGTTCCGCCAACTATCGTCATGCCCTTCCTTGAAAAAAGCTTTGCCGTAGGGCGTCCAATAGAGACCCCAACCTAGGCCATAGCTAAGGCGGATCGCCTTGTTATCCTCCGTAGTCTCGTTCTCAAAGGTGGGGAATTCATGTTTCGAGAGAATCTGAATCTGAGGGCCGAACATTTGTTCTCGCATCTTTTTCGATAAGCCTTTGCCCAGCATAACGGCCTGCATGAATGTCGCAAAATCACGAGGTGTCGTCAGGAGCGAACCAGCCGCATCGGCTCTCTTGCGTTTCTGGGGGCCCAGAGAACGCCCATACTCGTCATAGCCGTTCGCATATTCTGTTTCGAAGCGGTCCAGCCAAACCATGCTGGTACGCGTCATCCCGAGAGGTTGAAACACACGCTCCTGCATCAGTTCGCCCAGTTGCTTCTTCGTGACGGCCTCAACAACAAGTTGCAGGAGGTCAATCCCTTCGCCCGAATACGCATATCGCGACCCCGGCTCAAAATGGATCTTCAGCTTGCGGTCCTCTTCGAACGCCCGCCAGTTGGGAAAACCGCTAGTGTGGCTCAGCAGCATTCTTGCGGTGATGCGTTTGTACCTGGGATCATTCGCCAGATCCGCGTAATTTGGGTATTCGGGCAGTGGCTTTGGCAAATATTGATGGACGGGTTTGTCGAGGTCCAGTGTCCCCTCGCCTGCAAGCTGCAGCACCATGTAGGCAAACGCCACCTTAGTGAACGAGGCCCCGGACATTACCGAATCCACCGTCAGCGGCAGGTTCTTCTCTTTATCGCGCACACCGTATGCCTTGAGATAGGCAACCTTGCCGTCGTTGAAGAGCGCCAGACCCACGCCCGGGACCTCCGCCGCCTTCATTAAGCGCGTCACAGACTCATCAATTTCAGGGGGCTCTAGTATGCTGCCATCGAGGCGCTTCAGTTCCTTCCGTTGCCCTGCCAGGGAAACAGCGACGGCCAGTAGCATCGTGGCCAGCACCCACAGTCTTCCTTTCATCGAAACCTCCATGGTCAACTCAAAGATACGCATAATGGCTCGTTCAGGTTCAATCTTCGTGCTTCCGAGGGGGAGTCGGAACCTGCCTATCGGCGCTGAGCGGCTCTCGGCTAGAGTGAGACTTCGATTGCCGCGCGGTGCCCAGGCAGGCTAGAATAGATGGGTTCAGGAGGACTGACTTAGTGTTAACGATTCGTCTGTCAAGGATTGGCAAGAAGAAAAAGCCCTTTTACCGCGTGGTGGTCATCGAGCGGACCAGGCCGCGAGACGGCCGCGTGAAAGAAGCAGTGGGCACGTACGATCCGCTGAAGAAGCCTGCGGAGATCAAGCTGGACGCAGAGCGCATCAAGTATTGGATGGGACTGGGCGCGCAGCCGAGCGACACGGTGCGCAGCTTCCTGAAGCAGCAGAAGATCGCTTAATCTCGGCGCCTTCCTGAATTTTGCGCGTCCCCGGATTTCGCCGTGGGCGCCATTCCCAGGCACCTTATGAAGGAACTGGTAGAAGCCATTGCCCGAGCCCTCGTGGATCATCCCGAGGACGTGCAGGTGAAGTCCGTCGAAGGGTCGCAAGTGACCGTGCTGGAGCTGAGGGTGCATCCCGAAGATTTGGGGAAGGTGATCGGACGTCAGGGGCGGACGGCCAAAGCGATTCGAACGCTGCTCGGCGCGTCTGGGATGAAGCTACACAAGCGATTTACGCTGGAAATTCTTGAAGATTGACCGCGTGGCGGTCATTTCTTCCGCGGACCGGTGAACGGTCCTACTTCTCATTGAGCACTCCAACTCCACGCTGGGTCTTGGTTGCGCGCATCCTTAAGGCGCGCGGCAACAAGGGCGAAGTCGCCGCCGAACTCCTAACGGATTTTCCGGAACGCCTGACACGATTGCGGGAAGTTTTCGTTGGACACGCGGAAAGCAAGAATGACCCGCGCCGTATGGCGCTGCAATCCTGCTGGCTGAGCCAGAATCATCGCGGGCAGGCGGTTTTTCATTTCGAAGGCATTGCGTCCATCTCGGAAGCGGAAAAATTCCGCGGACTCGAGGTGTTGCTTCCGTTCGAACAGCGCGCGACATTGCCGGCAGGCCAGTATTTCGTGGCGGACCTCATCGGTTGCTCCGTGTTTGAAAATCCCAGTGCGCCTCCGGTCGTGGCTTCATCGCCGTGTTCTTTGGCGGAAGCGCCATCTCTTCTTGGAACGGTGCGCGATGTGCAATTTCCCGGGGAAGAGTTTGCCGGAACACCGCTACTGGAAGTAGAAACTTCTCGCGGGGAACTTTTAATTCCACTGGCCGTGGATATCTGCACAAAGATCGACATCGCCGCGAGGCGCATTGATGTGGTATTGCCCGAAGGCCTTCGCGACCTCAACAGCGAATAGTGCAATGGGTGGTGTACGCTCCTTCCGATGTCTCCCGTCATTCGAACGCTGATCTTCACGGTATTCGTCCCCGGTTTTTGGACCGTGCTGATGCCCTACTGGATGTTGCCGCGCGGTGCGCGACCTGATGTACGCGGGGCGGGCGCAGCTGGCTGGCTGCTGATCGCTGCAGGCATCGCACTGTACTTAGCTTGTGCTTTCTGGGGCTTCGCGGTCCGTGGAAAAGGAACACCACTGCCCCTTGATCCACCAAAAAAACTAGTTGTGGAGGGACCTTACCGCATTGTGAGAAATCCAATATATTGGGGCGTTGGTTCCGTCATCTTGGGCGAGGCGGCGATCTTTCACTCGGTTGTGCTCACGGAGTTAGCCGCCGTATTCGTGGTCGGGGTGGTTGTGTTTGTATTGCTCGTCGAGGAGCCGGCACTTCGGCGGAAATTTGGCGAGGAATACGAAGAGTATTGTCGACGCGTGCCGAGGTGGCTGCCGCGTTTCAGTGCAAAGTAGACAAAGAAGACTGAGCGTGTCACTTCCGGTTGCGCTAATGAACGTCGATGGTAGTGACGCTGTATGCCGGAAGCGTGATGGTCAGCGACGAACCACCTACGGCCATTGTTCCGATCGACACGGGTTGGACCACGGACTGCCCTGAGGCAGAAGTGGCCGTCATCTGGTAGAGATGTGCCGTGTCGGAGAGGACCTGGCCGTTGATGGCCGTAACTTTGGCGGCGTTGGAGCGATTGATAGCCACGAAGACGACACGACCGGGCGTGGCGCTATCCGAACTGGCGTAGACAACCACATTCTGCACGGCGCGGCCGGAATGGCGGGTGGACACCCAATTGGTTAAACTGGCGGAGCATGCGCTTCGATCTGATCACCATTTTTCCTGAATTCTTTGCCGGGCCTCTCAGCCACGGGATCCTGCGCCGGGCGCGGGAAACCGGACTGGTCGAGGTGAACGTGCAGGATCTGCGAGTGTTCACGAAGGACCGTCACCGCACCGTGGATGACCGGCCGTTCGGCGGCGGCGAAGGCATGGTGTTGAAGCCGGAACCCTTGTTTGAAGCGGTGGAGTCACTGCTTGGGCACGGCGTCGGTGACGCGTCGAAGCCGGGAGCGAACGATCCGAGGACCGCGATTGTGCTGATGTCGGCGGCAGGGAAATTGTTCCGGCAGGAAACCGCGCGGCGTTACGCACAATTGGAGCGAATCATTTTCATTTGCGGCAGGTACGAAGGAGTGGACGAACGCGTGGCGGAGCATCTGGCGACGGAGGAAATATCTGTCGGAGATTTCGTGCTGAGCGGCGGTGAGCTGCCGGCCATGATGGTCGTGGACGCGGTCACGCGGTTGCTGCCTGGGGCGTTGGGGAATGAGGCTTCTTCGCAAAACGAATCGTTCAGCGCAGCCGCTGACGACCTGGCTGGCACGAGTCACCAGTCACGAGTCACCAGTCACGTTCTTCTCGATTTTCCGCATTACACGAGGCCGGCGGAGTACCGCGGCTGGAGCGTTCCCGAAATCCTAATTGGTGGAAACCATGCGGAGGTCGCGAAGTGGAGACGCGCCGCAGCCGTAGAAAAAACCAGGCGCAATCGACCTGACCTGTTTTAGCGCCTCCAGGAAAAGCAGCCGGACGCAACTGACCTCGGCGCGGGGGGGGGGGAATAAGCGAAGCTTCCGCGCGGTCTGCTGAAGAGCAAGGATGAAATAAGTTGGTGAATATTCGAAAACTGACCGAAACCGATGCCGCAGCTTTCTGGCGCTTGCGGTTGCAGGCCCTGGAGACGGATCCAGTCGCGTTTGCGGAATCGCCCGAGGAACACAAGCGCACGACGGTCGAGGAGTTTGCTTCGCGGCTCCGATCGGGGGGCACGGAAAACTTTGTGGTAGGCGCGTTCGATGGTGGAGAGTTGGTGGGGATGACGGGATTTTACCGGGATGCGCTTTTGAAGCGGCGGCACATCGGACATATCTGGGGCGTGTTCGTTGCTCCGTCGGCGCGAGGCAAGGGCGTGGGGCGCGAGCTGTTAAGGGGGGGGTAATCCAGTCGGCGCAAGCTTTAGCAGGGCTCCGCTGCGTACGCCTGATGGTGGCCGTGCCACAAGAGGCGGCACGGCATCTCTATGAGGGATCGGGCTTTCGCGCGTTTGGAGTGGAACCAACTTCGCTGAAGATCGGCGAGCGGTATGTGGATGAGAACCTTATGACGCTAGAATTCGAGAATTTCTGAGATTAGAGGCACCCTGGCCGCTCGAGAGAGACGAGAGGTTTCGTGAGCATGGAAAAAAGCGGGAACGGGTTTGGGCTGGAAAAGCCCATCGCGATTTACTACGAGCATCCGGACTGGTTCCGGCCGCTGTTTCAGCAACTCGATGAGCGCGGCGTGCCGTGGCTGAAGATCGATGCGCGGCAACACAAGTATGATGTAGCTTCGCCTGAACGCGAATATTCGCTGCTCTTCAATCGCATGAGCCCGTCCGCTTGGCAACGCGGATTGGGCCACGCGATTTTCTATACGCTCAATTACATGGCACACCTTGAAGGCCGGGGTGTGCGCGTGGTCAACGGCTATCGCTGCTTCAATCACGAAATTTCGAAGGCACTGCAACTGACGAACCTGAAAAAACTGGGCTTGCCCTATCCGAAAGCGCACGTCATCAACCATCCGTCGCAGGCGCTTGCGGCAGCGGAGGCCATTGGGTATCCCGTGGTCATCAAGCCAAACATCGGCGGCAGCGGCGCGGGGATTGAACGGTTCAATTCGCCGGCAGAGTTACGTGCAGCGATGGAAGCGAATCGCCTGTATTTTGGAATCGATTCCACGGCGCTGGTGCAGGAAGCATTTACGGCCCGCGACGGGATCATCACGCGCGTCGAGGTTCTTGGCGGAAGGTTTCTTTATGCCATCCAGATTCACATTACCGGTGAAAGCTACAACTTGTGTCCCGCGGATATCTGTCAAAACACTCGAGGAGAGGAATTGACGCGCATTGCTTGCCCAGTTGACGCGCCGAAGAGCGGGATGAAAGTGGAAGGGTACGAAGCGCCGCGGCAGGTGATCGAAGATGTGGAACGGATTGTGGAACTTGCCGGCGTTGAAGTGGGCGGCATCGAGTACGTGATCGACGACCGCACGGGGCGCCAGCTCTATTACGACGTGAACGCGCTTTCCAATTTCGTGGCCGATCCGGTGCGCGTCGTCGGCTTCAATCCGTACGCACGGCTGGCTGACTTCCTCATTGCAGAAGCACAGCGCCACGAGGCGAGTAGCAGCGAACGCGTCGCCGCGAGCGGAGGCCCACGATGAGATACGGCTACTGGCTCCCCGTTTTCGGCGGGTGGTTGCGCAACGTCGAGGACGAGAATATGGAAGTAAGTTGGGCGTATGTTAAGAAGCTTGCACAGCGGAGCGAACAGATGGGTTTCGATCTGACGCTGGTCGCCGAGCTGAACCTCAATGACATCAAAGGTGTCGAAGCGCCTTCGCTGGATGCGTGGTCCACGGCAGCGGCACTGGCGGCGGTGACCGAACACATTGAATTGATGGTGGCGGTGCGGCCGACGTTTCATCTGCCTGCGCTGCTGGCGAAGCAGGCTGCCAACATCGATCGGATCAGCAATGGCCGCCTCACACTAAACGTAGTTTCTTCGTGGTGGGCAGACGAAGCGCGCAAGTATGGTGTGGCATTCGAACAACACGACGACCGTTACGCGCGCACCAGCGAATGGCTCGACGTGCTGGATGGGGTGTGGAAGCAGGACCATTTTTCATATTCCGGAAAGTATTACCGCGTGGAAGACAATGTACTTGAGCCCAAACCGGCGTCCAAGCCACGGCCGACGCTGTATGCAGGCGGTGAATCTCCCGCGGCAAAAGAGCTGATCGCCGAGAAATGCGACGCGTATCTCATGCACGGCGATCCGCCGGAGCGCGTCAGTGAGAAAATCGCGGATTTGCGCGAACGCCGCGCGCGACGCAATCTGCCGCCGCTCAAATTCGGCGTTGCCGGATATGCGATTGTTCGCGAAACGGAACGCGAAGCCCAAGACGAACTGCACCGCATCACGGATGTTCAACAATCCGCGGCGGGATACGCCAATTACCAGCAATGGCTTGCCGGAACGCAATTGGAGCAGCGCGTTTCCCTGGAAGACTATTCGGTTTCAAATCGCGGCTTGCGGTCCGGATTAGTCGGCACATCAGAACAAGTCGCGGAGCGCTTGGCCCAATTCGAAGCCGCCGGCGTCGATCTCGTGCTGCTGCAATTCAGCCCGCAGCTAGAGGAGATGGAGCGCTTCGCTGAAAAAGTCATCCGGCGAGATTCTTCGCTAGCGATGACAAACTAGTTTTTGCATTTCAGCAGTTTATTCAGAGTTCTACTTCGGCGGAAAATCAAAGCGCAGGTGGCTCGATTGTCGTGCTGTTCCAACGCGTAAACTCTTCCGTGACGCCTGACTCGGTAAACGTGATTCGCCGGGGAAGACGAGTTTTGCGATCGATGCATACCGTATAGGGCGCAGTCTGTGGCCATTCATTGCCGTATTCAACGTGCCACTCCTGACATTTCGCGCCATCGATCGTCTGGAGCTCCCCTTTGACGATGCTCCCGGCTTTTCTACGCGGCAACTCGTAGATGGCATTGACCACCGTTGCTTGTACAAGCCCAGGCCCCTTTCCACATTCCTTT
>JBGPIX010000164.1:0-11338 GCA_041485085.1 Candidatus Acidiferrum sp.
GCTCTCCGTCAACCACCAGGGGATTTTTCCGGCCATCACGCTTTCCTTCAATCTCGCGCCGGGTGCTTCGCTTGGCCCGGCGGTGGATCACATCGAGCAGGCGCGCCTCGAGCTGAAAGTGCCTTCCACCGTGCACGCGACTTTTCAAGGCACCGCGCAGGCGTTTCAGGATTCGCTTTCCAATCAGCTTGTTTTGATCATCACGGCTCTCGCCGCCGTGTACATCGTTCTCGGAATCCTGTACGAGAGCTTCATTCATCCGATTACCATTCTTTCCACGATTCCCTCCGCGGGAATCGGCGCGTTGCTTGCCATCCAGTTTATCAAGTCCGATCTGAACATCATTGCGCTGATCGGTATCATTCTTTTGATCGGGATCGTCAAGAAGAATGCCATCCTCATGATTGATTTTGCAGTGCAAGTGGAAAGGGAAGAGGGATTGTCGCCGGTCGAAGCGATTTACAAGGCTTGCTTGCTGCGTTTCCGGCCGATTTTGATGACCACTATGGCCGCGCTCCTCGGGGCGATGCCTCTCGCGCTCGGCGCGGGCGTCGGTTCCGAGCTGCGGCGGCCGCTGGGCATTACTATTGTCGGCGGCTTAATACTGAGCCAGATGCTGACGCTGTTCACCACGCCGGTTGTTTACATTTATATGGACCGGCTGCAATCCTGGCTGCGGCGTGCTTTTTCTCACCGTCCAGCGCCAATTCCTGCGCCGCAGACTGATTAAATAGTCAAAACTGATTTTCTAGGCGCTGCCGATCAGCCATCCTGTTAAGAAAACCAAAACGCCGCCCACAATCACCTGAAATGCCGCCTGCAAGAATGGCGTATCCATGTAGCGGTGCCGGATGTAGCTGATCGCTCCGAGCTCCACCGCTACGACAATGGTGGCCACGAGCATGGCGACGCGGAAATTGGCGATCAAGAACGGCAAAGTATGGCCGATGCCGCCGGCGGTGGTCATTAATCCGGTGACCGCGCCGCGCAGCCACGGCGAGCCGCGGCCCGTCAGCGATCCGTCATCGGAAAGTCCTTCGGAGAAAGCCATCGAAATTCCTGCGCCGATCGAGGCGGCCAGTCCTACAAGGAACGCTTCCCAACTCTTGTGCGAGGCAAATGCCGCGGCAAAAATTGGCGCTAGCGTGGAGACGGAGCCATCCATCAAACCAGCCAGGCCCGGCTGTACCACTTGCAGCAAGAACAGCTTCCGGTGGGATTCCTCTTCGCTCGCCCTGGCGCTCTGCGTCAAATGTTTTTCTTCCAGTTCACCGGCGGTGCGCTCGTGTTTTCTCTCCTCATCCGCAAGCTTGTTCAGCAATTCCCGCGTCGATACATCCGTTGTCCTGCTGGCAGCTCGCGCGTAAAAGCGGCTCGCCTCCATCTCCATCAACTCCGCTTGCTTCCTGGCAACCTTCACACCCAGCGGCCGGACCAGCCACACCGGTTTTCTAGTAAGGAATCCCTTCACGTTTTCCCTGCGGATCAACGGAATGTGGTCGCCGAACCGCTGCCGGAACATCTCAAACAAACGGTCGCGGTGTCCCACCTCTTCGAGCCGCATATCCTCGAACATATCCGCCGTCGAGGGATACTCGTCGCGCAACGCGTCGGCGAATTCGCCGTAAATCCGGCCGTCTTCTTCTTCCGCCGCAATGGCGATGGCCAGAATTTCTTTTTCCGACAAATCCTTGAATTTTTTCAGCATGGACCTCGACTCCACGTTCAAATGAGCAGAAAGAATCGCACAAACCGAGGCGTGAAGTCATCCTCAGCTAAACAGTCATGACGCACTAACTTCGCTTGTCGGTTTCGATGACACGCCCAGTCTGTTTACGCCAATGGTAGAAGAACGGAACGCCTGCCAGAATCACGGCTAGGCCGAGCGAGGAACGTACCGGCCGGACCATCCACAAGTTGACGGTGAGAGCGACGGCGGCGGCCAAAAAGATAATCGTCGTCCAAGGGTGTCCTAAGGCGCGATAGGGCCGTGGTAAATCGGGTTCCGTTCTGCGCAGGCGGAACAAGGCAATGGCGGTTAAAGCGAAGAAGATCCATACGCCAAAGACGAAGAGTGAGTAGAGCTCTTCGTAGGTCCCGCTGAGCGCGAGCAACGCAGCGACAAAACCGAGGAAGATCAGCGCGCCGCTGGGAGTGCGAAAAGTAGGATGAATGCGCCTGGCGAAGGGAAAGAAGACGCCATCGCGGGCCATGGCGTAAGGAATGCGGGCGCCGGTGAGGACCACGACGTGGAGGGCTCCGAGAGCGGAGACGGCCATGGCCACCGTCAACCAGGCGGCGCCTCGAGATCCGGCGAAGGACTGGACCACGTCGGACGCGACGTGCTGCGATTGCAGCAGATTTGCGAATGGCAAAATACGGAAGTAAACGACATTTGCAAGCAGGTATAAGCCGCCCACACTGAGCAGTCCCAGGAGAATGGCTCGCGGAATATTCTTTTGAGGATGAACAATTTCTTCACCGACATCGCCGAGGTCGTTGAAGCCGTTGTAAGCCCACATCGCTGGAACCAGGGCGGTCAACAAGCCACTGATGGTTCCTAAACCTAAATGCGTGACCTGGGGCGCGGTGTCGATGGCTGCGTGCTTTCCGTATACCACACCCGCGAAAACGATCACCGCGATGGTGCCTATCTTCAGCGAGGTCAACACGATCTGAATTGCGCCGCCCAAACGCACGCTCAAATAATTGATGGCGGTGACTGCCACCACCACAAGTGCCGCGAGCGGCTGGGCCGCCGTGAAGGTGAAATCGTAGCTTCCCAGATGGAAGGTGAACATGGGGACGGCCACAACCGGGAAGAGGAATCCAACGAATCGCAGAAACCCGGCTGCCAGGGTTGCCATAGCCACAGGCCGCTCGAGAAATGAGCTCATCCAGCCAAAGAGAAATCCCCACAGAGGACCGAGACCGCGGTTCAAGTAAACGTAGGGGCCGCCCGCATGTGGGAATGCCGCGCCCAGTTCGGCATAACAAAAGGCGCCGCACAGCACGATGAGTCCACCGATGATCCAGGCGGCAAAGACCAGGGTGGCCGTCCCGACGGCGCGTGCCATGTCGCTGGTGACGAGAAAGATTCCCGTACCGATGGTGTCGCCAATCACGATGGCGGTGGCCGACCACAAACCAAGAGCCCGAATCAAGTCCGGTGGTTTCGTTTGCTCGCTCAGATTGGGGCCCGTTGCGCTCACGAAGGTTGACAGAGACTACTCTCAGAGATTGAGATGGTCAATCAAGTTTGTCTCTTAGTAGGCGCGCAACGACGGAATTCGCGGGGTCTGTGGCTCAGAAGCGCATTTAGGCGTTATCATCGAGGCCGTGATGGTTACACAAAAATCCATGCTGAGTGAATTCGCCTGGGACCAGCGCTACCGCGTGGCCGCGCTCGAAGACGTACTCACTCCTGCGCTGATACTGTACCCAGAAATCGTGGCCTCAAATATTGAGCGTACGTTGGACTTGTTGGGGGGCGACGTGAATCGTTGGCGGGTGCACATCAAGACCGCAAAGCTGGGCTACACGCTTCGAATGCTGGTCGAACGCGGCGTGCGCAACTTCAAGTGCGCGACCACGCTGGAACTTCTGGTGGCCTGCCGCAGCGGCGCGCAAGACGTACTCTTCGCGCATCTCGCCGTTGGAGCGAATGCGCGGAGAGTCAGGGAAATCGCCGAGCAGTTCCCGCAAGTGCGTATTTCCGTCCTTGCCGAGAACGAGCAACAGGTGGGGCAATGGCGCGGCAGCCGGGTCGGAATTTTTCTCGACATGAATCCCGGTATGGATCGGACGGGCATCGAGCAAAGCCACAGCGACAAAGTTGTTGAACTGACGCGCGCGATTGGCCGTCTTGGGCTTGAGTTCCGAGGCCTGCACTACTACGACGGCCACTACGGCAGCTTGGAACAGCGCGAACGCACCGCAGCGGCGCATGCCGGTTATGAACGCTTGCTGAAAGTGGTGGGCGAGATCGAGCGCAGCGGGATGGTTGTGCCGGAACTGGTCACCGCGGGAACGCCAACGTTTCCGTGCTCGCTTTCGTTTGCAGGCTTTCGAACGGGAAACTTCGTCCACCGCGTTTCGCCCGGAACCGTAGTCTATTGCGATGCCACAACTCTGGTACAGCTTCCCAGCGAGTACGGTTACCGGCCAGCAGTGCTGGTTTTGACGCGCGTGGTAAGCCACCCACGCGCGGGAATTGTCACCTGCGATGCTGGACACAAAGCCGTGTCGGCCGACGCCGGTGTTCCCACGTGCGTCGTCGTTGGGCATTCCGAGTTGACGCCACTCTCCCCTAGTGAAGAGCATCTGCCCATGGCATTGCGAGAAGGAACTGCGGGTCCGCAAGTGGGCGAAGCGCTTTATCTTCTTCCGCGGCACGTGTGCCCCACGGTGAACAATTTCGATTCCGCGCTGCTAGTGCAGGATGGCGAGGTTAAGACGGTCGAAAAGGTGTCGGCACGCGGGCGCGAGGCGCCATTGCTGCAAGCGACCGACCAAACGCTTCACGTCGCAGGTTAAGACCACGCTTGCTCTGAATCACGTATTTGGCCATCTTTACTTCTCCTGGTGTCTCAACAGAGATAAATGATATCGAATCCTATCTTTTTGAGTGACGCATGAACATTCATGAGCAAGGAAAATGCGAAACGTTTATTGGCGAGGACTCGCGCCTGCGGCAACCGCACTGGCATTTTCATTCTATGTGGTTAGAATGACGATGATGCTCGAGCTTCCCCGACTCCAGGATTTCGCCAAGCGCTACACCGCGGCGTGGTGCAGGCAGGACGCCGCGAGTGTGGCCGCCTTCTTCGCACCGAATGGGTCGCTCAGCGTCAATGGCGTTCCAGCCGTCGGGCGCCGCGCCATCACCGAAGTGGCGCAGAGCTTCATGACCGCGTTTCCGGATTTGGAATTGGTCATGGACGAGGTCTTTATGCAGGGCGACGGTGCCGTTTATCACTGGACATTCGTTGGCACTAACACCGGGCCAGGCGGCTCCGGACACCGCGTTCGCTTCAGCGGCTTCGAGGAGTGGAAATTCGGGGAGGATGGACTCATTGCGGAGTCACAGGGCCACTTCGATAGTGCCGCTTACCAAAACCAACTCGAACACGGAGTGGATGAGTTCCGCTCGTAAAGCGCTCTCTGCGAAGTGTCCTCTATCCCAAGACAAATGGGAAAGCTAACAGCTGAAAGTCATGAAATGAACTCTGAAAGCTACGGCATAAACCCTTGCGTGCGGCAAACCTGCACGATGCCCAGGCGATCCTCCGCGCCGACCTTGTGCTTCATGCGATAGAGGTGGTTTTTGACGGTTTGCTCGGAGAGGCAGAAGCGATTGGCGATTTCTTTGTTGGTGAGCCCCTCGGCAATGAGTGGGATCAATTGCTGTTCGCGCCGCGTCAATCCCAGTTGCTGGTGCACGCTCGCGGAAGGGAAGGAGGTCGCTTCGCGCTCCATATAGCGGAACAGCGTTGCGCAGAGCGTCCCTGGGCAGATCGCTTTGCCGCTTTGCAGCGCGCGCACGCCTTCCACCACGTCCTCTGCGGAGGCATCTCTTGGCAGGTAGCCGCGAACTCCCGCTCGTACACATTGCAGAAACTCCGCTTCCTCTCCGGTCACGTCAATCAGCAGAATCTGCACTTTCGGTGCGGTTGTCCGTACCGTTCGAACCGCGGTCAAATCTTCATTTCTGTTGCCGCGCGAGGATAGCAGCAGGATATCCGTATCTTCCTTGAGCAAATCTTCCGCCCGGAATGGTTCCGCCAAGTCCATTCCGACAACTTCAATCTCGCCGTTCTTGACCAGCATCCGGGAAAGCGCTTCTCTTAACAAGCGATTCTCGGCAGCAACGAAAACGCGTGGTTTCCGCTTCGCGCTCGCGCCGCTGTTTGCCCGTGCCGTGGTTTCCAGCACTTCGATATTTGTCCGGCGGTCGGCGTTCCCATTGATCTTCTTTTGAGCTAGCTCTGTGACCTGCAAAACCTGGCGCGTTCCTACACTCATAGTGGGACGTCCTCTCTCAGTCTCCGCCCTCATGCCCATGCCAAGCGTCATGATCAGCGATTAGTAGGAACCCCACGCGCGCACGTCAGTACTGCAATTTTGCAGCCGCCATGTATTCCGCCCCCATTTCCGCACCAGACCGCAAACCCCCGCCAGGAGAACCATTTAGGTTCTCACCTGTGGATAACGCTTTCTCTCTCTGGTCTCGAATTGGTACCAAACCTGTCCCACAGCCTCAATTTGGGACCGCTTTCTCTCTTCTTCTTCTCTATCATCAATTTATAGTTCTTTTTCCACACAACCTCTCTTCCTTTTCTAGTACTTCCGTACTACCATTTTCGCGGAACGTGCTACTTTCTTCCGGGTACGTTTCCACTATAGGTTTAGTTGTGGCGGAGGGATTACACTCTTCTCGGATAGGCTAGAGAATGTGTCTGGCACCGTATTTTTCCGGAAAGATGGTTTCCCAATGGTCACCCAGCACGACCTCATGACGAAGAAAAGCCCAATTGGAAGTACCCCCAAGCAGACGTTTTCACATACGGAGCGCCGCGGCAGCCGACGCTGCAGGATCACACAGTTGATGCGCATCCGTCCTTCCGACCCCAACAAAGACCACTTTGAAGACATGCGCGGTTCGGTCAGCGTTTCCCGCTCTGGCGTCTTCTTTCAGTCCAGCGAGCCCGCTTATGAAGTTGGCATGCGGCTGTTTGTGACCATGCCTTATTCACACGATCCCGCTTCCATGGCCCGCGAGTACCTCGCGGAAGTCGTTCGAAGGGACGTTCTCCCGACCGGCATGTTCGGCATCGGGATCAAGATCCTCATGGAAATGGGAATTCAGCACACCTATAACTTTGGCGCCGGCAACTCGCGTTAGTTTACGCAGAGTTTCAAGCCATTACGCCAAACCGGTAAAAGCAAGAACGGGCGCCCCAGTGGATCGGGGCGCCCGTTCTTGTGTTTGGGGGTGGAGAGATCGTTTTAAGCGGACTGCGTGAACATCCGCATGGCGCGGTGCCTCAAAATACCAAGTTGACGATTGATAGGATGCCTGCGGCCGAGGAAAGTCAGCACCGGAGGCCGGCGCGCGGTCAGTTTATTCATCGCAATCGTCAGGCGGATATCGCGCCGCGCATATTTCAGCCCGGTCTGCAGAGCGTCCACGGCGTCATCGCGCCGCCCAGCCGTGGCATAGACTTCAGCAAGATTCAAATAAAGCTGCGCCTGATTCCGCTTCATTCGAACGGCGGAGTCGCACAGCCTTTCCGCTTCGCCCCATTTTCCTTCCGAGCGCGCCAGCACCACGCCCAGGTAGGACATGTAGTAAGGGTTGTTTTTGTCGAGGTCCACGGCGCGCTGCATATGCGGCAGAGCTTTTATGGCGTAGTTGTCTCGCAGCAGCGTTAAGCCAGTCTTGAATTCTCGGAAGGCTTCCGTATCCATCATAAGCTCACCTCATCCACCGCCGGGCGGCCCGATTCGAACGGGGGCGCAAGGCGATTGCAGGACAACAGGATTTCCGGGAGTTTGGGAAGAACCCGCGCGGCGCGTTGGAGATTCGCGCCAACGTCAGTTTTGGGTCATTCAGAAGAAATGCCCCGCTCAGCCAGGTGATGAGCGAAACAACGAGCAGCACGGTTGCGAGTAGGCTTCCCATCCCAGTCATTTTTGAAGCTACTCGCAGTTTTATTCGGAATCTACTGACCCGGAGGACAGTCTTAGTTCAGCGGCACCCGCGACGGAATTCGAGGAGGTGGTACAGGTGCGTTCTCGGCGGCTAGCGCTGCTTTTTCTCCATTTCCTTCCAATCGGTGCGCCAGCGCTCCCAGTCCTCGAGAATGGCTTTGAACATCGTTTTCGAGGCTTTATGCATCCACTTGCCACGGCGCGCCGCGAGGGCGCGCTTCACCTTGGGGATGGCTTTGGGGCTGCCGAAATGCATGTTGGCGGTTGGGCTAGACGTGCGCGTGTTCGATTCGCGCTGAGCCGCCACGCAGGCGCGCTTCGTAAATGGGGAATTTTGCCGCGAGATCGGCAACTTGTTTTCGCACGCGTTGCTCGACTTCGGCGTTTCCGATGTTGGAGAGAATTTCCGCGATCCAGTTGGCGATCTGCTCCATCTCCGGTTCGCGCATGCCGCGCGTGGTGACCGAAGGGCTGCCGAGGCGGATTCCGCCGCCCTTCATGGGTGGGAGAGGATCGAACGGAATGGAATTCTTATTTACGGTGAGGCCGGCGCGGTCGAGGGCTTTTTCGGCATCGGTTCCAGTGATGCCGCGCGGGTGAACTTCAATCAGGAAGAGATGATTGTCCGTGCCGCCGGTGACGATACGAAATCCATGCTTGGCGACGGCAGCGGCCATCGCTTTTGTGTTGGCCACAATTTGCTTTTGGTATTCCTTGAAGGACGGCTCCATGGCTTCCTTCAGGCACACCGCTTTTGCGGCGATCGTGTGCACCAGCGGACCGCCTTGGGTGCCGGGGAATGTGAGCTTGTCCAGTTCCTTCGCAAATGCGGCCTTGCACAGCACCAATCCGCCGCGCGGGCCGCGCAATGTCTTGTGAGTGGTGGTTGAAACGATATCGGCGTGCGGGACGGGGCTCGGATGAACGCCAGCGGCGACGAGTCCCGCGATGTGCGCCATGTCGACAAAAAAGAGGGCGCCGACGGACTTCGCTGCTTTGCCGATGCGCTCGAAATCAATGATCCGCGAATAAGCACTAGCGCCCGCCACGATCATTTTTGGTTTGTGCTCGGCGGCAAGCTTTTCAATTTCGTCGTAGTCGATACGTTCGTCTTCTTTTTTCACGCCGTAGGCGACGAACTTGTACATCCGACCCGAGAAATTCAGCGGATGTCCGTGCGTGAGGTGGCCGCCATGCGAGAGATTCATTCCCAGAACCACATCGTCCTTTTGCAGGGTGGACATATAGACGGCCACGTTTGCAGATGTGCCGGAATGCGCCTGCACGTTGGCGTGTTCCGCGCCGAAGAGTTCCTTGGCGCGATCAATGGCGAGTTGCTCGACCTTGTCGGCGTATTCGCAACCGCCGTAGTAGCGCTTTCCCGGATAGCCTTCGGCGTATTTGTTGGTGAAGATCGAGCCCATGGCTTCGAGGATCGCTTCGGAGACGAGGTTCTCCGAAGGAATCAGTTCTAGACCGGTGGCTTGGCGCTTGGCTTCGTCGCGGAGCAGGTCGGCGATTTGTGGATCGACGCCGTCGAGTGGGCGATTCATGCGGTCATTGGCGTCCGTGGTCATCTGTACCGTCCTATGTGACTGTGACGAACTATCTTAGCTCTGTCGACAGCTTTCTGTGAAACGCGCCCTGAATCTGTCTCAGTGTGACTCAAATATCATTTCTACGTCGACCTCCACTTCCACCAGATCGCCGTCCAAACGGGTCGGCTCGAATTGCCACTGTTTCACGGCCTCCAAGAGAGCTTGACTCAGAATTGGATTACCGTCCACGACTTTGGCTTCTTGAATTTTCCCATCGCGATCTAAATCGACCCGAACGATGACTTTTCCTCCGATACGCTTCGTATACGCTTCTGGTGGATATCGGGCATAAACCATCCGGGTGATCTTGGACTGCATCACATTCATGCCGAGGTGGATCCGGACGGGTCGTTCATTCGGAAGTTTCATTAAGATTTCGGATGGAATATAACGGAAGCCGCCATTTGCGTAAACGAAATATCCGTTCAAATCTCCGGCGGTCACTTTCCCCCCTCCTCCTTGTTTGAGAGTCATTTGAAACATCGGTTGGTCCCCTAGGAAAGAGGTCTGATAAATAGGGACGACTTGATTCATGCAGTTCAGGAAGTGGTCGATGGGGGCGTTCACACTCTCGGGATCTCCATACCGAAGAATCTTTGGATTCATCCGGCCGGCTTGCATATTAGCTTCGTAAATCTCCTTTATCTCTTGTTCGAGGCCTGGTAGCTCTCTTCGATAAGCCTTGGCGAGGCTCGCGCCGAACCCTGGGCCATACTCGTCGATGAACCATGTTGAATCCTCCGGCAGCAGCAGGCTGCGAATCAATTCGGTTTCCTTTGCGAAATCCTTTGCTTTCGTTGCGCGCAGAATGTCCCCAATCAGACTCTGAAGACCGTCGGAGGTATTCGAATAGGCCGGTGCTAAACCTTGGGTCGACGATGCGGCTTGCGGCTCGCCGCCCTGAGCAGGGACCGCTGCGAGACCTAAGATGAAGAAGGAGATTCCCAGATTGCGAAGATTCATACGCATTCCTCCATAAGACAATCAAGCTCGAAAGTGGCTCATTACGGCATCGCCGTTTTGCTGCGTTCGTCGCGTTCGATTTGAGTGATTTTGTCAACGCGGCGCTGGTGGCGGCCGCCGAGATAGGTGGTGGTCAGGAAGATTTGCACCATTTCTATGGCGGCTTCGGGGGTGACGATGCGGCCTCCGAGGGCCAGGACGTTGGCGTCGTTGTGTTCGCGGGCAAGGCGCGCGGTGATTACATCCTGGGCCAGGGCGGCGCGAATGCCGGGGACTTTGTTGGCGGCGATGGAAATGCCGATGCCGGAGCCGCAGACCGCGATTCCGAGATCAGCTTGTTTTGAAGCCACATGTTCGCCAACGGCTTTTCCGTAATCGGGGTAGTCCACGGATTCTTCCGAGTTAGTGCCCTGGTCGTGGACCAAATAACCAGCGGCTTGGAGATATTTTCGGATCGCTTCTTTGACAAGAAATCCAGCGTGATCGGAACCAATGGCGATGCGCGGCTTATTGGGAGTCTCAGTCATCGGTTTCTCCGCGGGGATTGTATATGATGAGGCGCGCAGTTGCACCGGGATCGGGAATCAAAACACCTTATTCGAATTGTCCAGGAGCAAGCATGATGAATCGGCGCGTCGCGTTTCTGACGTTTGGGATCGGCATGATTTTTTCGTTTCAGGGGCTGGCAGCACAAGAGACACCAATCGCAATCGTTCACGCGAGGATTGTTGACGGAGTCGGCGGAACGCCTACTGAAGATGGCGTGGTAATTCTGCGAGGCAGCAAGATCGAATATGCCGGAACGACCGCCGCGGCCGCGATCCCGCGCGACGCGCGGATCATTGACGCGAAGGGGAAGAGCGTTATGCCGGGGCTGGCGGACATGCACGTCCACGTGCAGGGTGGTTGGGACGGAATCAGCATGGACCTGCTGGGATACCAACGGTATCTCAACGCCATGCTTTATTCCGGAATTACGACGCTGCTGGACACGGGAAATTATCAGCCGTGGATACTGCAATTGCGCCAGGAGGTGGCAAGTGGACGATTGCTTGGGCCCCGCA
>JBGPIX010000165.1:0-11336 GCA_041485085.1 Candidatus Acidiferrum sp.
ACAACAGCCGGGGGACATGAGCGCGCTCGTGAATCACCTGTATCTGAATCCGGTGGCGCTGAACGAGGTGAAGCGCTTCAGCGCGCCACGCAAAGGAGAAAGCGCCGACGCACTCCTGGTCCTTGGGGAAAAAGCCGAGACGACGCAAACGATCCGGATCGTGCCGACAACGGTGGACTACTGGGTCTGCACAACGTTTCCGCGGGAGAGAAGGTACAGAGCCTGGGTCCTCAAGAAGCTTGCCGACCGGCCACTGCTCCATGCCTATACAGAATTGGCGCGAAAGTTCCCTCACGGATTGGCGGAGGTTCCACCACTACCGGAAGAGATCTCCGGTGCGGTGACGGGAGAAATGCACTCATGAAACGGCTCTTTGCCGCAATTTCACCCCGATGGAAGCGACTTCTCCGCCTTGCTCCCTTGGCAGCGATCATCGTCATCTTTTTGGCGAGCTTGCCGTTTTTGTTCGACCTTATGAATCATGGCATCGGCTGGATTATGGGATTGTTTCCACACCCGGACGAGTTATGGAAGGAGTGCCCATAGTGTCTCTGACAAACGTACTGTTTGGCTTTTTCTTTGTGGTCTTTTCGTACTGGATGGTTATCGCAAGAACTCGGCGGCAAGTGCTGGCTCTCACGCTGGCCGGTGTACTGGCCGTGACGCTCGTTACTCCCCCGACCTCACAAGCACAAGGAACCCTTGTGACAGCAATTCAGTCTGTTCTGAACGTAATCAACGGCGTGGTCAAAAAAGCATTGGACTCGATCAATTCGGTGCGAAACGCAATCAGCGATTTCTACAAGCAAACGACGTGGCCTGTCGCCTTGATCAACCAGGCGAAGGCCATGGTAACGAAGATGATTGGCCAGTACAGAAGTGTCATGCAGAACATTTTCAGCATCAACCTGAAAAGCGCCACGCTGCCCAATCCGACCAGGCTCGAGAATGCCATGCGAAATCACCAAACCAGTGATTTTGCAAGCCTGACCAGTTCGTTCGGAAACACCTATGGCAGCCTTCCAAACACGACGGCGGCCAGCCCAAACGACCGCACGATGATGGACATGGACGACGCGCTGGCTGTCGACAACTTGAAAACATTGAAGATGAGCGACGCCGCCGGTGATTTGATCTTGCAGGCAGCCGATAACATGGAGAACGCTGCCAGTCAGGCGGCTCCAGGGTCAGCGCCTTTTCTAACGGCGACCGCAGTTGTCGCCAGCATTCAGAGTCAGGCCCTCACGCAAAAAATGCTCGCGGCGGAATTGCGCCAGGAAGCGGCACGACTCGCCCACGAGAATGCCCTTCTCAAGCGCGGATCCGTCATGACTGGAGACGTGAACACACAGATTCTAAATCTACTGAAACGGAAGTAGGAGAGGAGAAACCCGATGAAGAATGCCATCCACAGTGTGATGCGAGGTATGAAGTGGGCTTGTGGACACAAGGTCCGTACGATTGTTCTGTTGGTGGTCTTTACTCTCCTTGCGCCAAACCCCATTAGGAGTCAGTTTGTCGACCCGTGCTGCGCCATCCTCGCGACCGGTCTAACCACGATCAGCAATACCTTAAGTAGCGTCATCGGAGGAGGGTTGAATAGCATTCTTTCGATCGAGAAAGACATCTCGAAATTCGAGCAAACTGTCGTTTGGCCGCAGAACTTGATCAATCAGGCCCGATCGCTCGTGGGAAGCGTCCAGGGCACCTTCAACCAGATTCAAGGAATCATGCGTATTCCCGTGAATAGCGCGACTCTGCCGGGAACCCAGCAGTTCGAACAGAACTTGCTTTCTCGTGACCCGAATCAGATTGCCCAAACGAGCGCGCAGTATACGGCGGTCTACGGAGCGGTTCCGAATGCGACTGCGGCCTCCCCTCAGGTGCGCGACATGGCCGACATGACAGATGCCGCGGCGCAAGCAGCAATGAAAAGAGCAATTGAGATCGATGCCCTCGCGGACCTTGAGCTACAGGCGGCCGACCAGATTAACCAGAGCATTCAGACAGCCGCCCCTGGAAGCGCGCCGATCATTGAAGCGCAAGCAGATGCATGGCTGGTTCGTGCCAATGCGTACACACAGTCCGCAACAGCTGATCTGATGCGCGTTCGTGCCATTGATCTGGCCAACGCGAGCGCGAACGTGAAAAACGGCGCTGCAAATGCGGCCGCTGTGCAGCAGCAGATCTACAACCTGCTGAAGAGGCAATGAACCGTGTTTTATTTTCAGCAACTCCTCCAAACAGCGCTGAATGGGATCGACAGCGCGAACGTTACGGGCGCTGTGCTGGGTGTTGCCGGGACGATTCTTCTCCTGAGTTTCCTCTACAGCGCGTACCAGGCATTCGCCTCAGGGGGAGATGTCCGGATGCTTGCGATTTCGGGAATCAAGTATCTGATTCTCGGACTGGTATTCGCTAACTATGGCGCGGTCTTTCGCGACGTCAACGGAATGTTCAATTCCGTCGCCAACTTCATTTACAACTCGACGGGCGTCGAGGATCTCTTCGCGAATTGGCTGAACCAGTTGGCCCAGTATTGGCAGGCCAATGGGAATGCATCTCTATGGAACCTTGTGACCGGCCTTGCTTCGGGAGTTATCAGCCTGATTTTGATCTTGGGCGCGTTTGTCCTCTTTCCCCTTTGCTATCTCATATTTACCGTCTTCTATGCGATGTACGGGTCGGTGCTCTACGTGACGGGTCCATTTGTCCTGGCGCTATTGCCGGCGGGTGGGCTCGGCCAGTTGTCACGCACCTACCTCGTAAACCTCATGACGTTTCAGGCGTGGGGGCTCATTTACGCAATCCTTCAAGTCCTCATGTCTGCGGTAAATCTCTCAAGCATAAACGCCGTGCTCAATGCGAACGGAGTTCTGAACAGCTTCGTTGGTTCGAGCCAAATGATACTCCTGGCCCTCACTGCAACTATTTTTTCGCTATCGATCGCTTTAATTCCGTTCATTGCCAGCCGCATTGTTCGTGGTGACGTGGGCGGCACAATGATGACGATCGTCAGCGCGATAACGACAGCAGCCAGCACCGTCGCTGCTTTGGCAGCTGGGTCATTCAGCGGTGTTGGAGAGGGTGCGCTCGCTTCTCATGCAGCCGGGGGAGGAGCGGCGCCACCTGCTCCGCCACCGGTGGGACTAGGAGCTGCGGCTTCGTCCGCCCCGATTCCTGCTGGCGCAAGTGTCTCTCCAGTTGGAGGTGCCGCGGCTGCAGCCATTGCATCCACATCGATTTCTCCGACACCGCCACCGGGCGGCGCGATGAGTAGGGTGAGTGCTGCTATACCCAACGGCGACAGAAACGATGCTTCGTCCGCGACATCAACAGCATCTCCTGCGCCTTCCTCCGTTTCGGCACAGCGTTCCTTCGCCAGACCAGGCCAATACCGCGGGTTCAACATTCCGCATGCCATGGCGTGGTACGTTGGCCACTCGCTCGGGTCGGCTTACAGGGGATTGAGAGGAGGGGAATAGCAGATGAGAAAGATAGCTCGGATGTCGGGGCTTCCCGAAGTCACTCGGTACACGAAGTATTACGAGCACGACGGCATGCTCCGAGCTTACGCGAACCGCGCCATGCTCCTGGCAATAATCTTCGGCGCGCTTGCGATGGGCTCTCTAGGATTCGCGATGTATGTCCGTATACAGTCCCCGACAGTGATCCGTGTAGATAAGGATGGCAACGCTTTGGTTGTCGGCGGACCTCGTGCCGGCAAGGTGGCAACGATCAGCCTATCTGCGGACGCCTCGTCTGCGGATGCTTCCTCTGGCGTTGCCCCTACAGACCTCGAAGGCAGGGCTGTGGTGCGCCAATTCCTCCGTCGATACCTTGCTTGCACGCCGGACTCGGTGGACCGAAATCTTGCCGAAGCCTTGAACATGATGACAGCAAACCTGCGCGTCTATTCCATGAACAAACTGCGCGACGACGATACCGTGGGAAAGATTAAGAACGACCACATGATTTCGGACTTTGAGATCCGCTCGATGGAACACGTCAAGGGGACACCGTGGACGTACACCGTCTTCGGCGTGAAGGAAGTTCACCGCGTGAAGAACGCGACCGAGGCGACGGATCAAATCGTTGGGCGATACAACGTGCGCCTGGTTGAAACGACACGCTCGGAAGTGAATCCGAGCGGACTTCTCGTGGCCGAGTACGGCGAACAACAGATGGTCGGGGAACGAGAGGGCGGACTGCTGCAAAAGAGCGCGCTCGACAAGGACAGGCGGTAGATGATTTGCCGCCAGGAAACATGCACTCGAAGGCGGCGGGAGGCGACGAAAGGAGGTCTCGATCGTGGCGGTAGGTGCAACAGAGGCAGTCGGACAAGGGAAAGACCCGGAAGCGGGCCGTTCCTCGCGTGGGACTCGCAAAGTGCGAGCGGGCCAGACGGGCGGAGTGGAAGTCCAACGTTTCTTCCTTGCAAAAACAGGAGGGAATAACAGCGTTCCCGAATTCAGCAAGGAGGTTCCGGGGGAACCGGAGGCAATGGTGGAGTCACTCAAGACTGGCCTGAGCTACTTCGTGGTTTCCGAGTGGCGAGGCGTTGCGGATTTCTCCGGTAGGAAGCCGCAACTAGGGCGAGAAGCCGTTCGCAACACTCCCAAGCCGGGATAGCAAGAGTTTCTTTACAGACTGAAGTTGGTCTGTCGAGAGCTGTCCACAAGCTCCAATGATTGTGGATCAGTGCTTGGCTCGCTCGACGTGTGTCCGGTCGGACTCACAAGAGTGAGTCAGCAAACTCCTTGTTTGTCTTTGCCGAGCAAACAAAGGAGAAAGAAGGGCAGCAACGAAGAGGTGAAAGCGTTGAACTGCCCATAACAACCGAAGTGGTCCGGTTCTTCGTGAACCTGACCGGAAACCTTACCTCGTTTTCGGCCCAGAACAGCGGAGAGACCGGCGGCAACGGCCTCCTTGTCTGTCCTTTGCCGGACGGAAATAAGGAGGATGAAATGCCGACTGAAATAAGCAACGGGATGACCGTGATTACGCTCGACATCAACGAGATGGGGCAGATGAAGCGACGGTTACCGAGGTTGACCCAAGAGGAGCAGCTCGAAAATACACTCCTCCAGGGTCTCTATCCCGGCATTCGCGTCGCACGGCTCAATGTCCCACCCGGAAGGTTGGAAGATCACCAGGAGAACGAAGTGCAGAAATCGATGAGGTCTTTCGATCTAGATGGCGTGCGGTTCCGGCTTGTAGGGGCAAGCGCCTCAGCGAAGAGCGGAAAGTTCTACGCCGTGGACGAACGTTATGAGCCGGCGATTGCGGAGCGTTTCCGTAAATGGCCGGAAGCAGCTATCACCTATTTCGGGATCCTGGTCTCGCCGTGCAAGCAGCGAATCCAGTTGTCCGAGGCAAAGGTGATGGTTGTGAAGGACCGCACATTGGGTACGAATGATTGCCGGGGTTGGATCTCGCGGTCGGTGTTCGAGCGTTTTCATCTGCCCGGTCACCGTCTGTATCAGTTCCGGCTGGCATTCGAAAACACTCAGGCCAAGGGAGCATGCAAGGTGATGCCGGACGATGTCGCCCAGAAGCTCGGGGCGGACATCATATTGCCAGAGTCGTGTGTAAAACCTGAGTACAAACAATCCACGCGATTCTTGGACTTCCTCCATTGGCGACGGCCGAAGATCGAGATTAGGAGCTACCGGGGACCGGTGGTATTCGGCATCCGGGAGGTTTCCAGGACGCTCGATCTCCACAGTAGTTACACGCTTATCGAACACGCGCCCTGGGAGTCCATCCAACTCGAAATCGTGCCGTTTGCAATGGAGCAGGCGCGCAAGCTGCGGACGGCATGCGAGAATGGCAATTACGATGAAGTCATCGAACTCCTAGGCACGTCCCACGCACAAGCTCCATGGGAAGAGGCGAACGACTCGGAGTACACCTCCGTCGAGCACACCGTTGTTGAGGCTGTGCTCAAAGTGGATTCGAGCGGCTACCTCATCAAACACCCCTACATCAACAACGCGTTGAACCGCCTGCTTGCGAAGTGGGCATTCAAGCTTTGCACCGCAGGTGGTTTCAAGATTCCAGGCTTTGCCCTTGCCGACGACGGCTTCCTCAGTCTGTATCAGGGTCAGGTCGTCGCAGCATCCGACTGGCTGCCACAGGACCGGGCCATCAGTTCGGTTCCGTGCCTGAAAGGTTTGGTTGTGCGCTATCCAATCCGCATGTTCGAAGACTTGCTTCCTTACACGCGGGTGTCCACCGGAGAGGCGGTCGCCCTCGTGACGCAAGTCATCGAAGAGCAAAACGGCTGCTCGATGGACAGCGAGGCAGTCGTGGATTTGGTAGAGAAGCAGATCAGACTTGACGGAGCTTTCACCCTGCACAGCGAAACCGCTGCCAAGAATGGAGGAGATTTCGATTTCGACCTGGTAGCTGTGGTCGAAGGCGATCGTTTCCCTCGCTTTGTGGAAAGCCGTTTCGCACACCAGGACCGGCACGAAAAAGCGAAATCCAAGCGCACCAAGAAGCAGAGTCCTTGGTGGAACCTCGCATTGGTGGCGAATCAGGCGAAAGGAAATCAGATTGGGTCGATCACCGACCTGAAAACCTCCTGTTACGCCGCCGGTCTGAGAGGAGAGGCCTACCAACTCGTAGATGAACTGCAACACGCCTTGGACAGCCTGAAGTGGGGCACCGAGGTTAACCAGCAACTCGTCGCCGAGATCCGCCAAAAGGTGCCACTCGCGCCCTGGCTGCAGTTGAAGGACAAGGAGCGGGTCAGCGATATGCCGGTGCATGCTGAAGTTCTACCCACCGACAAGATCGGGTACCTCTACAACCTCGCAAGAAAGGAAGTCGAAGACTTCTTTTCCGCGAAACTGCCGATCGCCGACTTCCATGGGCTGATTACCAACGAACATTTCACGCGGGAAATGTCCCAGGAAAGCCGATTGGTCAATCGGATTTACGCTGAGGAAGTCGGAGAACTCATCAAGGAAAAACAGGCTTTGGACGACGCCTTGGCTAAAACAGTGGCGGAGTACGAGGCTCAACGCAACGACCCGGCCACTAGGAACGAAGCACGCACGCGACGCAATGCCGCCCGGAGTGCCGTCTACGCCTACAAGGAGCGGTCCCGCGAGGAATTTCAGGCCTTGCGGTCGATCATTCGAGCGTGGGGAGACGGAAAGAAGCAGAATCGGCGCGGCTGGTGCCAGTCCCTGCACGCAGTCATCTGTGCGGGGAAAGGAAACGGCTCGCTGCTGTTCCATGCCTTCCCACAGGAAATCATCGACAAGATTGCGGAGGAGACCGGCAGCAAGCCCGTGCAAGTCTTCGTGCCCGATCTCGTGGATGGTGAAATCGAGTTTGACGAAGAAGGCCGCGTCTTTCTCGTTGAACAATTCCCCAACGGCGACGGCAGCGCTCACGAGCGCAAAATCTTCCTCCTTCAGATATCGAAGAAGGGTGAAGTGCTCGTGGACGGGAAAGTTGTCGATCGCGTGCAGCCATTCCCGATGCGACACGGGTCCGGCACGATCCGCGATGGCAAGGTCGTGTTCAACGACATTCGCCAGCACGCCACCGTGAAGCGCTCGATCGGGAACTTTTCTGAGCCATGTGGCAAGACTCGCGGCCAGGAACCTTCTCCGAACGATACGAGCACGGCTGGCGCACAAGGGGAAACTCCATCGTAAACCAAATGCTGTTCAGGGGGCCTGAGGTTTGGGCCCCCTGGGCACCCCCTATATATAAAGGATGGGAAGGAGAAGCGGAAGTGAAGAAGATTTGGATTTCTTTTGCAGCATTTACAGTCCTCTCATGGCCTGCCTCGGGACAAAAAGTGGAAGTGCAGAAGCCCGATCGCGGGCAGATCCTCCACGTTCAAACCGCGTTGAACCACCTGACCGTTCTCGAAATGACCGAGCCGGTCAGCACGGTTGCGGTGGGCAGTCCCGCGTTCAAAGTGGAGTGGCGCGAGAACAAAGTATTCATCCAACCGACGGAGCCAAATGTGGCGACGAATCTGTTCGTGTGGACAGCGTCCGGGCGCTTCAACTACGAGCTCGACCCTGCGGGATCTGTGCCGCAAATGGACTTCGCGATTGAACAACCCGTTCCCGATCCGCCATTGGCCACTGTTTCTCCGAATCGGGCCGTCAAGTCAAGTGATCCGTCGCCAGCGGAAGTACTTATCGAAGCCAAGCCTGTCCGTTTGTACGGGTCGATTCCTGCGAAGAATCGAGTTGCTGTTTACCTGACGGATTCACTCGAACACGACGGTCAAGTCTTCGTACGGTACACGATTCGAAACCAGACCCAGAAAGCTTATGTGCCCGGAGTTCCGCAGGTAGTGGCGCTCATTGCGCCACGTTATCGCGAGTCGCTTTACCCTCTTTCTAACTCTCAGCTAAGCCCACACGATGCGGCACGGTTGAAGTCGAATGGCGACATGCCCATCGAGGTGGAAAAGGGCGGAATTCACTCTTCGCGAATCGAGCCAGGTCAGGAAACGACGGGAATCGTTGCGATCAAGTTGTCGGCACCGCACGCGAGGCCGACCGTGCTTCGATTGGTGTTCCTTGCAGATGCCAAGGGGCCGATTAACGCCACGCTGGTGCTTTGAGATGCCGGTATCAGTTTCACCGCGCGAGATCCACGCCTGGATCGAGGAGTCCTTGGCACAACGCTGCGACATCGGTTTCTGGAACGCAATAAGCAGCATGATTTTCGAGCCCCGGAATCCATTCGACGCAAGGGCGCGACGGAAACCGAAAACCTCATTCTTGCTTGGCGCGATCCTATTTGTCGCCTCCCTAGTCTGCTTCTGCTATTTCAATTTCGCACGTTAAGGTGGCGTCTCGATGGGTTTCTTCGTCCAATTAATAGAACTGGTCACTGTATTCGTACCGGATTTTCTGACACCGGGGTTGGCCACTCTTGCGTTCTTCAATTTCTTCTGCGTCGCAAAGACGCTTGATGTTGCCAGAACCATTGACACGGACTCGGCCCTTGGGATTTCTCTCGCCCTCGGGTATTTGGTCACCATCGCGATCAACATCTTGAGTTCTATGCAATCTCCGGCCCGATCGAGAAGAACGACCTTGGTTCAGTCGAACTCGAGAGTCGAGCAGGTACGACCTGAATCATTGTCAGGGACGCTCAGGGAGCAACCTGTCAAACATGGAGGCGCGCTCATCGAGTCATGAATCCTGTGTATTCAGCACCACGTGAACATCCTCCTCTTGTAGAAACCTACGAGATTGTCCTCGCAGTGCTCGTACTCGCTGGCAGTTGGTTCGCCTGGTACTTGGCGTGCGAGCGGTACCAACTGACGGGCCGACAAGTCGCCGAGTTAGCATGCTATCTCGCAATTGTGATGACCGGTCTCTACTCGACCGCATACCTGTTGTTGACGAGACGATCGCGCCAGGAGAGGCAATGGCCGCATCCGCCCTTGGTTGTGCGTGCGAGCCGAGATGAACGGGTAACACGGCATGCGTGGAACCAGAGTGCGGTTGTGCTTGGCTACGACGTACACGGCAGTCCGTGGCTGTGGCCCGACCGTGTTCGGGTGATGCAAGCGATTGTGTTGGGAATGACCGGATCAGGAAAGACGACCCTGCTGCGCAACATCATTACGCAGGATCTGCTTCGGGTCGTCGGCCCTCCGGAAGATCAGCACCGCATTCCCATGATCATTCTCGATGGTAAAGCCGACATGGAGTTTTTTTACAGTCTCCTCCCGCACATCCACCATGCAGGCCGACTCGGCCAATTACGCGTTATTAATCCAAGCCGTCCAAACCTCTCGGTGCGCTACAACCCGTTTCACTGTACCGATGACAACTACATGCCGGTGGTCAATATGGTGTTTGGATCGTTCAACCTGCATGACGAATTCTTCGGCAAACACCAGTTGAATTACCTCGCGGACATCGTCCGTGTCCTTGCCTACACGGGACTGAAATTCAACTTCTATGACGTACTAGTCATGGCGATCGATGAACAGGTGTTGCGGGAGCAAGTGACAAAAGCCTCGCGTCGCTTGGAGCAGGACACGAGCATCAGCACCCAACGAAAGCTGAACTTTGAAATGTCCGTGAAGAATTTGTACCAGTCATTCCAGGACCGGGAGCGGGTTCCGAAGATTCAGGGACTGCTCAACGAGTGCATGACGTTTCTCGACGACGAACTGAGCATCATCACCGGCCCGTACGAAGACCTGCTTTCACTCGATGAAGTGATTGAGCAGGAACTCATCCTGTTCGTGACGTTGAACGTGAACAAGAACACGGAGCCGGTGCGCGCGCTCGGAAAAATGATGTTGCAGAACCTTCAGCTGGTTGTGGGCAAGAGGTACGAAAGCGACGAGCAACGACACATGACCAACCGGCCCCTCTTCAGCGTCGTGTTAGACGAATTCGCACCTTTTGGATACCGGAACTTTCCGCAGATTCTGCAGACGGCGCGAGGAACGAACACGGCGTTTCTCTTCTCAATGCAAAGCCTTACCCAACTCATGCACGTCGGCCGCGGGTTCAAAGAGGATGTTGCCTCTGCCCCGAACACAACCATGACACTGCGAACCCGCGACGAGGAAACAGCCCGTTATTTTTTGCGGGCCTCGGCGGAACATCGAGTCACGCGGCGCAACCTGTCCATGGAGAGATGGAAGTTCTTCGGGTTTGAAAAATATGAGGAGACGGGACGGGCAGTCGATGTGCAGGCTACAGAAACGCGTGCGCTCGACGAGCACATCAAGAACCTGCCGAAAGGCCAGATGGAAATTCTCATGACCGATGATACGCGTGGGACCCTCCACGCTCACCTGCACGTGCGACCTCCAGCCGACGTTCGAGTGCCCCACTTCGAGCCTGCGCTCTTTCCTCGACTAAAGCAGTCGCGCGCCACATCGGTGGGGTCAAATCTCCGCTTTAAGAGTGCTGAACTCACGGGAACGCGGTACGCGCGGCGATTACACTGAGGGTGAAGAACATGAAACAGGTAATCTGTCGCGCTCTGCTGATAATTATCCTGACCAATGCTGCGCCAAGTGTACTAGCGCAAACCCCACCGCGACAGAAAAGTGGCCGGGAAACTTGGTACGAATTCATGCTGAAGCAATTCAATCCGCGCAATTTGGATTATGGAGCTTGGCTTGAGAAACGACGCAAGGCTTTTCTCGAAGCGACCGTCAAGGAACCGTACTTCTGGTACAGCGTGTCAGTGACGGCGGGGATGCTACTCATGATGGCTGTATGCACGAAATTGTATCTGGACCATCGCCGCAGCATGCGAATCACAGCGGAGATGATGGCCGACGTCTACAGCCACGACCTCTTATCCCGTCAGGC
>JBGPIX010000166.1:0-11293 GCA_041485085.1 Candidatus Acidiferrum sp.
GCCATGGGGAAGTTCAATGAGGAGCTGGTAAAGGCCGGTGTGATGCTCGCAGGCGAGGGGCTGCAACCTAGCTCAAAGGGCAAGCGGGTCAGGTTTTCTGGACGGCAGCGCACGGTGATCGACGGGCCCTTCTCCGAGACCAAGGAACTCATCGGCGGCTTCTGGCTGTGGCAGGTGAAGTCCATGGAAGAAGCCGTGGAATGGCTCAAGCGCGCCCCGTTCGATGGGGGCGCGGAGGTCGAAATCCGCCAGGTGTACGAGGCGTCGGACTTCCCTGCCGAGGTCCTTCCGCCCGAGGACGCGGCGCGCGAGCAGGCGTTGCGCGACGAGCTGCAAAGGAAAGCGGCAAAGCCGTAGTCGTGGCACGCGTCGGCCTACAAAGAAATAGATCGTTCAAGCTGTCGATTTCACGTCCGATCATTCGACGTCTAAATGGAGGCTGGGTTCCGAACTTACCGAAAGGTCTGGTTCCCAACGCGAAACCAAAAGGAGAAATGACGATGCGATTCATGATGATTGTGAAGTCCGCGGAGAAATGGGGCTTTCCACCCAAGGAGTTGATGGAAGCCATTGGGAAGCTCAGCGAAGATTCGGTCAAGGCCGGCACGATGCTCGGCAGTGGCGGGCTTCGCTCAACTGCTCAAGGCGCGCGTGTACGACTTGACGGGGGAAAGGTTACCGTGGTCGACGGGCCTTTCACCGAAGCCAAGGAAATCATCGGCGGTTATGCACAGTTTGAGTTGAAGTCCAAAGAAGAGGCCGTCGTGGCGGCGAAACGCTTCATGGAGCTGCACAAAATGCACTGGCCGGGATGGGAAGGCGAAACCGAGGTTCGCCAGATGTACGAGCCGGAGGACCTCGTTCCCAAACCATAGAGGTTTTCGCGAATACGGATGGCCGAGAAGAAGCAGGCGCGGGGCGCGCGGCTTGCGCGGGCGGATTGAAGATGGTGTGATGGGTAGCTGTGACCTCCACGAATACACATCACGCCATCGAAGCGGTCTGGCGGATTGAGTCGGCGAGGATTATCGCCGGGCTCACGCGGATCGTGCGCGATGTGGGCCTGGCCGAAGAACTCGCGCAGGACGCTCTCGTCGCGGCCCTCCAGCAGTGGCCGGAGTCGGGCATTCCGGACAACCCAGGCGCGTGGCTGATGGCCACGGCGAAACACCGCGCGATCGACATGTTCCGGCGAAACAAGCGGCTTGAACGCAAGCATGAGGAGCTCGGCCGCGAACTCCAGTCCCAGCAGGAGATGGCTGTGCCGGATTTCGAAACCGCTCTCGATGACGACATCGGCGACGATCTCCTGCGGCTGGTGTTCATCTCCTGCCATCCAGTGCTCTCGACCGAGGCTCGCGTTGCGCTGACGTTGCGCTTGCTTGGCGGGCTTACGACGGAAGAGATCGCGCGGGCATTTCTCGTTCCGGAGGCAACCGTCGCACAGCGAATCGTGCGGGCCAAGCGGACGCTATCTGAAGAACAAATCCCCTTCGAGGTTCCCCGCGGCACGGAGCTTGCGGCGCGACTGTCGTCGGTGCTCGAAGTGATCTACCTGGTCTTCAACGAAGGCTATTCGGCGACGGCGGGCGACGACTGGATGCGGCCGGCGCTGTGCGAGGAAGCGCTACGTCTCGGGCGCATTCTGGCCGAGCTCGCTTCGCAGGAGCCGGAAGTTCACAGCCTGGTGGCGCTGATGGAGATTCAAGCGTCCCGCGCGAAGGCGCGCGTTGGAGCGTCGGGAGAACCCATCCTGCTGCTGGAGCAAAACCGCGGGCAGTGGGACCAATTGCTCATCCGTCGAGGTCTTGCGGCGCTCGATCGTTCAGAAAAGCTGGGCGGAATGAGGGGCCCGTATGCACTGCAAGCGGCGATCGCTGCTTGCCATGCTCGTGCGACCACCGCGGAGGAAACGGATTGGGCGCGCATCGTGGAGCTCTACGAAGCGCTTGCGCAACTTACGCCGTCGCCCGTTGTGGAATTGAATCGTGCGGTGGCGGTGGCGATGGCGTTCGGTCCGGCGGCAGGCCTCGAAATCGTGGATAGGCTTACCGCGGAACCAACGCTAAGGGGCTACCACCTGTTGCCGAGCGTGCGCGGAGAATTTCTGAGAAAGCTCGGACGCGTGGACGAGGCGCGAACGGAGTTCGAGCGCGCGGCTTCGCTGACGCAAAACGTCCGCGAGCGCGAGTTGCTGTTGAATCGCGCGCGCGGCTGTGCAGCAGCTTAGAACGGCGCGCCGCAAAAAGCGGAGACACAACCAAGTTCGGATGGCCTGGAATTTTTTGGCGGGACAGCCGGGGTGGAATGGTGCTATTCGTCGCCGCGGACTTGCCACCATTCCAGACGTTCGAATTCAGCCATTTTTTCAGAGCCGTGATCCTGATACCAGCGGCTCCAGGCCAGCGCGTCAGCGGGCAAATTCTCATCCGTGATTTCTTGAAGCGCGAGGAAAGTCCAGTTCCGCATTTGTCCGGTGGTGCGGGGGTTCATCGCCAGATCGATGAGCTTTGGCACCATGGTCATGCGCTGCTTGCGCGTGAAGATGCCGCAATCGGAGATATTGCAGCCCGCACGGTCGCGAACGCCGTTAGCGGGGTCTTCGGTAAACGAAATGAAAAGCTCATCGAGAACTTCATCCTTGCCTAAAAAGCGCATTCCTTCGACGGCCCACTGGCGCACAATGGCGTCCTGATCGTTCCTCGCGTAATTTAATAGCACTTCGTGAATGTGGTCGTAGGCGACACCGCGGCCTGCGAGCATGCCGAGGTAGTAGACAGCCGCTGAACGATAACGCGGGTCAGTTTGCGCCCGCTGGATCAATAGGTCGGCCGCCCGCTCATTTTTTTCCCAGCCTTCCAAAGCAAGATTGATGTCCGCGTTGGCGTAGCGCACGCGAAGATCCTTGGAGAATCGCGAGCGCTGCTCGAGTTGCCGCATGAGGTCGGTCATTCGAATGTGGCCTCTCCAATCTTCGACTTGCTGATCAAAGAGTTCCAGCGCGCGGGCGTCGTGACCGATGGTGCGCTCGAGCAATTCTTCGGCCTGAGCTTGCGCGGGAAGTGCGCGCACTCGCTCGGTGTCCGCATCCGTCAAGGGCCCGGAAAAAACGCGACGCGCGACCGGCTTGACAGGCGCGGCCGCTGCGGTGCGCGAGTTCCTGGTGCGCTGAGTGAACGAAGTCATGCGCCAAACCATAAAACCCATCATCCCGACAACCATGACGGCAAATACGCTGAGCGATGCCGCCGAAGAAGTGGGGCGGCGCGCTTGCGTGAAAACCTGGCCTGGCACCTGCCCGGGAGGTTGCGAAGCTACACCGAGCGGCAAATCCACTTCGACATGGGTATCCAATTTCAGACCAGCCAGAGTTTCGATTTGCGAGACGATCCAGCGCGCTTCCTGGCGGCTGTCGATTTCATCGGCCAGCGTAATTTTGCGCCCATCCTTCAAGCGCAAGCGAATGGCGTGGAGCTGGCTTCCGGAGCTGGTGCCTTGCTGAGCGCTGACGACAGGTACAATCGAGGCGACGTCGGAAACTGGAATTCTGCGGGTGCGGCCCAGGCCGAAAAGACCGGTGCGCGAGAAAATCTCTCCGCTGCTCACGATGATGCGGGCGCTTCCGAAGGTGACGTGTAGAAAGCCGGCGATGATCAGCAGATCGCTTAGCCCGAATGCGATGGTAAAGAAGATCGGCGCGTGCTGCTGGTAGAGCAGGTAAACCAAGCCGCTCCAGATGATCGTAACGAGGAGCAACATCAGCGCCCGGCCGGGATTGCGAAGCGCCGGGAAATAAAATTCGGTGCCGCCGGAGCCCATCCCGACAACCACTTTTGTGTGCGCGGGCTGCGTGACTTCGCCGGCATCATCGCTGCGCGTTGTCGCGAAACCGAAGGTGTTCGCCGTGGAAGAAGCGGAAGCCTCGGAATCGCGGGCGGTCTCAGCGGATGCCGCGCCCTTGAAGACCGGAATCTCGAAATCGTCCTTGTAGTCCACTCCGGGAACGTCGGCCTGTGCATGGAGCAGCCAAAGAACTTGATCCCTGGGATTGTCGTGGTTGGTGATCGCACTCTCCGCGGGAATCGAAAAATCGACGGGGATGGCGCGGCCCAACGGTCCGGGAGCCAAAGCGCCAGCAGGAACATTCTGGTCCGCTTGCCAGAGTACCACCTGACTTGTGCTGCTGTTTTTGCCCGATCCGCTGACGATTTTGCGCACGCAGGAGAGCCGCAAATCCACGCCATGCTCCGCTCGCGTATCGAATTTCAGATGAATCCTGCCGCCGACGCGCTCGCCGGTAGAAAAAGGCAGAGAGTCAAACTCGAAGTACGTGTCGCCAAAACGCCGGTGACGAATCGTGGCGCGCGCCGCGTTGACGATCAGAATCACGCCAACCAGGTTGAAACCAAGGAGCAGAAAGACGCGCGGGTCATGAAGGCGCGCGAACTGCTGAAACATCCCGAAGAGAAAAGGCAGCGTAATCGCATTGCAAAAGATGGCGAGGACCCAGAAGGTGATGGCGCTCTTCTTGTTCTGACTCTCGGCGCGGCGCGAAGCCCAATCGGTTCGCCAAAGCCAGGGAGAAAGGGGATTCGCTTCCTCGCGCGCAGCTTGCTGCGTCAGGAGTCCGTAGCCGCGCACTGCCGCGTAAATGAGTCCGCCGCCGATGCAGGCAAAAACGGAACCGAACAGGATTGCGCCGGCCGTTTCGAACAGGGTGTGATTTCCGCGGTCGGCCAGTTGTTTGAAAATGAAGGCGAGACCCGCTCCCAGAAAGGGCAGGCCAAAAATAGTCAGGAAAGCGGCGGCGCCTTTGGAGGGCTGCGTCATTCCTTGATTCTAAGAGCATTCGCGGGAATACAGTGGAAGCTAGAGGCTGAATTGCCTTTGCGGTTATACCTGAACACAGGGACAGGTCTAGCTTTCCCACGCAATGGCCACTAAAGGACACGCTACATAGTCCTAGCTAGGGATTGCCGGCGTGCTTCCGCGAAGACGCGATCTTAAGCGGCGACCAATTTCGGTCCCAGCTTGCTGCGCCGAGGCTTGGTGGATTTCTCGAGCAGTTCGCGCTCAGCGCGGGTCCAGTCCTCGAGCGGATTGCCCGGAGCGCCGCCGCGCTCCAAGTAGATATGGTAGGCGCGCAGCGCGATCTCCTCCGTTGTCGGATGAATTCCGGCTGCTCGGGGCTTTTTCACTTCCAGCGAGGGACTTTTCCTCGTCTTGGGCATACTGTTCTCCTCTCAACTACAGCCTTTATTTTACAGTTGGGAGGCGGCGATCGGTCTAGAATTCGTTGGAGAGTTATTCGAAAGTTTCAATACATCCAATTGAAAAAACACGCTTCGCCCACGGAAGGACTGAAGGGGAGCGCCATCTGGCGCGAAGGATTCAAGGCAAGAAGATCAGTAGCCGTCGGTTTCCGCCAGAATGGCGCGGGTGTGGCGATTCCAAAGAGTGATCTTTGTGCCGGGATATTGGGCAGCAAGCAGTGGGAGACGCCGCCGGGCGAACTCCAAGTCCTTGAAACTCTCCAATTCGAGATGCTGACCGTCAGCATCCCGGATCAAAATATCGTAATTGGCGTCCAGCGCGAGGTAAACCTTTCCCGCCATGATGCACTTCCTCCTATAGGGTAGTGAGGGAGGAACGGAAATCGTTTCAAATTGTCATGGCGGCCAAGGCGGTGAGTCTTGCGGGAGTATTACAATTCTCGGAATCAGGGGTCAGCGAGCGGTCAGGCTTTTCGGTTGTCCGGGAGCAGGAACGACGCCGAGTTGTTGCATCATGCCGAGAGCGTCCCAATTGCTGTAGGAATCCATGATTTTTCCGTTGGTGATGTGGTGGATGGTCATGCCGTCAACGGAGACTTTCTTATTCGTGGCTGGAACTCCCATGAAATCGCCTTTGTGGGTGCCGGAAATGGTCCAGCAGGCAACCACCTTATCCTCTTCGGCGATCAGGTCCTCGATGACCCAATGCAGATCGGGGTAGCCCGCGAGGAAGAGTGTCGTCTGGCGCTTGTAGGCTTCGGGGCCGACGGCGGAACCGGCAACATTAGGGGCCTGGAGAGCGTGGCTCGGAGAGATGATCTCGCTTATGATTTCGAGCTTGCGTTTGTTCCAGATTTCTTCATAGAGACGCCGAACGATGGCTTTGTTCTCGGCCGACATGGACTTCTCCTCCTCCGAATAAATGGCTTCCCGTTCAACGGAGATAGGGTCTTGCCTCACGAAATCTGGGGTTGAGGAAATTGAGTGGTGAGGCTGGTCAGAGCCTACTCCCAAGGTCTAGGGTTTGCAACGCCATCGCTGCTGGACCGCTACTGCTGAACAGCCGCCCGTTCAATGCGAAAGGTGAAGCAGCCCGCAGTCGTGCTGTTTACCTGCAAGTAGTCCACTTCGGAACGGGAAAATAGTTTTTCGATGGCGGGCTCGAATTTTCCACCGGTCACATATTCCTGAGCGATGAGACGGCGGCCACGAGCATAGGCTTCGAGAGTGCGGGGACTTCCGCGCAACTCTTCGGGAAATCCCGCGCTTTCGTCATAGCGAGGACAGGAATCGGCGTGGATGTAGATGGGCCCCGGCTGCGGCAGCGTTTCAACGCTCGAAAAACGGTCGTAGGTGAATAGAATTCTGTGGTCTTTGCCCACAGCGAAGGTGCGCAGGCAATGGCGGCACGGAGCATCGTCGATGGCGAGCTCGGCATGCGGGGGAAATCCGTAGACGGGCGCCTTCAGGTTGGCGCGAACGGCTTGGGCCACTTCCGTGGGAATGGCCACGATGCGAATGGGAAACATGAATGGTTCCTCACACTTTTCTATAGATTCAGAGTGGCTTGCTTCGCCCTCTACGCGGACGATTGTGAGGTAAGTGTGCGTTCTGGTTCTATCCGAAATCGGCGATCAAAACTGGTTTGTGAAACGTCTGGATTCGAGGCTAGCCACGCAAGATGTTGATGACAAAGAGGACGACGATCATCAGGATGGCGACCCAAATCGCCACTTTCCGAAGCGAGCCAACGCGCGCCACGCGCCAGTCTAACGAGAAAGTCTTGGCGTCGGGAAAACTGACGTTGCAATATCTGCAAGTCCGCGCCTGAAGCGGGCAGACGCCGCCACACTGCGGGCAGGACTTCGAATAGAGCCTCTCCGACATCACCGAGAAATAGCACGTACCCGCGAAAACTTCCAATGGTACGAACTGAGCAGACGTGCCCGGTTCGTTCACCACAAAGGCTAGCACCTGCTGATAGAGAGGCGAATGGGGGGAGGAGTTCACGCAACTTATCCTGGTGAAAAGTAAAAATCTTGCGGACGTCTGGGGCGACAAACAATGCATTGATGAGTGAGCCGCCGAAGACGGAGTACGTCACTTCGTCGCGAACGGCAGTGCCGCCATCTCGCTCAGCGAAAGTGTGTTCGTGATGCCAGAGACGGTAGGGACCGCGAAGCTGGTCATCCGCGAAGCGGCGTGGCGCGTCCCAGGCAGCGATCTTGCTCTCCCAACGAATGGGTCGTGCAGGGGGAGCCGATATTGGATGCGGGTGCCACGGGCATCGGGATGGGGCGCGGCGTCAGGATCTCGAAGTTCAACCAAGGAGGCGTGAGTTTCTAGAGATTGGCGGCGTCCGAGAAGAACGCGAAGACCTCCTCGATGGGACGAGCAAGCCAACATTCGGATTCAAGGCAATAAGTTCGCATGAGAAGATAAACCAACGGTCAAACACACATTGCCATAATGCACGCAATTGGAGGGCTAACAGTCTGAATTCATCGTCTCCAGAGTTCCGGCGGTGCCAGGATACTGATCCGATTCGAAGATTATCTGGATCTCTCTCGATGGCCGCGGCTCACGCACATGAGAGATCTGAGCCCTGAGAACAAGGAGGAGACAAGACCGAAGAGCAAGATGTCTTGAAGGCGTGCGACTGAAAGTATTCCGCCCTCCGCGAATGAAGGAATACCAAGTATTCGCAGCGAAAAAGCGACACACAAGCTGAGAAAACCAATAGCCCGAAGGATTTCCGCTGAAAGATTGGAGCCAGACCTGCGACTACTCGCGTCCTCTCCCGGTGACAAGGTGCACTGATTCACCTCGGGTCGTCTCTTGATCGTGCCACGCGCGTTACATAATTTCTGACTTGTGCCCACAGAAAGCTCCCAAGTGATCAAAAGGGGCCCGCTACGAAGTCATTGATAGGTGTTTGATTAAATATTTCTAATTATTACTAAGACCTCTGCACGAGAGGTTCCAAGATGGGGATGTGTATTTCGGATAATTTCCCATATCGGGACCAGACCTAACTCGATTGGCTGCTTCAATCATTCCGGCATGGAGATTGGATTCGCATAGTCTTCGCCTTAGCGATGATCTCTGAGTTCTAGGAACAAGTTCCGATTGGGGAAAACTGCAGAGCCAAATTGGGAATGGCTCGAACTTATATATTCGCAGGATTCTTCGGAATGCAGTCAAGTCGGAGAGTCTATGTCAGGTGTATTTTCTCTCCTCATGGGTTGGCACCTGCGCGAACGGCCGCGCGCCTGAAAATCACGAGAGCGGATAGATGCTAGCTCAGAGCCCGCACCTTGAGGCTATTTCACTTGCCAGATTTGCGAACTCTGCGGCGCAGGTTTGTACAAGCTGGGCGTGACTGCCAATTGCTCCATCGGCTGGGCGAAGATCGAACATGGGCTTTCGCGCGTCTTGCGCCATCGGCATCAGGCTTCGGTAATTGCGAAGGGTCGCGAGACAGTTCCTGTCTCTCTCGCTAAATATCTGCTTTTGCTCAGATGGGGACCCGAGGACCGCTTCGCGATACACTGCGGGGATTCTCTCTAGCCACCGCCCGTAAGCACGAACGGGCCGATCGAGTCTAACGGCATGCTGCAGCACAACGTACCCGGCAGGCCTCATTTGTCCTTCTGGCAAGTCAAAATTTACCTGGGTTGCGAGGCTTTTCATGAGATCCCATTGCTGCTTCCATACACGCACAGTTGGGCCAAGGTTACGGAGCCCCTGAAGAGAGAACAGATCTGCAGCTAGTGGAATTACAAGAAAGTCGGCCGACAATAACGCGGCCCTATTGATTGCACCTAAGTTGGGCCCAACATCCAATAATGCTACCGACGCGTCAACTGACGCAGCTCCCTGGTTGATGATGCGATGAAAAGCCGAGGTAGTCCTTAGAGAGGCCAAGTCACTGCTAAAGCCCTTAGACCAGCTGTCAGAAAGTTTGTCTTCAAATCTAGATAGTCCTAAATCCCCGGCGAGAACCGCGAGGTCATCCGCGACCTTAATAGTCACCGGGGCTCCTATATCTCCCGTTCCTTCTAAGATTGGTTTAACGCAGGATAGAATGGTCTTCGTGCCATCGTTCCAAAGTGATTCAAGCTCGTCCTCGTCGAAGAAGGCTGACGTCAAGTTCGCCTGAGGATCCAAATCCACAGCAAGAGTCGGATGCCCGGTCCGTGAAAGCATGTAAGCAAGGTGGTAGACGAGAGTTGTCTTTCCGACCCCTCCTTTGTTGTTAAAGAGGGCTACTGTCTTCATTGTACCCCCTTCACGACTACCAAAACGTGGGTTGGTTCTATTGTGAATTCGGCTGGGGGATTTCCGTTGGCCCTCAACGCTGCTTGAGCTCTGGCAATCCCGGCACCAAATCTCTCGACGTAGCCTAGTCCTTTCATAGCTTCAGCTAGAACGGGGTTGCGATAGTCGCTCGCTCTTTCGAAATTCGACGCGTTCACCTGACCGTACAAGCCACCGGGGCTCTGAACTTCGACTCTATGATTAAACCAATTGATCCTAATCGGAGCATTCGTTGCCTCGTAAGTTCGATGCATTACGGCATTGAGAGCAAATTCACGTATCGCAACGAGTGGATAATCTGGCTTTTCCTGGTGTTGCAAACCTGAGGCTTGTTGCCGAGCAGTTCGAATTTGAAGTGGAATTAGGTTATCCAACTGGAGGAGCTGAGTCATAAGGTTGCCGCCTACTTCCTTCTGATCTTGCACCGGAGCAGCAAGTGTGTCGCCGTCAAAGCGCACAAACTGAATGTAAGCACCGGGAATAAACTCTAAAGGATCCTCACCCAAAAGAAGGATCCCGGCGTTGGTGGGGCAGTTTCTCCGAGGGTCGAAAAGCCTAAGTGACGCGAGTTGTTCTTGCGCAGTCCTCTGATTCTCTGCGATAACTTCCCTGCTCACGACTGCGGGCAAATACTGTTCCTTAAATGATTCGACGAGAATATCTTCAAGTGTTGCCCCTAAACATGGCCGACGATCAAATGTATGAACTCCTGCCACTTGCCGCTCGGTGAGACGCCTTTCCTCCTCCATCGTGGCAATGGCCCTGCGCGGGCCAACGCGAATCCATACTTGCCCGCGGAGTCGAACTGGTGGTGCATCTGACGGCTGAACCTCGACAATGGCTACTGAGCTTCCTTTCAATGTCAGTTTCTCAACAACCAAAGAAGGCACCGGAAGGATGTTGCCATCGTCGCGCATGCCAGCCAAAGTTAAAAGAAGGTCATCTGTGATCGCGAGGTTGGTGGGCGCACCGTTATCATGTACCCCGACAAAGATGTACCCGGGACGTCGGTGACACGGAAGGTCATTCGCAAACGCGCATATCGCCTGACGGATTCTCTCTGGATTCGCGGCCGATTCCTTTCTTTCGACAAGGTCGGATTCCAGATTGTCCAAAAGGATTTCAAGATCAGCTAAAGGCAGCAAGGCTCTAATTCCTCCGAGGTGCCCATTCTAGTCGAAAGAAGTAAATGTCTGTTCAAAAACAAAAAGGGCCGCTGATTACTCAGCGGCCCGGAGGCACTCACAATATTATTGTCTTTCTCTTTGACACGACACGATCTGCCAGAATCTGCCCGATACTACCTTGACTCCAGCCGAAGCCTGCCGAAGGCAGACAAGCCGAAGAAGGGTAGCGAGAGTCACTCGAAGCGTGCATCCCCGCGGCTCGTGAGAGCCTGGGCATGCAATGCGTGGCATGATCCGCACACCATAGCGGATTGAGCCACGACTACTTTAGAAAGGAGGTGATCCAGCCGCAGGTTCTCCTACGGCTACCTTGTTACGACTTCACCCCAATCATGGGTCATACCTTGGGCGCCTGCCTCCTTGCGGTTAGCGTGGCGACTTCTAGTACAACTCACTTTCGTGATGTGACGGGCGGTGTGTACAAGGCCCGGGAACGTATTCACGGCGTCGATCTGATACGCCATTACTAGCGATTCCGGCTTCATGCAGTCGAGTTGCAGACTGCAATCCGAA
>JBGPIX010000167.1:0-11160 GCA_041485085.1 Candidatus Acidiferrum sp.
GAGAACGGGATCACAATTCTGAACAGGATTTGAAACCACCAGCCATCCCAAAATCCCAATTGACGACTTGAATGCGGCACATCTATCGGTTGGAGGGAGCGCAAATGCAGAACGCACACGAGCGCTTTGGAACTCTGGAATTCACCAAACGCACGAAAGACACTACTACTCGCGTCCGGGTTTACATTGACCGCGTCGTTCTGGAAACCGCAAAAGATGAACGAGGTCAGGCTATGGCCCACTTGGTCTCCATGATCGGTGGGGATGCCGAAATCGGGGCCCTGTGGGCCGCAGTGACCGAGGGTGAGTTGTTCCAGATTCAACTCCCTGGAGGTACTCCCATCGCCGCCTCTCTTGGTCTCGAGGCCCAATGCTTTCGCGGCAGTATTGCGGTTCCGGGCAGGAAGCGTCCGGTCCGGCACTTGGTTGTTGCGTCGGCGGAGTTAGGCAGGACGAAACCAGGCGCGGATCGAGAGGGCGCACGCACGATTTTGTGCGACGACGATCCGGTGTTTGTACTTTACCGCGTTGCGTATCGTTATGGTTTGCCAGTGGTGCCGGAGTGGGCTACGTGGTTTATGCGCGAACTCAATCAACGAAAAGCGATTACCCCGCTGCTAGGGCTCGGATGTTCGCCCCTTCTGGTCAAAGGAAACAAGCAGACGTTTCTCAAATGGATTGGTAGAGCCCTAAGAGAGCGTCTCATCCGAATACCAGAACAGAGCGGATCGATCTCCTGGAAATTGCCTCAATCCGCCACCTATCGGTTGCCGGAAACGCGCACAGGAGCGAATACATCGTGAGTACGGTCGCTCAACCGATGCGTGTCAGGCAATTTGAGCTCTGCGTGACATTTGCTGATAAGCAGCCTCCAGACCTGCTCACTCTGCGGGCACGGCCTTCCATCAGGAAATACGTCCCCTGTGAAAATACAGAAAGATGAGGCCGCTGGAATCTTGGCCACAACGTTAGAAAGTACAGAGCGGCAAGCCGATTCGTGTATTGATAATATCGCCGGTGCCAGACGGTTTCGGAAGGCGCACCGAGGAAGATCTTCACTTCATCCAAAGCCCTTGTAATCTGTCGCAAACTTGGTGGCGATGCGCCAGTTCCTGGCGAACATAGCTCGGTTTCATTTGCTTTGGCTTCAAATAGAAGCCACTCCGCATCTCAACGCGTGATTCCGTCCCAACTTCTGTTGCCCGGATTCGGCCAAAAAGCATGCCATAGTCTTAGCTGTGGTTCAGTAAGGTCCACGAAGGTCAGATCCTTAGGCTCCTCGGCTACCCCTTGTGCCGGATACAGCCAGGTGATGTCGCTGCGATGTGGCAGTGCAGCTTTGATGTACGAGTCGAGCAATTCGGGATGGTCAGTTCTTTAACGAATGAAATGGTCCTCACTGCCATATCCATGCCCTCGTTGTCCCATGCCGATTCGCCTCAATTCGAGCGGTTATGCACCCCCAAACGGTTCGCCCTGTGCGCTAATTTGAGAGCAGTTCAAATCTACAACAGTGGGGAGTCGGTATGTAATCCGGTTGGGTATGGCGTTGACGTAGGTGCGCACGCCTTCGGCAGACGTGCGCGATGGAGAGACCGCGTTCGCCGCGCCTCTACAAAAAGCAGACATCCACATAACAATTGCCGAAATTCTGAAAAGACATAACGGAATCTGCGCTCGCGTTTGGTACCGCTTTAGACTCGCTCTATCCGCTCACTTTTCTGTTTCGACTCAAAAAACGGTGAGGAAAACACCATGCCATTACCCAAGGGCCTCGACTCAATTGCCGCGTATTTGCGAACGTGGGCCTCAGAACTGGGTGAGAGGATTCTCCAGACTTATCCGCCGCTGCACGGCTTTGACGACGCAGCTTCGCCTCTCACTGGTCAACTCCTCCGGAAGGCGTTTCCTGCACAAACACTCGCGATGATGGGTGTGGTAAAGCGCTGGAATGAGGCACGCGGCGCAGCGGTAATCGCGGAGTGCGGGACTGGCAAGACGCTGATCTCACTCGGTGCTGTCCACGTCCATAGTAACCGCAGAGCATTCACGGCCCTGGCCATGGTTCCGCCCCAGTTGGTTGAGAAATGGGCGAGAGAAGCATTTCTCACTCTGCCCCGCGTACGGGTCTTCTTCATTGACGGCCTCCGAACCGCTACGAGTTCCGTGGGCAATGTGGGCGTCAACGAAGTTAGGCTGCGCCATGGTCGAATCGTCCGGGAAGGGCTGCGCACCACACTTACGGAATTGCGGCAACGGAAGACAGCGCGCTCTGCTCGTCAGCGTTGGGATTCCATCTGCGGATTCCCGGCTCTGTTCATCGTGGGGCGTGACCGTGGGAAGCTCAGCTACTTCTGGCGACACGCGTACGGACTGGCACACTGCGGCCGGTACCAAGGGTCTGTTGTGAACGCAGACACAGGCTGCCCGATCTACCTGGGAGAAGATGGGCAGCGACTTCTCTCGGTGGACTTCAAGAAGGCAAAGCTGAGCGAAATCCTCGGCGGGCCGAATGGCGACGAATCCAGGAAATTGCGGCGGGCATTGTACAGCGCGTTGTGGCAGGCAGACGGAAAGAAAATCCGGCGTTTCGCTCCTGTGGATTTCATCGGCCGGTACATGCCGGATTTCTTTGACTACGCCATCGCGGATGAGGTGCACGAACTGAAAGGAGACACGGCTCAGGGGAACGCACTCGGTACGCTTGCCGGATGCGCGCAACACACGGTGGTGCTCACGGGGACCCTGCTTGGAGGCTACGCCGATGAAGTGTTCAACATCCTCTTCCGCATGCATCCGGCGAGGATGCTCCAGGAAGGGTTCGAGTATGGGGAAGCCGGCGTGCGAGCATTCACGGAAACCTACGGGCTGCTTGAAAAGGTCACAGTAATCGAGCCCGCGGATAACGCCTGCTCGGAGGCGCGTGTAACCAAACGTGTTCGTCGGCGTCCAGGGGCGTCGCCCTTGCTCTTTGGCCGTTTCCTGATGAGCCTGGGAGCTTTCATTTCACTGGAAGACATTTCCGAGGCGCTGCCGCCCTACCGGGAGGAGGTCGTCAGCGTCGAGATGGACCCTCCCTTGAAGAAAGCCTACAAGAAGCTTGAAGAGGACGTGAAAACCGCGTTGAAGGAACATCGCGGGAATCAGTCGGTAATGAGCGTGGCGCTAAACGCATTACTGCTTTATCCGGACCGGCCGTTTCATCTAGGAGATTTGTTCGGTTGGGAATACGACCCGGAGACGCAGCGACGCGAAAGATTCCTCATTGCGCAGACGCCAGATCTGAGCGAGGACCAGGTCTACGCGAAGGAGCGCCGCTTGGTGGAAGAAGTGAAAGCAGAGCTGGCGCATGGTCGTCGGTGCCAGATCTATGCAGTGTACACACAAAAGCGAGATGTGACTCGAAGACTGGAACGCATCCTCATGAATGAGGGGATCCGGGTCGCGGTGCTGATCGCGAATGTACCTCCAGAGACGCGAGAGGCTTGGTACGATCGCCAACTCCGAGCGGGAGTGCAGGCCGTCATCTGCCACCCAAAGCTGGTGCAAACGGGCCTCGACCTAATCGACTTTCCAACGATCCTGTTTTACGAGACTGGGTACTCCATCTACGTACTTCGGCAAGCTAGCCGGAGAAGCTGGAGGATCGGGCAGCGCCTTCCGGTGAAGGTGAAATACCTGCACTACGCCGAGACGATGCAGGAAAGCTGCCTACGGCTGATGGGGAAGAAGCTGCTGGTCTCTTTAGCCATGGAGGGCAAGTTCTCTTCAGAAGGATTGCAAGCGATCAACGACGAGGATGACATCTTGATGGCCATGGCCCGCGAACTCGTGACAGAGAAGGGAATCGGGGAGCGAGCCGATGCTGTGTGGGCCACGCTTCAGAAACAGCAGGAAGACATACTTGGCACACGAGCGAAGGAAGATTCGGAGGCTGTGGCCGAGCAAACCGTCGCAGGAATTCAGTTCATCGAGCCAGGTTCGACTCAAGTCGACCAGTGGTCTGCACTGAAGTCGCCACTGGAATCACCTAGCCGGAGAAATTCCTCGCCATCGCCCTCGGCGATGCCAGGCGAACAACTGACGTTGTTCTGAATGACTTGCAAAAGCCGGACTCAAGCCGAGCTAGAGACAATCCAACCAGACAAGAAAAGGAGGGCGCGATGGGCATTCTCGGACTAACACACGATGAGAACGGGGCGGCCCTCGAGAAACTCCCGGTGACGATCAAAGTCGCCATCGGGGAAGGGCCGACGCCCGTTGATGAGAATAGTAGTCCACGGGCGCTCTTTCATTTCGTTTTCAAGCGGAGAACCATGCGCGGACAAATGGTGTATTGGGAACCCGCGCAAGATATCGCCGAGGTCTTTGGAGAGAAGCCGACTGAATTGGCAGTGATCTTCCTTCATGACGATCCCAGAGAAGTATGTCCATCGGAATACGCCCTCTGGACCCGGAAGGGCCGCCTATGTCACGGAGAGCTTGTCCAGATCGCCAACGGCAACGCGCCGCGTTACGAAATGCAAGCAATCCGAAGGACAACGGAGCACCCGGAGGGAGAGTCCTGGCCAGGGAATCACAATTATGCCGATGGACCGAAGAAAGACCGACCAATCGAAAGTTGTGGCGAGTGCTGCCCCGAATTAGAGAGTGGCAAATGTGGGCCCTCGGCAGATCTCTATTTCATCCTAGAAAAATTCCCTAGTTTGGGCGCGATCTGCCGGTTGCATACGGGGAGCAAGACGTCAGTCCCCAACCTATCAAACGCCGTTGCGCAACTGCACAGTTGGAATGGGGGCCGATTGAAATGGGTCAGAGCCATTCTGAAGGTCACCCCGGAGCTTCGCTGGCATCCCGGGCAATACGGGCAGTGGGAGAGCTCCGTTGTCCCCATTCTGAGCATCGAGATTGGAGGGACGACGCTGAACAGTCTTGGTACCAAGATGAACGAGCCGGCAAAGCTGCGCCTTGAGGCGCAGGCACCGTATGCAGGCGAACAACGAAAGCCATTCGTCGTACGAGAGAGCGAAATGGAACGAGCCTGTGAAATTGCGGATGAGTTCTATCCACAAAACAAGAGCCTTCTGGAGGAGCAGACTGGCGCGATCATTCAATCCCCTGGGAACGCAGAATTGTGCGCAACGATCTGCGAACTAGCACGGCAACTCGGCTACCACCCAGTCAAGACAAGGATACTGGTGGGGCAGTGGCGCCAAGACCTTGTGGGACTAGAGAGGAAGCTGCAACACGAACTCGATGAGGGGCCGCAGCTTCCTCCCGAAAATGGAGACGGCAAGCGCTTCCGGCGGCACAATGGCATGAACGGCCAACCTTCCAATAAGATTTCTGGCGGGGAAACCGCAGCGACATCTTCGCGCGAGGAGTGAAAGGCTGGATCAATAATCTGTGAAGTAGCCATTCCCATAAACGGTGAAAGAAGGCAAAACCGCGGACCAGAATTCTCGTCAGGGAAGGCGAAATGGACCGCGCCCTTAAAATGGGCAGTCGGGATGGGCATAAGTAAATCCGTAATGCGACTGCTCTCCGCAGAATTATGAAGCGATACCCTTCGTGCTTGAACAGGGTGCTGCAACCTCTGAGTCCAAATACCAGCCCACTCGAAGTGTACTGGCAATGCTTGGCGTCGTGGCTTCATTTACTTACGGAAGAGTTCTGTGCTACGCGGCAGAAGTTCCATCCGATCAGGAAGAATGTCGTTACGGTGCATCTGGGATCGCGCATGGAGAGTGAGCTATCTTGACGATGTGTGGTTAATAGTGTAGAAATTTCTGGAGACCGACGACTTATGTGCGAACCTGGAGGCCCAATGCAAGCAAAGAGCCCGAAAACGCAATTTCCAAGGTGTTTTGCTCTGGCCTCTGGGAGGACTCACGTTGTTAAAATCGGTCGCTAACAATCGTCACTGCATCTGCCAAACTCCAGCCTGGCGCCAAGAGATCAAAATAGTGAAAAAATCCCGCGCGGGGAATATGAGCATCACCGCTGAACGTGAAGCGGTGTGATGAAGAAAGCCTTTCCCGCGCACGGTTTGCGCAAACTCACCGAAGAAGTGACTGCTGTGCGGCCCGGCGAGCAGCTCAAAGATCTACGCTCCCGCCTCGGGATCACCACAAGGGAGGTAACCGAAAAGAGCCAGCGGATCGCCGAGGCCGAGGGCAACGAAGAGTTCTACATTTCCAATGCTTGGCTTACTCAAATAGAAAACACGCAGGCCACTCCCAGCATTTACAAGCTCTACAGTATCAGCACGATCTATCACATCAAATTCACAGACCTTCTCCGGCTATTCGGCGTGGACTTACAAAAAATTGGCAGCCACCAGATGGCCATGCCACTCGAAAAGACCCACCTGACGAATATTGAGGCCCATGACGGTGATCGCCCTGTTTCATTTCCAGTGCGCTTTGACCGTGGGTTCAACTTAGAGAGCACGAATCTATTGTCGAGGATGGTCGAAATTTGGGGAGAGGTTCCGATTTCCGTAATCCAGCATCTGGATGTCAGGCATGCGCATTACGGCTACGTCGGCCTCGACGATTACACGCTATGGCCAATGTTGAGGCCCGGAACCTTCGTGCAGATCGACGAAAGATTCAAGAAGGTCCAGTCTTCCAAGTGGCGAATCGAATTCGAACGGCCCATCTATTTCGTCGAGCTCCGTGACGGTTATGCATGTTCCTGGTGTGAGCTGCAGGGCAATCAGCTTCTTCTCGTGCCTCATCCGCTCTCTCCCTGTGGTGTCCGGCAGTTCCTCTACGGAACGGACGCAGAAATTGTCGGACAGGTAACAGGGATCGCCATGCGGATGGCTGATGTTACCGAGTGGCCTGCTCGCGAAAGTCCACAATTGCCAAAGCGATCTTAACGTTCGCCAAGAAGAAACTTATTGTGTGCGGATCGCTTCCGATGGGTATGGCGATACGGTACGGTTCCAGCTTTTCCCAGGCTCGAATCACCTCGCTTGACTCCGCGCCCACGGACCGAATATAGGCCTGGAGCTGATTCACAAGATCCTCCAAGGGGCTCAGAGCCAGATCCGTGAAGACTTCTCTGTGGGCATCCCACAAGGCTTGCGCCGCCGCTGCTTCTGAGAAATGGAGCGCAAGGCCGTCGTGATAGTAACGCCCGGTGTTGTAATCTCGTGTCGACGCGAGGTAGATCAACCGGGCGAACTCCAGCCCGATCTTCGCGAGACTCCGAGTGTTGAGGTCTTCCCGCGCTGCTTCCACATCCGTGCCGCTGAATCGTACCGACATTTACGACGCTATCGTCCTCTCGCTCTTCCTGCGCCCGGAGGAGCCGGCTGGCGGTTGCTGTGTCCGTATGCCAACTCCGCAGGGAACGCTCTCGAATTGACTTTATAAAGCCGCTCAGATAAGTCATCTGCGTATCCGACCAAGCGCCCCATGGCCACAGGCCCGCGAAGCCAGATCACGGAAGCGATCAGCTGACAAAGTATCTGAAAAACGAGGTAGTCCGCGATGACTCTCAATTCAACAAGCGGTTCTAGGCGCGAATTTTTCCGCGCCACTGCGCTATGAACACGAATCAGTTTGGTCGCATTCGTGCGCGCGTCTCGCACCCAAGACAGCGCGAGCGCCGTGCGCTGCTGAAGGAAGAGCCGCTTTAGCCGGGCAGGCTCCTGTTTAGCTATGAATTCCCAGTCTTCCGATCCAAATAGTCGGTCCACCAACCGTTGCGGAAAAGATTCCGCGTAAAGAGCAGCCTGGGTCTCTCCCTCCTCAAACAATTCCGCTGGATCGTGCTCTGACGGTGTGGCCCGCTGAAGCAAAACGATTACGAGAACCAGCAGGAGCAAGCCAAGAGCCAGGAATGGCCATGCTCCGGTCATGGGCGTATCGCTCTCGCTAAATAGGCGCGTGCCTGGAGAAGGCGCTTCCTCGTTGTTGTTGCTAGAATCTGGTAGTCCGCCTCAATCTTCGATTCTGTCGCGGGCAGCGGAATAGTTTGATAAGACCATAATGTGAAGCCCCAAACGGTCAACGCCGCTAAGTAGAATACTGGCTGAAGATACTGCCAGGATTTCTGAAACGAATCCCCTAGAAATAACCGGAGAGTGAGATCGATTACGCTTGTGCTGATGAAGAGTACGTAGCCTACAATCATGCCTTTGAGGTTCCGTCCCAATGGAATTGCGTAATGCGCCAGCACAATAATCAAGGCGATCAGTAATATCCCCTGGACTGCGCGCATATTCCGTTCGAGTTCGGCGGTCGTCCCTGCCTGCCACCAGACGGGACCGTTCCACGCATTGACCATGATCTTCGACAAGACCATGACCAGAAGAAAGAGGAACAGGTTACGTGCCATCCGAGCAGCTCCCGGATAACGTCCCAAAGCTTGCCGATAAACTTCCCAGACCAACCCACAACCCACAAGGACACTGAAGGGCTGAGTATACCAGTAGAAGACCCTGTAGTATGCCGGCTCGGCGAGGTAAATGATAAGCCGCACAGAGGATAGGGCAAAAACCCAGCCAACGTAGAGATAGAAAAGTGGGTACTTCCTGAAAAAATCTCCCAATATCGCTCGAACCAACAGTAGGCCCTCGAGCGCGAGGCCCACCACCCACACAGCCAAGGAAAACATTCTCGACTGCCTCTCAAAACCGAAATATTAGCACAAATGAGGGAGAAAGGTTTTAACATCCTTCCTCCCTCGGATGTAGATTTATCCAACTAGAGCAGTGAGTGGCGGTTTTGGAAGAGGAGGCGGAGGCGGTTCGGTTCCATCCGCTACCAAGACTGGCGTAAGTTCAGCGGCTAGACTCGGTGGATGGGGAAGAGGAGGCGGAGGCGGTTCGGTTCCATCCGCGACCAAGACTGGCGTAAGTTCAGCGGCTAGACTCGGTGGATGGGGAAGAGGAGGCGGAGGCGGTTCGGTTCCATCCGCTACAGAAATGATGGAAATCCGCGGACCACCCGTTGTGGGATGCAGACAAAGAATGAGTACCCCGAAAAGAGTCAAACTTCCAAGCAGAGACAAATAGACTTCGATCCTTTTGAAACTCATCGTTTCCTCCATCATGGTTGGGATTAGGGACTCGTCAGCTGGGAATGGGTCCCTATTGCGGATTCAGCTTAGGGAAGTAGCCATAGACCCAGAAACCATTGCGACTTCTGCTTAGGATAGTGACCATAATCGCGATAGGTATTTGACGTCAGCGATGAAGGACACCGATATCTCAATGACACGTCTTTATGAAAGGGGAACGATTATTTCTTCCCGTGGCCCGTATATGAGCTTGGAAACACGAATCTGCGCTTATATCAAGCATTATCCGTTACGGGGCGGCGACGTTTTTTGATTGGCAAGACGGCAAGGACGGCATTCCGCATTCCATGCTCCAGGCAATCAAGTACGGTTATGCGCTCGGTTTACCGAGCAAGGTGCTCCCATCAACTTCGAGGCTCGTCCTCCATCAGCAGAGTTCCCTGCAGTTTGGTGCGACAGAATTGGACGGTGAGCGATGACAGAGATGAGCGATCGCTGTATGCCCTATCCTGCGGGGCAGGGATTTGCACCAGCGTAACTCGCCCGCAAACTTCTTAGTACCGCGTCGCAAGCCTGACTCACTTTTCGAAGCCGATTGTTCTCTGCGACCTGCTAACCCAGACAAAACCTTGTAGCTAGGCGGCGAGCATCCGTGGCGCGCTTGGATTTCCGACCAATTGTTGAATTCGCAGCTATAAGACCAACTAGAAAGAACGAGCAAACCGCAGATGACGAAGATGGAACAGAAGCCTTGGTCTGTCCATCTCGCATTCGTTTCCCATCTCGCGACTGGGCTGCCCTGGCGGACCACCTTCTGTGCAGGTCGGACCATAACTCATATTTTGTCAATCATTTATGGAATCCTTTTTGAGATGCCGCCACCCGCTATGATTTTGATTTCGCCATCTTTGCCGCCTCCGATCTGCACCCGATCGTGAATGTCTCGTTTCTCATACGTCCCCGGTCGACTTCCCTGTGGTCATAATTGTGAGCAGGAAACCTAGGCGAGTCTTCCAAGCTCAGCTTTGTGGATAGAATCTCGAATCACACAGCCCTCTTGGGAGGAGCGATAATGATGCAGAGTAGGCAGCGGTATCGTTGCCAGAAGTGTGCGGCCGAGATTGAGATTACAAAGGACTCAATGGAAGGCCGATCTAACCCCAGATGCTGTTGCGGGGGGGAGATGAAGAAACCTTATGCGAAGCCCGTTCTAATAACGACCGCCAAGGATGCTCCAATCGTAGCCCACTCTTCTGTGGCAAGGGATATGCATTGAGCCTGCGTATTCTGATGTCCCGCCAAACCTTAGGACAATGCCCATGTTAAACAAGCTCGGTGTCGCTGCAGCAGTTCTCTTCCTTTTAGTCGGTGCGATCCTTCTCTACGACCCCTTTTCCGGCGCGGATACGAACCAAACCGGGCGGATCATCGGTGGGGCTACATTAGTCTCGCTGGGCCTGATGACCCTCTCGCTCGTCGGGAAAGACTGGTGGCATTGGAGGAGACACTACAAGAACGAACACAGTCGGGTGCACGAATGAATGCTGCAAGTGGGACCTGACCGCCGAATTGGGGGACCCTGATTCCACTTGCAAAGCCCTCTGAGCTTAACCACGTTCGACGGAAGGTTGACCGTATCCAAGAAAGCTCCGAGTCGGATTGGAGATTTGAAGCAGGGCCTTCCACAATGATTCTTCGTAAGGTATATAACTTAATGATTTATTGTTAATATCTAAAAATTATCATACACTGAATATGGAAGCTCGCCTGCATGCTGCGCTGGCCTGCTGCTTCCATCGTTGTTCGTTCACGCCGATCACGAGGAGCCACAGGGTCAGCGATATTTGCCCAACGCCGGGGAAAACCAGAATGTAGGGTTGTAGAGACCGTACGAGCGGTGGTGACAGAAACAGCACGTAGCTCAAACCAGCGAGTACCATCAGCACGCCAAGGATGCGCGGCAGGAAGGTGGACCTGAGAATGAGGATGCCGACCAGGAGGCAATACAATCCGAAAAATACCAGGCCGATGTTGTGGTAGGCCGCGGCGCGCAGTCTGAGAAACACGAGCGCCAGCGCCTGCAACTGCTCCACCGTAAATACGTTCAAGTACCGCGCGCCCCCC
>JBGPIX010000168.1:0-11099 GCA_041485085.1 Candidatus Acidiferrum sp.
AGACGTCAAACATTTCGCTCCGGAACTGGAGAGTGAATCTCTCGGTGATCTTGGTGTTCTTGGTGACCGAGAAATCGGTGTTGACGAATTTGGGGCCTGTGATTGCGTTCCGCCCCAGGGTGCCCGGGTGGCAAGTCGGCAGGGTTGCCGGAGGTACTGCGGCAACGCAGGGCGAAGCGAAAACGGCCTTGCTCACAAACCATTGTGATGGGTTGCCGGTCGTTTGGACCGGGCCCGTCAAGTCCGGCCTGACAGTGAGAGAAATCCCAGGGCCAGGGCCAATGGCTAGAGTCGGATTGATAGGGTTGCCTGATTGGGCCTGAGTCACGATGCCGAGCTGCCAGCCGGCTACAAGACGGTTGGCTTTGAACGGCAGTTCGTAGAAGCCGCTGAGTACGAAGCGGTGCCGGGCGTCAAACTCCGAGGGGCCATAGTCGCCGCGCGGGTTATAAGCGTTCTGGATGATGTAAGACTCTCCGGTAGAAAGGGAGTTGTAGTCCAGTGACTTCGAGAACGTGTATGAACCAAGGATCTGGAGCCCGTGCGAGAAATGCTTGTTTACCGTAGCCCAGAGAGCGTTGTAGTTCGAGTTCCCGCCGCTGTTCACCTGATTGATGTTGCCGAACGGGCACACGGGATTGGGAGGCTGGCACTGTGGCGGGATCACGGAGCTCGTCAGCGGCAGGCTCGGAAATGGCTTTGTGGAGCCGTAGATGCCCCCAGTTACAAAGGGCTGGTTGATGTTCTGCGTGAGCTGCAGATGCGTTGCCTTCAACCCTACATAGGCCACTTCAATCCCGAGAGTGGAAGTGATCTGACGCTGGACCGTGAGGTTCCAGTCCTGCGCGTACATGTCATTGAAGTTAGGATTGATGGCCGATGGACCCAGGCTCACGCCCGTAACCGCGGCAGAGGGATTCTCCAGCGTGATGCTGCTCGTTGCGGAACTGGCCGAAAGAGGCAGAGCGAACAGCGGGTTGGAGCTGAGCCCGGTGATGATATTTGTGGTTGGATCCTGGGTCATAATTGCGAAGGCCGCTCGCACTGAGGTTTTGCCGTCTTTGAAAGGATCCCAAGCAAATCCGATGCGTGGCTGAAAATTCTTATTGTTGGTATGGTACGGCTGAGGAGACGAAACCAGCGTGCCTGTCGTCGGATCGAAATTGGTGAAGCGACTGGTCGCTTCCGAAGGACTCGAGTTCCAAGCGTATCGCACGCCGACGTTGACGGTGAAGTTCGGCTTCCACTTGAAACTGTCCTGCACAAAGACGTCATATGAGGGTTGCAGAATCTTGTCGTTCCCGGTGCCCAATTGGTCCGTAAATGCATTGGACTTGTCGGCCAGGAAGTTCGCAAATGTCGTGAAGCTGAAGCTGCCCACATTTTCGGCAATATTGTTGTTGTAAGCGCGCCGGATTTCTCCGCCGAACGCGAACGAGTGGCGGCCTCTGAGCCAACTCAAAGTGTCGTTCAAAACCGCTGTCGTGTCCCCGCGGCCCTGCGGTTCACCGGTCGGTCCGCCGAAGCCCAACGTACCGGCGACGTTGAAAAACGGCAATCCCGTAGCCACAGGAGAGCCCGGTGGCATGGTGATGTTGAATTTTGCCGGATCCAGGAGAGCGTTGGGCGTGAAGGTCAAATGGATGCGGTTGAAGCCAAGGCGCACCGTATTGGCGAGCGCCGGGCCAAACGTGTGGTCCTCGCTGAATGTCATTAGCTGGCGGAAGCCACTCCGCGTATCGCCGAATCCGGGGATATTGGCCCCAATCGCGCCGCCGGCGGTAGGCTCTTCTCGGAGATCCTTCTGGACGACGTAATAGCCGTGCATGCGATCCTTCTGCGTCAGTTCAACATCGATGTCCGCGGAACCTTGATTGATCGCAACGTTGGCAAGTGCGCCGCCTGTGAAGCCCGTGAAATCGGCCTGAGTCGCCGACGCATCCGAGGCTTGGTGGAAATTGGCTGCCGGTAGGAGCGCCAACAAACTGTTAATGGCAGGAGAAGTAACCGTTGCTCTCTGAGTCTGGCTGGGGACCGTGGTGGTAACCGTCAGGCTCTGGTGCTGGCGGAGCCCCTCATACGCGAGGAAGAAAAATACTTTGTTCTTCACAATCGGGCCGCCAAAATCCGCGCCGAATTCATTGCGTTTAAACGGGGCTTGAGGACCCTGCGCCACGGTGTTGAAGAAATTTCGAGCGTCCAGGTCATTGTTCCGGAGAAACTCAAACAGTTCGCCGTGGTATTCGTTGGTCCCTGAACGCGTTGCCAGGTTCACGATAGCGCCGGAATTTCGCCCATATTCCGCGGGAAACGCCGAGTTGTCAATCTTGTATTCCGCGAGGGTGTCGATGGGCGGCTGAAACGTGATCTGGTTCTGAACGTTGTCGTTCAGATTGATACCGTTGACCAGCCAGTTGGTCGTATCCTCGCGTTGGCCCGCGGTATTGATCCCAAACGATCCTTGACCGCGGAGCGGCGCCGAGAGGAATCCATTCGCAGGCGGCGTCATCGTGCCCGGCGTCAACAAACTCAGATCCGTAAAGTGGCGGCCGTTTAAAGGAATCTCCTGCACGGTCTTGTCGTTGATGACCTGGCCCATGCTGGTCGTGGTGGTATCGACGATCGCAGCATCGGCCACGATCTCGATTTTTTCCGCCGCTTCTCCGACCCGCAGTTGAACGTTTTGCGTGACAGTTGTTGCCACGTCGAGCTTGAGGTTTGAGATGATCGACGATTGGAAGCCAGAAGCAGTGATCTGGATGCGATAAATTCCGATTGGCAGTGAGGGAAGCAGATAGGCCCCGGCAGTGCCAGTTTGCGTGGTGGTTTCGACTCCCGTGGCTTGGTTGGTCGCGACGACTTTCGCGTTTGCAACCACCGCCCCCGTCGCATCAGTCACCGTGCCGTTCAATGTCGCTGTGGACTGTGCAAAAATGTTGCTTCCCAAGACTGCTGAGAGGACGGCTAATACCAACGCTCGAACGAAAAAATTGCGATTGCCCATCAGATTTTTTGATGCAACTTCCATTGTTCAACTCCTCCTAGGTAAGTGCTCCATTTGGACTGTCAATCCCTGCCCCCACTGGTTGCGCAATCGCAGTGCCAGAATGGAATTGCGTTAGCCCGCTCAGAAAATCAGTTATATCAATGCGTTGTCGGTTTACCTCGTTTGAGCAGAATGTGAACTGTGGATCAGGATTCCAAAAACGGGAGGCGATTCCGAAATACAGGAGGAGTTTTATATGAAATTTAGAGGCTTACCGGCCGCAGGGTGCGCCGAAAAAATCTACGGCTTGCAGTTGGCGGGAAGCAGGAGCACTTGGCCTTCGTAGATTAGGTTTGCGTCGCGGACGGCCGGATTTGCCTCAGCAATGCAGGACCAGCGGGAGGCATGGCCAAAACGAGTCCGGGCGATGTCGGAGAGGGTATCACCTTTTCGGACGATGATTCTTGTAGCCGTGCGGAAACGAGAGTCTATTGCAGGCAGGAAAATGTGGGAGCCTGCCACGATGTGGTTGGGGTCAACGATGGCCGGGTTGACGGCGAGCAGATCGTGCCAACGAAGACCTTCGCCGAGATTCTGCTGCGCGAGCTTCCAGAGGGAGTCGCCGGGCTGGACTGTTATTGCGTTCAATTTCGCCGGATTGGCGGGTGCGGTACGTGCGGGCGCGGTCGGCTGCAACGGCGCTACTCGAATGACAGGCGCGGCAGGTTGAGAGGGAGCTACGCCAAGGACCATCGGCTTTGAAGGTGTCGGACGAACCACGGGCGCTGCAGGCGGCGCTGACGCCACGCGATCGGCGGGCGCGGGAGAAGGCATCACGCTAAAGTCAGGCGTGGGCGCAACCGGTTTAGAAGGTGTCACGGAGAGGGTAGATGGTTGCGAAGGCGTAGTGTGAACCACAGGCGCCGCAGGTTGGGCCGGCGATACGCGAACGGCGGGCGCGGGAGAAGGCATCACGCTAAAGTCAGGCGCGGGAGCAGCCGGTTTAGCAGGTGTCACTGAAAAGGTGGATGGGTCCGTAGGCGCCGTGCGAACACCGGGATCGGCAGGCTGTGCTGGCGTCATGCGAGGGGCAATCCGGGTTGGCGGCATCAGGCGAACGACTGGAGGCGGCGCGGCGGGCTTCGCGGGCGCTACCGGAACGGTTGACGGACGCGCAGGAGTCGCGCTCACCACCGGCGGCTGGGGAGGTGCCACGTGATTCGCCAATGGTTGCGAAGGCGCAACGCGCGGAGGAGCCGACAAGAAAACTCGCGGGTGCTCGAACGGGGAGCGCTTCACCGGTGGCTGGAAGGGTTCGACCCGCGGCGGGGCAGGAATTGAAATGACCGGACGCACCGGCATCACCGGAGGCTGGGGCGCAGCGAGCACCGGAGGTTTAGTTGCAACAAGTACCGATGGCTTGGGCGCAGCGTGCACCGTCTCCTCGATGAACGGAAGATGGAACTGCGCGGACTGTTGCAGCCTGAGCGATTCCCTCTGTTTGCGGTAGCGGCGAGCGACGTCACCGAGAGGTTCGTCGGCAGGAAGCGCCTGCGCATCGAGCGGGTCTTGCGAATTCTCCGCACCTGGAAGTGGCGGCTGTGTTTTCCGCGCTTCCACCTCAGCGCGATCTTCTGGCGTTAGAATCTGCGCGCGCTTTAGATCTTCGTCGGTATAAACGTGCTTGGGTTTTTTCTGCTGATTTTCTCTCCGGGCCCGCTCCTGCCGCGCGGCGTCAGCAACATCCTGGGCGTAACACTGCGAGAAGCCAAAAATGGTGCAGGAGATGATAAGAATTCCGGAGCAGGTTAGCCGCACAAAGCGGGATGGGGGCCTCACAACAACCGAGAGGCCAGTCAGTAAGGGCGTGTCGAGATCAGTTCGTAGCATGGAAAACCGACCACGGGGGGGACACCGCTTAATAAAAAGAATACCCCAAAAGGACCCTTTTGGGAAGCACATTTTTGGGGAAGCCAGCCCCCCTCCAGCCTCCCGAAAAAGTAGAATCCAGACGGTATTTTACGGCCGCCCGCTGGGTTATGATCTGCCCGGCAATGATTCCGCCACAGCGCGGCAAGGAGCAAACGAACCATGAGCAAATCACCAGGCTTTTCACGCCGGCAGTTTGTTTCCTCAGCGGTTTCGGCGGCCACGATCTCCTGCTTGCAGCCGGGACGTGAACTTCTTGCGGGTCTCACCGCCGCAAAATTCGGTGCGCATGAAAATGCCACGCAATCCTCGGTTGCTCTCACGAGCACTCCTCCGTGGCGCGACCAGGGCATTCTCAACCTCGCGAAGTCGCCGTTCGCCAAATTGCGGAACGTACCGGTCCATGCCGTCACCATCGAAAATGGTTTCTGGGCGCAGCGCCGCGAAGTCAACGTAAACAAAAGCATTCCTTCGATGGAAAAATTGCTGGAAGCCAACGGCCGCATGGACAATTTCCGCCGCCTCACTGGGAAGAGTACGGCCGCGCAGCGCGGCCCAGTGTATTCCGACTCCGACGTTTACAAATGGACGGAAGCTGCCGGCTTCGCTTTGCAATCCAGCGATCGTCCTGAACTCCGTGCCGCCGTCGAAAAAATTTCAAGCGAGGTCATTGCCGCGCAGCAGCCTGACGGCTACTTGAACACCTACTACGTTGGCGAGCATGCTTCCCAGCGAATGGAGCCGAAGGTCCAGCAGTGGGGTCATGAGCTCTACAACATGGGCCACTTCTTGCAGGGCGCAACGGCTTACTACCGAGCGACCGGAGATCGAACGTTACTGGATACAGGAATCCGTTTTGTAAATAGCTTTTTACTTCCCACGTTCGGTCCGGGCTCGGATAAGAAGCCACTATTCTCCGGCCATCCGGAAATGGAATTGGCCTTGGTCGAGTTGTATCGAATGACCGGCGATAAACGGCACCTCGAGCTTGCAGGCTATCTCCTCGCCGGAGACTCGCGGATTCACGTTCAACCTGGGGATTACGTCTATCATTTTTGCGGGACGCCGTTCACCTCGCGAACGCATCTTGAAGGTCACGCCGTGCGAGCCATGTACGCTTGCTGCGGCGCCACCGACTATTACCTGGAAACGGGCGATCCCGCTTATCGGAAGACTCTCGACGTGTTGTGGAACGATCTCGTCAGCTCTCAAATGTACGTCACCGGGGGAGTCGGGGCGCGCAGCGACGGAGAAGCTTTCGGTGATCCTTATGAACTGCCCAATGCCCGCGCTTACGGCGAGAGTTGCGCGGCCATCGGCAACATGATGTGGAATTGGCGCATGCTCGCTGCGACCGGTGAAGCCAAATTCGCGGATGTGATGGAACGCGCGCTTTACAACGGTATCAATTCAGGCATGTCTCTGGATGGCACGCTCTACTGCTACCGCAATCCGCTGGCGTTCGATCCCTCCGGTGGCGACAAAATTCGCAACGATTGGTACGACACCACCTGCTGCCCTCCGAATCTGGAGCGGACCTTTGCTTCGCTGCCGGGATATTTCTACAGCACCAGTGGGGAGGGCCTTTACCTCCACTTCTTCGACAACTCAGAGCTCGACTGGCACCTCGAAAACGGGGTCGGCTTGAAGGTGCGCCAGAAGACAAATTATCCGTGGGACGGCACCGCCGAAATTACCGTTACCCCCGCCGAACCTACTGAATTCACCTTCTTCGTTCGAATCCCCGGATGGGCGGACACAGCGCAAGTCGCCATCAATGGAAAGCCGGTCTCCGGCGCCACTCCCGGCCAGTATCTTGCGATTCGGCGCCGCTGGTCCGAAGGCGATGTCATCCGCGTGCAATTCAATATGCGACCTCAACTTCTGGAGGCCAATGCACAAGTCATCGAAAACAATGGCCGCGTTGCCGTGCAGCGCGGACCGCTCGTTTATTGTCTGGAGCAGATTGACCAGCCGGAGGGCGTAGCTCTGAAGGATGTGGCCTTGAACCTAGGCGCGAAGTCGAGCGCGCCATTCCAGGAAGAATTTCAAAAGGACTTGCTTGGCGGCATCCTGGTGCTGCGCCATATTGGCGCGGCCTTTGGAGAATCCGCGGAACAGCGTCACCTCTACTTTCAATACTCCAGCGAGCCTCGAAAATCCAAGCCCGTATCCCTAGCCTTCATTCCCTATTACGCGTGGGCCAACCGCACTGCTACCCCGATGCAAGTCTGGACGCCGCTCTCGCAGGAGATCGCTGGATAAATGGAGCGGCTTTCGTGTTATAAATTCACGCCATGATGGACAAATGGGGAAGGCGGCTATTCAAAGCGGGCGCCGTCGCGTTATTGATCATTGGCGCGGTGCACTCAATCTCTTTCTTCCAACCACTGCTCCCCGCAAATGATACCGAGAAGCAGCTATTGGGTCTGATGTCCAGCTACAAGTTCAACCTCGCGGGATCTCTCCGCAGCATGGACAACCTTTTGACCGGGTTTAGTATGAGCTTCATGCTGGCGGCGCTCGCCTTCGGAGCCTTTGATCTTTTGCTCTCGGGGGAACGCGCAGGCCTGCTGAAGCGCGTGACGCTGATGAATATTCTGTGGCTAGCTGCCATGACCGCTGTTTCTCTTCGTTATTTTTTCATTGTCCCCACTTCATTTTTGGTCGCCACGCTACTCATTTTTGTGCTGGCATGGTGGAAACTTCCTGCCGAAGGAACGACGTAGCACTGCGGACCACGCCGCGCGCACACGGAAATCGATCGAGTTCAACTCTTCGTTGACAAAATAGGGGGCAAACCCTAAGATTAGGGTTTGTCTCTACAGGGAAAGGTGTGACTGAGCGCAATGAGGACGTACGTAGCCAAAGGTGAAGAAGCCGAAGCCCTGAAAGTGGGCGCAAACTGGTTTGTAGTGGACGCCACGAACGTGGTGCTGGGGCGCCTGGCGACCAAGGTCGCGCGCATGCTCATGGGCAAAGACAACCCGAGTTTTACGCCCTACCTGGATTCCGGTGACCATGTGGTCGTGATTAACGCCGACAAGGTTCGCATGACCGGAAACAAGGTCGAGCAAAAAATTTATTATTCGCACAGCGGGTATCCCGGCGGATTGAAGGAAGTTCCGGCGAAGCGGCTGCGCGAGTCCAAGTCCGACTGGATGATTCGCGAAGCGGTTCTCGGCATGCTGCCGAAGAACAAGCTGCGCGCGCGGCGCGCCAAGAAGTTGCGCGTATACCGGGATGCCGCAGGTCTAGCGCGGCACGCGGGGCAGAAGCCGCAAGCGGTTGCGCTGTAAACGAGAATCTTTTCCGCACGTAGCTGTTCCTACTAAGTGGTGCCTTAGCGGGGAATAAGCAGGCGTGAAGTTTGAGATTGATCCGCAAAGCAGCGGTACGGAAATTTGCTGCTCTGGGGAGTGGTATCGAGTTGGCTGCCGGGCAGCCAACCATCATTAGGAGGAACATTGGGTTCAACTGGCATGCCCTTGGCGGGCACACAAACTTGGTTTCTTGGAACGGGACGGCGCAAGGAATCGGTGGCGCGCGTTTTCCTTCGCCCCGGGACCGGCAAGTTCACGATCAACCGCCGCACGGTGGAACAGTATTTTCCGAATCACGCGTGGAAGCATGACGCGATTGAGCCGCTGAAATTCACGAACATCGCCGATCAGGTGGATGTGGTGGTGACGGCGCACGGCGGCGGCGTGGGCGGGCAAGCGGGCGCGGTGCGCATGGGATTGTCGCGGGCGATCTCGCGGTTCAATCCGGAGCTGCGGCCGGCGCTGCGCAAGAATGGATTTTTGACGCGCGATTCGCGCATGAAGGAACGCAAGAAGTACGGACAGAAGGGCGCACGCAAGCGCTTCCAGTTCACGAAGCGTTAATTCTTCTGGTCCCGATTCGGTCGGGACCGAACCGAGCTCCAGCGGGCCGGCGCAAGTTGGCCCGCTGAGATCACGGCCGGCAAGGAGCCGGCAAGAGGCTGTTCTGTGGCGACGACTTCGTAAGACGAAGGGCCGCCACCGCAAACAGCTATCCTATTAGGAGGAAACTTGGCAGTAGAAATTACGATGAAAGAATTGCTGGAGGCCGGAGTTCACTTCGGTCACCAGACGCGGCGCTGGAACCCGAAAATGAAGGAGTACATTTTCGGCGAACGCAACGGCATCCACATTATCGATCTTCAGAAAACCCTCAAGATGTTCCGCGAGGCGAGCCGCTTCGTGAGCGAGCTTGCCGGACAAGGAAGAGCAGTTCTATTCGTGGGCACCAAGCGTCAAGCCCAGGAAGCGGTCGCCGAAGAGGCGAAGCGCTGCGGTGCGTTTTTCGTGAATCACCGCTGGCTGGGCGGCACGCTGACGAACTGGGCGACGCTGCAGAAATCCATCAAGCGGCTGAAACTGCTGAAGGCCATGAACGAAGATGGCCGCATCAAAGAGCTTTCCAAGAAAGAACAAGCGCGGCTGGACCGCGAGATGAAGCACCTATTTCAGAATCTCGAAGGCATCGAGAACATGACGCAGTTGCCGGACGCCATGTTCGTGATCGATTCCAACGCGGAAGAGATTGCGGTCAAGGAAGCGCGGCGCATGGGCGTCCCGGTGGTTTCGGTAGTGGATACGAACTGCGATCCGGATGTGGTGGACTGGATCATTCCCGGAAACGATGACGCGTTGCGCGCCATCCGCCTGTTCACAACGAAGATTGCGGATTCCGTACAGGAAGGCCACACCGCCTACCAGCAATCGCAAGTGGCGGAGCAGAAAGCCGCCGAGGATCAGGCCCTGGTCGACGGCGTTGAGTACGTGGATACCAGCGCGTACGAACAGTACGAGAAGCAGGAAGGCGACTTCGTGGAGGCTGTTGTGGAAACCCCGGCGGAGCCTGCCGAAGCTGCGGAAGCTGCGGAAGCCACTGTTCCTCCCGACGACGAAAAACACTAAACCATTGCGCGGGTGAATATTTTCTGAGGCCCGCGCCGAGCGATTCGGTGCGGGCCGTTTTGCAAGCAAACGAACTAAATAAGAAATTGCCAATCAGCGAAGAGAAAAAGGATGAGTACACAACAGCCAGCAATGCAAATCCCAGCACAACTCGTGAAAGAATTGCGCGAGCGGACTAACGCCGGTTTCGCGGATTGCCGCGCGGCGCTCGTCGAGGCGGCCGGCGACATCGAAAAGGCCATCAGCGTACTGCGCAAGAAGGGCCAAGCAGCCGCGGCCAAGAAGGCGCAGCGCGAAGCCAGCGAGGGCTTGGTGGGCAGCTACATTCACGCGGGCGGAAAAATCGGCGTAATGGTGGAGCTGAATTGCGAGTCGGACTTTGTGGCGCGCACGGATGCCTTCCAGCAGCTTTCGCACGACATCGCCATGCACATCGCGGCGCTCGATCCGCGTTACGTTCGGCGCGAAGAAGTGACGCCGGAGATGCTCGAAAAAGAACGCGACATCTACAAGGCCCAGGCGTTGGCCACCGGCAAGCCCGAAAACGTCGTCGAGAAAATCGTCACCGGGAAAATGGAAAAGTTCTACGAGGAGAATTGCCTCTATGAACAGCACTACATCAAGGACGAGAGCGTAACCATCGGCGAAATGATCGCTCAAGCCGTGATCAAGCTGGGCGAAAACATTTCCATCCGCCGCTTCGTGCGCTTCAAGGTCGGCGAATCCGGCGGCGCAGGGCCGGAGACGGCTTCGGCGCCAGCGCCGGTCAGCGCGTAAATCGAAGAATATCTGAGGCATTCCTGAGCGTCCCGGTCAAACCGGGACGCTTTTTTGGGAGTGCGGGAGCTCGCTCCCGCTTTTCCGGCCCCTCAAGCCGCAACCGGAATGAAAAGCACCAGCTCTACCGCACCTTGAACACGGAATCTCCTCCGCTAGCCAAAGCCCAACGGTGCGTCCGCGAAAGCGGGAGAGAGCTCCCGCACTCCAAATGTGCGGGGGCGAGGATAGTTTGTTACAATTCCCGTGATTTCAGATGGCGCGAACGGAGACTCATGGCAGCGACGAAGAAAGCTGGTAAGAAGGCCGTGAAAAAAGCCAAGCCGGCGTACAAAAGAATTTTGTTGAAGCTATCCGGAGAATCGTTCCAGGGGCCGCAGGGATTCGGCATCCACGGAGAGACGATTCAGGCCATCGCGCGCGAACTGAAAGAGGTGCACGCGCTGGGCGTGCAAGTTGCG
>JBGPIX010000169.1:0-10971 GCA_041485085.1 Candidatus Acidiferrum sp.
CCGCGACCAGGGCCCGCTCGTCGAGGTGGGACAAGGAGATCACCGAGGCCAGGGCGGCGTCCGTGCTACCCGAGCGACCGTTCGTATCGGCCAAAGCCAGAGCCCATCTGGGGAGCGGCATATTTCGCTTTCTTTTCGCGTAAATCGGCGTTGCCGCTTCTAATGCAACACCTTAGCGCAAATTCTAGCACCTAGCCGAACGCTGCGCACCACGCGACCACCCAATTTGGACGCACACCTATACCCTTGGGTGAGCACCGCTTCCCACTAATACAACGGTTTTTCTGTGGATTTTGTTTCCAGAATATCTAAGGTTTTAGACGCGGAAAGCCAGATTTAGAACCGCCGAGCGGAGCAAATCGACGCCCTAAACGGGATTCACCGACTCGCGCATTCGCCAAGCGACCAGCGGCCAGGCAAAAAGCAGAACCAGCGCCGTCACAACGGCGTAACCGTTCGTGCGATAGAACGAATCAGGCTGCGAGAGCAGTTCCGCTGCTCCGCCAAGCAACGAAGTCCCGGCAACCACGAGGAAGCAGCCGAGAATGTTGAAGCGCATCACCCAGCGCACGCCAAAAACGAGAACACTCAGAAGGATGAGCTGCGTCAGGAATTGCTTCGCAAGATCCGCAGGGTTGCCCCAGTTACCGGGAGTGACAGAAAGTGCGCCGAAAACGAGAAGCAAAAGCCGAATTCCTGGGTGAGGAATTTCTGCCGCTACAAAGGCAGCGACGGCGACGACGATTCCCGTGAGCAGCAAACCATGCTGCAGAGTGCCTGCGATGGACGAGGCCGCAGGAAGAATGGCGTCGAACTCCTGGCCAAAGAAAGCGGGAAGGGCGCGATGCACCGTTGGCCAGTGTGGCGATGCTACCGCGAGAAGCCGTTGCAAGCCGAGCAGCGCTGCAGATCCGCCAAGCCCGATACAAAAGGCATCACGATAGTAATTCGCTGGCATGCCAGCCCAGCCAGGCAGGTGCTCTTCGCCGAACGCTCGCGCGGCGTAGAACCACGCCATACCGAACAAAAGCGCGATCGCGCCGAAAACGAATGGAGCTCCGAAAAGCACAGCTATGGCGACCCCGGCGTAGGTGAAATTCAAAGGGTTCGAGGTGTCGTACGCGTCCAATAAACTGGCGATGTTGCTTCCAAACGCGAAAACTAAAAGATAGCCGCAAAGCCCCCAGAGCGACCAGAGTCCGATTCGTTTCCACGGAATCGCGCGCGCTGTATCTGATTTCAAGTTCTTGAGGAAAATGATCAGTCCCGTGATGCCGAGCCCGCCGAAGAAAAGTCCGGGGACTCCATAATTGACGATGGTGCGAGCTGGCGTAAGCTCCTTTTGCTTGCGCACCCACTCGTCGGGAATTTTGACGTAGGTGCGGTAATTTGCCACTTCGTCGCCCAGGACTTGAACATCGATGCGCGCATAGGCGTGATCTGCCGTGCTGGACGCTGCCGCTGAACCTGCGTCGAGCGGCGTATTCTGCTGCCAGGTCAGTGAGTGATCGATCCGATGAGGCTTCTTATCGGAACTGGATTCGACCAGTGTCCAGGCCTTGAGATCGATTTTCTTTTCTTCGGCGAGGACTTTCTCCGCGCGCGACTTGGCCTCTTCTTTGCTCAGCGAGGCTCCCGGCGTTTCTTCCGCTAGCGTATGGTGGATAGAGTGGAGTGACCCATCAGGCCGCAGAATGACCGCATACTCCTCCGGCTGGCCGTCGCGAAAATAACGGACGCGCCAGAGTGCTGCTGGCACCTGATTCGCGTAGATGGCATTGATTCCCGAAATTCCGACGCGCTGGCGCAAATATTCGTTCGTAATGGGATTGGCGATATCCGCAAGCACCGTGGCATGATGATATGAATTCGGATCCACGTGGCGCCGCCGAAGGATCTCGTCGGCGCGCGTGCGAGCCGAACGTACATCCACGGAAAGTTTCAAATAATCGCCAATCGCCTGTGGCTTCACACGCCACACTATCGCGCCGCCGGCCATCGTGCAGACAACCAGGAACGCAATCATCGCCGGAGCAAGTGCTTCATAGCGAGTCGATTTAACTTCAGCGGTTGCAACGGCCGGCTCCGCCGTGAAATCGATTTCCCGCGCGGGCTCGGCACGATTGAGCAATTCTTCATCTGTTTCGAATCCCCCGCGCGTCAGGTACGAACTGCACGCAAACGCCAGCGGCGCCAGCGCAGCCGCAGCCACCACCGCTCCCGAGACCTTGAAGTACAAACTGTTCGAACGCATCAGCAGCAATCCGACCAGCGAAGCGTCCACCGTGTAATGCCAAATCAGCGTCGCCAGAATTCCCCAGCGCAGCATCACGATGCCCGCGACGATCCCCACCAAGCCGATTTCGATGCCCCGGATGTACGCCGGTTCCTGCGGATAGTTGCTATGCAGAAAGCTCCAGAGAAATGCTGGGACAATTACCGCGATCCAGCGCGAACCTGTAATCCGTTTGAAAAAGGGAATCGCAAAAAGCCGGAAAGTAAACTCTTCGTTTGTCGAGGCCAGCAGTCCGATGGCTGCGCCGGAGATCCACGGAAAAGCGGTGTTCACCGAATCATCGAAATTCAGTTCCTGCGGCGCCCAGGCGCCATACTTGCTTGCCACCACGTAAAACGCCACGACGTAGCCGATGTGCGCCGCGGCCATGGACACTCCGACCACGGCGGCTGAGAAAAATTCCTTCGAGCGCAATCCGCGCAATGTGAACGCGCGCGACAGCCGCATCCGCTCCGGCTGAGAAGCACGATACAGCGGCTCCGCGGAAGGCAGCACCAGCGTGACCGTCAGCGCCGTTAGCACCGAGAAAAGCAAAGCCAGTGTGAGCTTGATCGCAAGGAAGTTTGCGTAGGGTTGATTGGTGTCGTAGCTCGAGGCCCAGTGCGGCCAGTCATTCAAGTTTTGCAGGAACAGCAGCCCCGCAACGATCAAGCCCAGCAAAATCGCGCCCCGCCACGACGTCTGCCCCTGCTTTGTGAATCGAATCGCCAGCCACACCGCCACCGCCAGCAGCACGACGTACGGCACGGTAAAAACCAGCGCCAGTGTATTGTTCCCGGAACGCAACCGCGCGAAGCTGCGTTGCCACGCCTCCGGCACCTTCAGGAATTCTTCACTGCCGCCAACGCGGTCGCCTTGCAAACTCACTTGCAGCCGGTAAGGCGCGTCTTTCGCGCGGAATCCGTGCTTCTCCCACGTGAATTCCCAATCCAGGCGGTTCGGTTTTTTCTTCGAATTGGCTTCTTCGGGAAGGACATCCCAGCCCTTCAAATCCATTCCCAGTTTCGAGGTCAGATAACTTTGCGCTGCGATTTCGGCGGCGGCGCGCTCCAAGGAAGGCCCGGCTCGCGATTCCTCGATTTTGTGGTCGTAGCCGACAATCTGTCCCGCCGGGCTTACGCGCACGCGGAACTCTTCCTCCTGCTGCGGCTTGAAGAAACGCACATCCCAATACCACACGTGCAGGTCCGACGACATGAGCTGGTTCGCCTGCCGCAGGTCCAGTTCGCGCTCAAGGTAAGTTTTGGACTCCTCGTCCACATCGAAAGCGACTGCGGATCGGTAGCCGCGGACGTTCTCACCCAAGCCCGTCAGGAATTTCTGCGCGCGTGAAACCGCTTCTTCGCGCGAAACCTGGAAATTTACCGAGGCTTCCGGAAACGCCCGGAAAAAATATTTCTGCGCAAAGACGACGCCGAGAATTCCCGCCATCACCCACAAAATCAGCGCGCGTTTCTCTGAACCTGTCAGACGGTCTCCCGCCAATGGAACCTCCCCGTTTGCGACACGGAATCCTCACTCTATCGATACGGATGGCAAGGACGCAAGTTTCCCCGCTGCAATATGTTAGCAGCGGGGATGATATAAAGAAGATGCCCTCATCAACTCGGCGGGCGCATTTATCAATGGGCATGAACCTCAGCACCGAAGTTCGCATGATCAAAGGCGTCGGCCCGCAGCGCGCCGAACTCCTCGCCCAGCGCGGCATCTACACGCTTGAGGATCTACTCGGCTACTTGCCCTTTCGCTACGAAGACCGCATTCATTTTTCCAAGGTGAAGGACATCCAGCCCAACGGCACCTACACCATTCGCGCGCGCGTGATGAGCGGCCAGGCGATCCGCAGCATGCGCGGCGGCCGCGACGCCATCTATCATCTCCTAGTCCAGGATGACGCCGGCGGCTCGCTCCCCTGCAAGTTTTTTCATGGCGGCTATCTCGAAGGTCGCTTGAAACCCGGCCAACTCCTCATCCTTCATGGCAAGGCCGAAATTGATAAGCTCCGCCCCGCGCGCATCGAGATGATCAATCCGCAGATCGAAGTCCTGAGCAACGAGGAACTGGACTCCACTGAAGTCGGCCGCATCGTCCCCATCTACGAAGCCATCGGCACTTTCGGTTCCCGCCAAATTCGCCGCGCCATGTACGCCGCCGTACAACTTATCGATCAGCGCATGCCCGATGTTCTGCCGGAAGCATTGTGCGCCCGACTCGGCTATCCCACGCGCGGCGAAGCCCTGATTCACACCCACTTCCCCGAGCCCGGCGAATCTCTCGACGCCCTAAATACCTTTCGTTCGCCTGCACAACAGCGCCTCATCTTCGAGGAATTTTTCCTATACCAGCTCAGCCTCGCTCTCGATCGCCAAGCCACCCGCAAGGAAAACGCCATCCCCTTCCGCCTCCGCGAAGACGCCGTTCGCGAAGCCCTCAAGCGTATCCTCCCTTTCAAGCCCACCGCCGCGCAAAAACGCGTTCTCGCTGAAATCGCCGCCGACCTCGAAAAGCCCTCCCCGATGAATCGGCTCCTGCAGGGCGACGTCGGCAGCGGCAAAACCATCATCGCCCTGCAAGCCGCCGTCATCGCTATCGAAAACGGCACGCAAGCCGCGCTCATGGCTCCCACGGAAATTCTCGCCGTCCAGCATTTTCTTTCCGCCCGCCGCATCCTCGCCAAAGCAGGCTATCGCGTCGAGCTCCTCATCAGCGGCCTCAAAGCCTCGGAAAAATCCGCCGCCCTCGACCGCATCCGCACCGGCGAAGCCCAGCTCGTCATCGGCACCCACGCCCTCATCGAAGACAACGTCGCCTTCGCCCGCCTCGGCTTCGTCGCCATCGACGAGCAGCACCGTTTCGGCGTCCTCCAGCGCAAGCGCCTGATGGACAAAGCCGCCGCCCACGGCCATGCCCCGCACGTCCTCGTGCTTACCGCCACGCCCATTCCGCGCACGCTTTCGCTCACTCTCTACGGCGACCTCGACGTTTCCGTTCTCGACGAGCTCCCGCCCGGCCGCACGCCCATCGCTACGCGCATGACCTCCGAACCGCACCTCCCCGGCGTTTGGGAATTTCTTCGCCGCGAAGTCGCCGCCGGCCACCAGGGCTACGTCGTCTATCCCGTCATCGAAGAATCGAAACTCGAGCTAAAAGCCGCCGTGGAAGAATACGAGCGACTTTCGCGCGAAGTTTTTCCCAAGCTCCATCTCGGCCTCTTGCACGGCCGCCTCTCCAGCGAAGAAAAAGAAGAAGTCATGCAGCGCTTCCGCAAAAACGAAGCCCAGATTCTCGTCGCCACCACCGTCGTCGAAGTTGGCGTCGATGTTCCCAACGCCACTGTCATGGTCATCGAGCACGCCGAGCGCTTTGGCCTCTCCCAGCTACACCAGCTTCGCGGACGCATCGGCCGCGGTGCGCAAAAATCGCACTGCATCCTCGTCGTCCCCGCACGCATGACCGACGAAGCTCGCGCCCGCCTCGAAACCATGGTGCGCACCTCCAACGGTTTCGAAATCGCCGAAACCGATCTTCTCCTTCGCGGCCCCGGCGAATTTTTCGGCACCCGCCAGTCCGGCGACCTCGGCTTCCACATCGCCAATCCCTTGCGCGATCGCGAACTCCTCGAACTCGCCCGCCGCGAAGCCTTCGCTCTCGCTGCCGACTCCGTCCAGCACGAAACCATGCAGCGCCTCCTCCGCCAGCTCCCCGCCGAATGGCAGCGCCGCTACCACCTCGCCCGCATCGGCTGAAGAATGAGCCTGAATTCACTTGTCGGGTAAACCCATTAATCAGGCTTAGCCAGTTGAGATCGCAAGATCCCGGCACCAGGATTTCCTTTTGGAGTATCCCAAGTTATGCTTCCTCCAATATTATGAGGGCGATCAAAATGACGCGAAATCTCTGATATGTGTCCCTTAGACAAAAACGGTAGGTTTACGATTTTTTACCGACCCACCGGCGGAATCCTCATTTGCCTCGGCGTGATCCTGCTGATGACTCTCTGCGCTTCCCGAGTCGCCGCGGACGAATTACCACAAGCGACATCTCTGCCGGAGAGCAGTCAAGTTCTGCGTGAACCCGCGCAGCCTTTTCGCTTTTTCGATGCTACGGGACGGAAAGCAGGCGTGTTTGGCAGACAGAACGGTCTGTTCGAAGCGTGGATCTATCCAGTCAAGCTGTTGCACAATTTTCGTCTCGAATTTCAGTTGGAAGGGCTTCTCGAACCCATCCGGGGAGAAACGCTGCTTCGAGAAGTAATTACTCGGCCAGAGTCGACCACGCTTGTTTACGTGCATCCAAATTTCACCGTCCGGGAAATCATCTGGACTCCCCTCAACGAGCCGGCCGTCGTGATCTATTTCGACGTCGATGCTACCCGGGCTCTCGAAATCACCGCCGGATTTGTCCCCGATTTCAAACCAATGTGGCCGGCCAGCTTCGGCGGACAGCACAGCTACTGGTTGCCCGAAGAAAAGGCTTTTGCCATCACCGACGGCACGCAGCAGCCGACGGCGCTGGTCGGATCACCGGCTTCCAGTGGCTACACCGAATTTACGGATCATCAGCTCGCTGCGGGCGAAATGCTCATGAGAATGCACATCACGCCGGACCGGTCCCCCTCCATCTCGACCCCGCTGGTAATGGCTCTCAGCATGGAGAGTGAAGCCAATGCGCGTGCTCTGTACCGCAGTGTCCTGGAGCGGGCCCGCAAATTTTTCGAGGAGCGCGTTGAGTATCATCGCAGGTTCCTCGAACGGACTTTGGCTTTTGAATCGCCCGACCCTGAGCTCAATCGTGATTTTACCTGGGCGAAAGTTGCCTTGGATTCCGGATGGGTCTGCCATCCCATCTATGGGTGTGGGTTGATCGCCGGCTACGGACCCTCCGGCGTGGGAGAAAGACCGGGATTTGCCTGGTGGTTTGGCGGCGATGCCCTGATGGCCTCGTGGGCTTTGGAGGACTACGGAGACCTTCCTGGCGCGCTTCAGGCGCTGCGTTTCTTGAGAGACCGCCAGCGAGCCGATGGCAAGATGATGCATGAAATGACGCAGAGCGCGGATCTGCTTGACTGGTTTGGGAAATACCACTACGCGTACTACCACGCTGATACCACGCCAATGTATCTATATTCTGCCGGCCAGTACTGGCGCCGCACGGGCGACCGGAAGTTCTTGGAAGAGTTTTGGCCCTCAGCGAAAAAAGCATACACCTACTGCGTTTCCACGGTGACGCCAGAAGATGGCTTGATGGACAACACTAAGGCCGGCCTGGCTGCCGTCGAAGTGGGGGCACTGCGCGGAAAGGTGGTCAAGGACGTCTATCTCGAAGGCTTTTGGGTGGCCGCGCTGGAATCCGTGGCGGAGATGGCCAATATCTTGGGCGAAAAGGATCTTTCTGCGGATGCCAATCTTCGAGCCGCCAAGGCGCAAGATTCTCTAAAAAGGGACTGGTGGAGCCCTGAACAGCATTCCTTCGCTTTCGGAATAACCGCCGACGGGCATCGCACGGACTTGCCGGGAGTTTGGTCCAGTGTGCTTCTCGCGCTTTCCGAAAAGGTCGATCCCAAACAAGCCGCACTCGGCGCCGAGACGTTCGCAGCGCCCGGCCTCTCCACAGACTGGGGAGTGCGCTGGTTGACGAATGAGAGCCCGCTCTACGATCCCTTGAGCTACAACAACGGAACCGCTTGGCCGTTCATGAGCGGAATTGCCGCTTGGGCGCAATATCGCCACGAACAGCCTCTGGCCGGTTTTGCGACTTGGAGCGGAATCGCGCGGCTGACGGGTCTTTCCTCGCCGGGCATGCTTCCGGAGTTGATGAACGGGGATCGCTACTTGCCTGGAGAATTCGCTGTGCCCCATCAATTGTTTTCTTCCGTCGGGGTGATTGTGCCCGCAGTGCGCGGCCTGCTCGGTCTCGAAACCAAGGGAATCGCAAACGGGCCGGACGCAGGTATCCAGGTTTCGTTCGCGCCGAATCTGCCTGCCGACTGGCCATTTCTACGTTTTCAGCGTTATGCCATCGCGGAGGGAAATCTTTCCGGGGAAGTTTCTCAACTGCGCGGGCGAACGACAATCCATCTTCAATACCAGGGCAACTCTCCCGTCACGATGAACCTTGCGCCTGCGCTGCCGGCTCTTTCCCGCATAAAAAGCGTGCGAATGGACGGAAAACCGCAAAGATTCTCCATTCACCAGTCTGGAGGTTTTCTGCGGGTGGAAGTTCCGCAAATTGCGCTCCGGCCATCCCAGCAACTCACGCTGTCCATCGAGTATGAGGGCGGAATCGCCATCGTGCCGCCGCGGTCACAGCCTGAACCGGGGAATCGGACGTCCTCTCTGAAAATCCTGGATGTGCAATCCGACGCTCAAAATCACGGATGCTTGCTCCGGTTGACTTTGGCGGGACTGGGCGGCAGGCAGTATCCGCTTACGATCGTTTCTTCTCTCCCGCAGTTGCGAGCGGACGGCCTGCCAGTCCGTAAGATGGAGTCCGGTTATGAAATAGAGATACCGTTTAACGGTGCGAGTTACGTCACGCGTCAGGTTTGCCTGGGCGATTAATGCTCTCTCCGGGGACTTGGCCTCCGTTCCTCATCTTGCGCTGCAATTTCTAACTCCTTCACCCTGCGTTGTACTGCTGGATGGAAATTCGGCCGTGAACGTGTGCTTCTCTGATTTTCGGCTTTATGGCGAAGCTAGTAGGTTGGTGTAGACTTCCCGGTGCCCACAGTCGGCGGGGAGTCGATTCGTGCGGCATGGAATCAACGGTAGCTGCGCAAATAGACATGCGCACAAGCGGCCTACCAAACAGCGGGCTTGCTCGCAAGGAGTTTTCATGAAACGACGTGATTTGATCCGTGCTGGTGTTCTTGCAGGTGCTGCCGCCGCGCTGCGCTCTCCGATTGGGAAGGCACAGAGTGCAACACAGTCCTCCGAGCTGACGCCGGCGCAAAGCGGTGTTGACGCCTCGAAAGACCTCTCAGCTCCGGGATGGAAGCCGCTTTTTTTGGACGAGCACCAGAACGAAACGCTCATTGTGCTGAGCGACTTGATGATCCCCGCAACAGACACTCCCGGCGCCAAGGAAGCACTGGTGAATCGCTACATCGATCTTGTGCTGGCTGCCGAGACGCCCGAGACACAACGAGCGTTCTTGAACTCACTCGGTTATCTGGATGGCGAAAGCATCCGGCGTTTCAAAGCGGCATTTCGCTACCTGTCACGAGAAGACCAGGATACTTTGTTGCACGCGCTGGCTTATACCGTTAATGAGAGCAGGTGGACTGGTGAAGTGGATGCGAAGCCCGATGTCGGTCACGTTCATTTTGAAGCTCTGAAGCAGCGCATCATGACGGCCTACTACAGCTCGCAGATTGGCGAGAAGGAACTCGGCTGGGACGGCGCCTTTGCGCACGGTCCCTATGCAGGCTGTGACCATCCGGAAGGGAATCACAAATGAGCATGAATTACGCAGCGCAGGACCCTCTGCAACAAACCTACGATGCAGTGGTTGTGGGATCGGGCGCCACGGGCGGTTGGGCCGCGAAACAGCTTGCCGAGGCCGGACTGAAAGTCGCCTTGCTCGAAGCCGGCCGCGCGGTCAGTCCGAAAGAATTTACCGAGCACATGCCGGGCTACAAGCTCAAATACCGCGATCATTCACCCGAAGTCGTGCGCACGCGGCCTATCCAAAAGCAATGCTACGCGTGCATGGAATACAACTACGAGTGGTTTGTCAACGACCTCGAGAATCCTTACAGCACGCCCGCGGGCAAGCCGTTTACCTGGCAACGGTTGCGCGTGCTCGGCGGGCGCTCGCTGGTCTGGGGCCGTCAGAGTTACCGGCTAAGCGATAACGACTTCAAGGCGGCGAGCCGTGACGGGTACGGCGATGACTGGCCGTTTAGCTATGCGGATCTTGCACCTTACTACGACATCGTAGAGCGTTACGTAGGCATCAGTGGATCAGCTGAGGGCAATGAAATGCTGCCCGACGGGCAATTTCTTCCGCCGATGAAAATGAGCTGTGGAGAAGTTCAATTAAAACAACGCGTGAAAGCCCAGTTCGGACACACCGTCACCATCGGGCGCACAGCGATACTGACGCAAAATCACAATGGACGCCTCGCTTGCCACTATTGCGGGCCTTGCGAACGCGGATGCACCACGTTTTCCTATTTCAGCAGCCCATTTACCACCGTCAAGGACGCGGTGGCTTCTGGCAATTGCACGCTGATCACCAACGCGGTCGTGAGCCATGTCAACATGGACGATGCGGCAAACAAAGCGCGTGGAGTGACCTACGTGGATCGCCTGACGCGGCAGGTAAAGGAGGTCCGGGCAAAAACGGTGATCCTCTGCGCCCAGGCCTTGGAATCCACTCGCATTCTGCTGAACTCCTCCACCCGGGAATATCCCAATGGGCTGGCAAATTCCAGCGGCGCGCTAGGCCGCTATCTGATGGATCATGTCACTGGGGGAGGAGCCTCGGGGCATCTGCCGGATTTCAAAACTCTTCCCGACGCCAACGAGCCCCAGCGGCCCAACGGGATTTACGTCCCGCGCTTTCGGAACACTCCTTCGAGCAAGAAGCATTCGCGGTTCATCCGTGGCTATGGCTACCAGGGCGGGGCCGCCGCTGAATTCAACTTCAGCGCGGAAGGGTACGGAGTGACG
>JBGPIX010000170.1:0-10864 GCA_041485085.1 Candidatus Acidiferrum sp.
GTATGTCGTCGGGACTGGATACGGCCGCTACCGCGTGACTTTTGGGAACACCCAGGTGACGGAGATCAGTTGTCATGGCCGCGGCGCGGTGCACATGTTTCCCGGCACGCACACGGTGATCGACATGGGCGGTCAAGATACGAAAGCGATTCGCGTGCGCCCGTCAGGCGAAATCGTGGATTTTTGCATGAACGACAAATGCGCGGCAGGCACCGGACGATTCTTGGGCGCGGCTTCCAGCGCTCTCGATATTCCTTTGGATCAACTGGGTCCAACCGCCTTGCGCTCCGAGCGGCCCGTGCGCATCAGCACCACCTGCACCGTGTTCGCCGAGTCCGAAGTACTTTCCTGGCTGGGCAAAGGCAAAAAGATCGAGGACATCCTGCAAGGCGTTCACCAATCGATTGCGGCGCGCTCCATTGGGCTGCTTCGGCGCGTCGGTGTCGAGGAAGAGATCACCTTTACGGGCGGAGTGGCGCGCAACATTGGAATGATCGAGGCGCTGCAGAAAGGTCTGAACGCCAAGTTGAACGTGAGCGACGATTCCCACTTCATGGGTGCTTTGGGCGCTGCCTTATTCGCTTTGGATCATGTCTTGGCCGGGCGGGCACCCGCAGTTGCAGGGAGGCCGTCATGATTTATACTGCCGGAATCGACGTTGGTTCGACTTATGCCAAAGCGGTGGTCCTGAATGAGCAAGGCGCGATCCTCGGCCACGCCTTGAACAACACGGGTTTCAAACTCGCCGAAGTGGCAAAACAGGTTTATCAAAGTGCCCTCGAAAATGCGGGCAAGGCGGAGTCCGACATTTCCTACGTCGTGGCCACGGGGTTCGGACGCCACATGGTTTCTTTCAGCGACACTCAAGTGACTGACCTTACTGCCAGCGCGCGCGGCGCGACCTTCTTCTTTCCTGGAACGCGTACCATTCTCGACATCGGGGGCCAAACGATGAAAGCCACGCGGATCGACGAGTTGGCCCGCGTCAAGTCCTTCCGCTTGAATGACAAGTGCGCCGCCGGAACCGGTGCTTTCCTGGAGAAGACGGCACGTTACATGGGATACGGAACCACCGAGATTGGTCCGTTGGTGGCAACCTCGAAACAACAAGTTGCGATTTCCGGCGTCTGCGCGGTATTTGCGGAATCCGAAGTCATCAATCAACTGTCGGTTGGAAGCGCGCCCGCGGACATTATGCACGGGGCCATCGCCTCGCTGGTGGACCGTGCGGTCCAACTCATGAAGCGCGTTCAGATGGAGCCCGAGTTCACCTTGATTGGCGGCATCCTGCGCTTCGAAACAATGGCCCGCGTGGTTCGCGAACATCTAAAAGCGGAAGTAAATGTTCCACCAGAAAATCTCGTTCAATTCGTCGGTGCGCTAGGCGCCGCGATTCTGGCGCAACGCCGGCTGCAAAAACTGAGTTTGCCCGTTAGCGAAGGTTCTTCCGTCGCCGAGGCCGGGAAAGCAAACTGACTGCCAAAGATTAAGCCATGGCGAAGATCATCAAAATTGAAAGTTTGTTCGATGGCTTAAGCCGGAGAATCCTCTCCGACGCGCAGCTTCAGCCCAACTCCTCATTAATTGCCCAGGGATGGGAACGCCGCTTCACCGCTGATGAACAGCGTGCCAAGGAAGCGATGGAGCTTTACGCGCAATTGGGATACGAAGTGCGAGCTGAACCGGTGCTCCCCGAGGAACTTCAAGATGACTGCCAAGAGTGCAAGACCGTTGTCTCTTATTACTTCCAGACGATTTATACCCGCAAGAGAACAACTTAATGGCCGCAGCCTCTGCTTTACCGCAGAGCAGTGAATGGTTTTCGACGCTATTTGTTTTTCCAAATCGGCTTCCGCTTTTCCAGAAAAGCACTCAGACCTTCGCGCGCATCTTCCGTCTTCATGAGTTCTCCGAGGTAAAGCTGCTCAACGGCACGGATACCTTCATCCACACTCAAATTGTGTCCGCGGTCCACCGCTCGCTTTGTCAGTCTCAATACCGGACCGCTCAGCGAAGTGAGTTTGCTGATGAATTCGTCCGTCTTTTCACGAAAGCTGTCCGCAGGAACAACCTTGTTAATGAGGCCGATAGCGTTGGCCTCGGCGGCCCCGATGACGTCACCGGTCAGGAGCAATTCCAGCGCCCGATTCCGGCCAATCAAGTGCGGAAAGAGGACCGCAGCCACAGGGGGGAAGACCCCTACCTTGATCTCCGGCTGGCCAAATGTGGCGCGTTCAGAGGCGATAACCATATCGCAGAAAACGGCCAGCTCGCACCCGCCGCCCAATGCCATTCCATCCACCAGCGCCACGCTAGGTACGGCAATAGAATTGAGAAGACGGAACACGCCATGAAACTTCTCAATCATTTCCCCTACCTTGTCGGGCGTATGGTCCTGGATGGAGACCCCCGCCGAAAAGGCTTTCCCTCGATGGTCGATGACGAGCACTTTCAGGTCACCAGCGGCGTGGACTCGCGCGAGCGCGCTATGCATCTCCCCGATCATGGGGATATCGATGATGTTCAAAGGTGGCTGATTCAGAGTAATCCTTGCCACGCTCTCTCGGATTTCGTACACGATGCTTGAATACTCGGCTGGCATGAACGCGGTCCTCCCCATCTTGGTTGCCCTGCGATCCACATCAGAATCCCATATAATCCCCAAGATTGCTTTCATTGTCACTGGGGCACGGCGCACGGAAAATTCAAATGACCAATAGACGAGACAAAAATGGCGAAATGCGCCTGGAGATCCTAAAGAGCGCCGCAGCCGCGTTTCGCCGTCGAGGTTATTACGGAGCGAGTGTCGATGAAATTGCCAGCGCGCTCCACATGACCAAGGGAAACCTCTATTACTACTTCAAGGATAAAGAGGACATCCTGTTTGCCTGCCACGAATTTGCTCTCGACCTTCTTTTAAGAATGCTCAAGAAGGTGGAAGACAGCTCGCATCCACCGCAGGAAAAATTGCGGCGTGTCATCGTCTCTTTCACACACATGATGATTGACGAATTGCGCGGAACCGCTTTGACGATGGACGTACAGGCGCTCTCCGCTTCCCGGCGGCGGAAGGTCATCGCAAAGCGCGATCGCTTCGACCGCGGGATTCGCCGTATCATCAGCGCAGGAATTAAGATCGGTGTCTTCCGGAGCGCCGATCCCAAGCTGGCCACTTTCGCCCTTTTAGGCTCGCTCAATTGGATTCCTTACTGGTTCGATCCTTCCGGCGAAGCGACTTCCGTGGAAATTGGCGAGGAATTTGCGGAACAATTCATCTCGGGACTTCTCAGTCACAAAACTCCACCCAGCCGCTTGGAACGCTGCCCCCCGCTTTCCTGACGTGTTAGAGTTGAATCCGTGCGACCCGAGATCGAGCAAGTCATTCAACTGATCCAGCGGAACGATCAGAAGTCTCTGGAAGAAGCGCTGGGATTGCTCCAAAAGACAATCTTTTCTTTCAGTATGAAGGTTTGCGGGCAGCGGCAAGATGCTGAAGACACCATGCAGGAAGTGCTGCTCAAGTCGGTTCCCAACCTGCCAAAATTCGATAGCCCTAAGGCTCTGATGGTGTGGCTTTATAAGGTCGCCAAGAACCGCTGCTTGATGAGCCGGCGCAAGAGCAAATTTGCTCCCAAGGAAGATCTCTCCCTCGAAGAATTGATGCCTGACCGCCAGGAATTGCAAAAACTATCAGGCAGTCCCGAAGGAACGCCAGAGACTTCTTTGTTGCGTCGCGAGAATGCAAAGCATCTCCGGGAAGCAGTACAGAGACTGCCTGCGGAGTATCGGCTCATTCTTGTTCTGCATGATATGGAGGAGCTTTCAGACGCGGACGTCGCCGAAATCACCGGCCTCCGGCTAGGGACCATCCGCGTGCGGCTTCACCGGGCGCGACTTTTTGTGCGAAAGGAATTAGCTAAGCAGGATCAGCATCGTATTCGCCATCCGAAGGCGAGACCCGCAGGGGCAATTCACACTTCAGCCCTGCCTCGCCAACGGCGCTGCAAGGAAATGTTCGCCGAGCTTTCAAACTACCTTGATAACGAGTTAGATGATTCCCTTTGCGAAGAGCTGGAAAAGCATATCGGCGGCTGCGAGCCGTGCAAGGCTTTTCTATCGAGCTTGGAGAAGTCGATCCAGCAGTGCCGAACAGCGCCAAACGAATCGCCGGATCCGCGTGTCGCGGCGAGGCTCAGGCGCGACTTGCTAGCTGAGTATCAGAGCCTGATGGCGAACATCACCAGGCGCAACGCAATCGACACAATGTGAAGTTAGCTCTCCTCCAGACTCCCCGGATTCAGCCCGTACTCTCCTGTAACAGATTCGACTCTATGGCACTCACGAGTATGCGTCCTCGAACAGTGGCATTACATTCCCAGTATCACACCAGTCTGTGATCCTAATCACAGCGAGCCGAAACGGTTGGGGCTTAACTGGTTGTCGACATGACGAGTGCAACTAATCTCGCGAGGTTGATCTATTTCGAGAGGGTTTAAACAGAGATTAGGAGTCAATCATGAAACCATTGCTCGGTTTACCAAAGTCATTGCTATCGGCCACTCTACTCGCAACGCTAACCGCGATTGTTGCGTTCGGACAAGTTGGCCAGGGGCCCGGCAGAGGAACACCCATATACGATCCCAAGACTGAGACAACTATTACCGGTGTAATCCAGGAAGTGAAGGAAGTGCCTGGTCCTGGCCGCAGTTCGGGTACGCATCTCATCGTCAAGTCCGGGGACGAACTGGACGATATTCATGTCGGGCCGACTTGGTACTTAGAACGCCAGAACTGTGCGTTCGCAAAAGGCGACCAGATCGAGGTTGTTGGTTCCAAAGTGAAATACCAGGGAGCCGCCACTATCGTCGCACGCCAAATCAAGAAAGGCGACAAGAGTTGGACCCTGAGGGATGCGCGGGGCATCCCGCTCTGGTCACGAGGAAGAAACCGCTAAGGAAACAGGGCGGTCTACCTGCAATTCCAGCGTGTGGAGCATATACTCCCCCCCGGTTGGCCACGCATTTTCTGTAACAAAATTGGATTCCTTGCATTTATTGGTGTGGCCCTGAATGACGGGGGCCTATGAGAGGCACACATGATCACCGCTAAGGTTCTTCTTACTCAACCACTTAGGGCAGAGCGTCAGTTCGCCGCAACGACCGGCAGTGAGCATCACATGCTGCTTGACGATGCGGCCGGAGGCACCGGTCCCAAGCCCATTGAGCTAGTTGCCGTCGGGCTGGCCGGCTGCACAGCCTTCGATGTCATTACTGTTCTTCGCCAGAAGTATCACCAAAAAGTGACGGGCTACGAAGTCCGAGTCGAAGCTGACCAAGCGGAACGGCCGCCACAGGTTTTTACCTCGGCTCGCATCCACCATGTGGTCACGGGTCACGAAATCGATCCTGCCGCAATCGAGGAAGCCATCCGGCTCTCCGAGGAGAAGTACTGCTCCGTGGGGGCGATGGTGAAGCAAACGGCCAGCCTGCACACCACCTACGAGATCGTGGAAGAGAAAACGCAATGGCTCGCACCAACTCCCGTGCATGCATAAGGGTGAAAATCTCTAATGAAAAATCGTAGACGACAACCCGGCGAAAAAAGTCAAAACCTGCAAAAGACTCTCGTGCGATGGGAAGGCGTATCTCGTTTCGCAGGAGACGTCCTGTTGGTCATGCTCGTTGCGTTGTCGATTCCGGGATTGCTCTTCGCGCAACAAACACAGCAGCCCTCCCCGATTACTCTCCAGCAGGCAGTCAACATCGCACTGGAGAAGAATCCGGAGCGCAAAGCGGCGCTCGCCGACACAAAAGCTGCTTCCGCGGACGTGAAGGAGGTTCGGTCCTTCCTTTTGCCGCACGTCGCTTTTTCTGAGACGGCCACGCAAGGTAACGACCCCGTGTATGTCTTTGGCAGCAAGTTGCGGCAACAGCGATTTACCACGCCGGACTTTGCGCTGAGCGTCCTGAACACGCCGGCTCCTCTCGGTAATTTCGCAACACGCTTTGGCGGAACCTGGAATCTCTTTGATTCCTTCGGTAGTTGGCGCGCGGTCAACCGCGCGGAGCGCGTAAAGGACGCGGCTGGTCATCAACTGGAACGTACCGACCAGGAAATCATCTTTCGCGTTGTAGACGCCTATTACGGTGTCTTGCTTGCAAAGAAACAGCTGGAAGTTGCCGGGGAAAGTCTGAAGACGGCGCAGGCCATCCTGGACCGGAGTAAAAATCGTTTCGAAAGCGGCGTGGTCGTGGAATCTGATTTACTGAGCGCCCAGGTGCGGCTGGCGTCGCGGAAGCAGGAAGCCATTCGCGCCACGAATAGCCTGGCAATGGCGCGGGCACGGTTAAGCACGGCTTTAGGCATATTGACGGAAACCGAATTCGATCCAGCCGAGGCTCTCGCAGAAAGAAATTTCCCGGCAACGACACTTGAAGAAGCCGAGAAACGAGCAGTAGATATGCGCCCCGACCTGAAACGCATCCGCTCGCAAGAGGCTGCGCAGCAACAGAGCGTCTCGATCGCGAAATCATCATTCGGTCCACGGGTGAACGCGTTTGCGGGATGGGAAGCCGACAACCCAACGTTTGTGGCCGGAGGTGGCGCGAATAACTGGCTGGCCGGAATAGAACTCCAGTTCGATCTTTTCGATGGAGGAGCCAAGCGGGCACGACTTTCTCACGAGCGGGCCATGCAGGAGAAGGTCGCGGCCGTAAAAGAGATGGCCGCCGATGCTGCGCGGCTCGAGGTCCGGCGCGCCTACTATGACGTGGATTCCGCCCGCCAACAGGTGGAGGTGGCGCGCGCAACGATTGCAGCGTCTCAGGAAAGCCTGCGCATCAATCAGAACCGATACGACTCTGGTCTTTCGACGATTACCGATCTGCTTGCGGCGGAAGAAGCCTCGAGGCATACGCAAGCAGAATATTGGGAAGCCGTGTATCGCTATCACACCGGCTATGCGAATCTCGAACTGGCCAGCGGAAGTTTGAACCCTCAGTCTCCCGTGGTGACGCCATGAGTCACAAACATCACGCGATCAAATTGTCATACGTACTGATCATCGTTCTGAGTGGGGTGTTGGCAGGCTGCACGAACGAACGGCGTGCAGCGAGCCCTCCGCCGGAGACGGTGAGCAACGTTTTGGTAATTGTCGCGCAAAAGACGCCGGTACCCGACTGGCTGGAAGCGGTGGGAACGGTGCGCGCCGCACAAACCAGCCAGGTTTCCAGCCAGGCAACGGGTAATATCGTCGAGATCCGCGCTCATGAAGGCGACCGTGTGCAAGCCGGTCAGGTGCTGGCGATTCTCGACGACGCGCAATCCCGCTCCGGAGCGGATCAAGCCACTTCTGCCGTGGCGGCGGCGGAAAAGGAACTCTCCGCCGCCGATTCGGACCTGGCTCTCGCCGGATCAACGCTGAAGCGTTACCAGCAACTGTACGAGAAAAAATCGGTCAGCCCGCAGGAATTCGACGAGATTAAAGCGCGCTACCAGTCTGCGGAAGCACGGCGCGATATGGCGCGGGCCGGACAGGCACAAGCAAATGCAGCTCTAACACAGGCTCGGACTTCGCTCGGATACGCGCGCATACGCGCGCCGTTCGCCGGCGTAGTAACGGAAAAGAAGGTCGATGCCGGCATGCTGGCCTCGCCCGGTATGCCCATCTTCACAATTGAAGATACGCGGAGCCACCGGCTGGAAGTGACAGTGGATGAAAGCGAACTTCGCCAGGTCCGTCTAGGGCAGGCCAGCCCCGTGACGATTGACGCGCTCGGAAATGTCTCCCTTTCCGGCAAGGTCGTGCAAATCGTTCCGGCCGCCGACCCGGCGAGCCGCAGCTTCCTCGTGAAAGTCGCATTGCCCGCGGATGCGCGTCTCCGCTCCGGTCTCTTCGGGAGGGCACGTTTCTCACGCGGCGAGCGGCCGGCATTGTTGATTCCGCGCACCTCCTTGGTGGAGCGCGGTCAACTCCAGGGAATTTACGTGCTCGACGCGAACCAGATAGCCGGATTGCGCTACGTCACGCTTGGCAAAAGTGCCGGAGAACAAATTGAGGTGCTCTCCGGATTACAAGACGGAGAAAAGGTAGTTGGCGTGCCCGGAGACCGCGAATTGGGCGGAAAGCGAATCGCACCACGTCCATGAATGATACGTCTCCAAAGCCGGAAAATCCCAATCATGTCCTGCGACTGGCGGGCCACATTGCGCAGCTCTTTATTCAGTCGAAGCTGACACCTTTGATCATTGTAGGCGCTCTCCTGCTGGGCATTTTTAGCATCCTGCAAACGCCGCGCGAGGAAGAACCACAGATCGTCGTCCCCATGCTGGACGTATTCGTGCAGATGCCGGGAGCATCAGCAGAAGAAGTAACGCAACGGGCCACCGTGCCCATGGAGAAGCTGCTCCGCGAGATTCCGGGAGTTGAGTACATCTACTCCATCAGCCACCCCGGCCTGAGCATGGTGATCGTGCGCTTTTATGTAGGCACGAAAGAAGAAGATGCGATCGTTAAGACCTATAACAAGCTTTATTCGAACTTCGACCGCATCCCCCAAGGAGTCTCGCAGCCGATCATCAAGGCGCGTTCAATAGATGATGTGCCGATTCTCGCTCTGACTCTCTGGGGCAAGAACTACGACGCCTACCAACTGCGGCGCATTGCAGGAGAACTGGAGCATTCGCTCAAACAACTGGACGATGTTTCCGAAACGACTATCATCGGCGGGCAACCACGCAAATTGCGCGTTGTGCTGGACACGCAACGCCTCGCAGCCTACGGACTGACCCCAAATTCCGTGGTCATGCAGCTCGGAGCCGCGAATACGCGCAGTCAGGTGGGCAGCTTTGCGAGCGGCAACCAGGAGTTTCAAGTCGAAGCCGGCAATTTCTTTACCCGCCCGGAAGAACTACAACAGGTCGTCGTGGGAGTTCATGCAGGACGGCCTGTGTACCTGCGGGACGTGGCGGAAAAAATCACGGACGGCCCAGCGGAACCCGACAGTTACGTCCTGTTCGCCAGCGCTAAGGGAACAACTACAGGCGCGGCAAATGCGGAATACCCAGCCGTAACGATCACCCTGGCCAAGCGCAAGGGCGCGAACGCCACGCTCATTTCTGAAAGCGCTTTGCAAAAAGTCGACTCGCTTCGAGGCAACACCCTGCCAAACGATCTGAACGTTACCGTCACGCGCAACTATGGGGAAACGGCAAAAGACAAATCGGACGAACTCCTGAAGCATCTCTTCCTTGCCACGCTTTCCGTCACGCTACTGATAGCGCTCGCGTTGGGTTGGCGCGAATCTGGCGTGGTGCTGCTGGCCATTCCCGTAACCCTCGCGCTGACTCTCGCGATCTTCTACTTGTTCGGGTACACGTTGAACCGGGTCACGCTTTTCGCACTGATTTTTTCCATCGGTATTTTGGTGGATGACGCCATCGTGGTGGTCGAAAACATTGTTCGCCATTTCCGGCTGCCCGAAAATCGTGGCCGCTCACTCGCTAACGTGGCAATCGAAGCCGTAGACGAAGTCGGCAACCCAACGATCCTCGCCACCTTCGCTGTGATTGCGGCCATTCTGCCGATGGCTTTTGTGCGCGGTCTGATGGGGCCATATATGCGCCCGATTCCGGTAGGCGCTTCGGCGGCGATGATGTTCTCGTTGATCGTGGCTTTTGTGGTTTCACCCTGGGCCGCTTTGCGCTTGCTGCATCATTACGCCGACCGTCCCGAGTCGGGGCATGAGGCCGAAGGGTGGACCACGCGGCTCTATCGCCGCTTGATGAATCCACTGATTCAGAATTCAGGGCGGAGGTGGTTCTTCCTCGGCGGTGTGGTGGTGCTGCTGCTGGCGGCGGTGGCGTTCATTCCGCTCAAGTGGGTGCAGGTCAAAATGCTCCCCTTCGACAATAAGAGCGAATTTCAAGTGATCATCGACATGCCGGACGGAACCCCATTGGAGCAGACGACACGTGTAGCTCAAGCTTTAGGGAGCTACTTGGGCCGGCAACCGGAGGTCATCAATTACCAAATCTATTCGGGGACCTCCGGGCCCTACAACTTCAACGGCCTCGTGCGACATTATTTCTTGCGCCGTCAGCCGAACCAGGCCGATATCCAGGTCAACCTGCTGTCTCGACATGAACGCAAAGCGCAGAGCCATGAAATTGCCCGTAGATTGCGGCCGGAGCTGGACAAGATTGCAGCGCCGTTCGGCGCGCGCATCAAGGTCGCCGAGGTTCCACCGGGTCCGCCGGTGCTGCAAACTCTCGTGGCGGAGGTATATGGGCCGGACTACAAGGGACAAACCGAACTTGCTGCAAAAATCAAAAAGATTTTCCAGGCGACCCCCGGCGTAGTGGATGTGGATTGGTACGTGGAAGATCCTCAGAGCAAGTACGACATGAAAGTGGATCTCGACAAGGCTGCGCTACACGGAATCTCCGCGGCAGAAGTTACGCGAACAGTCCAGATAGGTCTGAGCGGAGCATCCGCGGGGCTGCTGCACGACCCCGCGTCGCGGGAAGATGTCCCCATCGAAGTGCGCTTGTCTCGGCCCAATCGCTCCGGCATTGAGGATCTCAAAAATCTCAAGTTACCTGGTCCCTCGGGCGCGCAGGTTTCCCTCCGCGAGGTGACAAACATCCGGGAGACCGCGATCGATCAAAGCGTTTATCGCAAGAACTTGCGACCCGTGGTGTATGTGACGGGGGACGTAGCCGGTGAGATAGAAAGTCCGGTGTACGCCATTCTCAAGATGAGCGATGCGATCGACAAAATCCAATTGCCCGAAGGCTATCAGGTAAAGCAATACTCCGGCACGGTGTTGCCTGACCGCACCGATCGCCTCTCCATGAAATGGGA
>JBGPIX010000171.1:0-10822 GCA_041485085.1 Candidatus Acidiferrum sp.
TGATGATGTACGGGCAGATGACGGCGGGAAGCTGGATTTACATCGGGACGCAGGGGATTTTGCAGGGAACGTACGAAACGTTTGCGGCGGCGGCGAAAAAACATTTTGGCGGAAACCTGGCGGGCAAGCTGGTGGTGACCGGCGGGATGGGCGGCATGGGCGGGGCGCAACCGCTAGCGGCGACGATGAATGGCGCGGCGTTTCTGGGGATCGATGTGGACCCGGAGCGCATCAAGCGGCGCGTGAAGACGGGTTATTGCGACGTGATGGTGACTTCACTGGATGAGGCGCTGCGGATTTTGAAGAATGCGGTGCGCAAGGGCGAGGCGACTTCGGTTGGGCTGGTGGGAAATTGCGCGGACTTGATTCCGGAACTGGCGAAGCGCGGCGTGGTGCCGGATTTGTTGACGGACCAGACGAGCGCGCACGATCCTATCGGCGGGTACGTGCCGAATGGAATGACGCTGGAAGCGGCGCTGGAGCTGCGGAAGCGCGACCCGCAAGAATACAAGAAACATTCGATGGCGGCGATGGCGCAGCACGTCCGGGGGATGCTGGATTTGCAGAAGCTGGGAGCGGTGACGTTTGATTACGGGAACAACATTCGAACGTTTGCGTTCGAGCAGGGCGTGAAGAACGCTTACGACTTTCCTGGATTTGTGCCGGCGTACATCCGGCCGCTGTTTTGCGAGGGGAAAGGGCCGTTCCGGTGGGCAGCGCTGTCGGGGGAAGCTTCAGATATTGCGCGGACGGATCAATTGGTTCTGGAAATGTTTCCGCAGGACGAGCATTTGAATCGCTGGATTAAGCTGGCGCAGAAGAGAGTGAAGTTTCAGGGGCTGCCATCGCGGATTTGTTGGCTGGGATATGGGGAGCGAGACAAATTTGGACTGGCGCTGAATGATTTGGTGGCCAAGGGCGAATTGAAGGCGCCGATTGTGATTGGGCGGGACCATTTGGATTGCGGGTCGGTGGCGTCGCCCTATCGCGAGACGGAATCGATGCTGGATGGGTCGGATGCGGTTGCGGATTGGCCGTTGCTGAACGCGCTGATTAACACGGCGAGCGGGGCGTCGTGGGTGTCGATTCACAACGGCGGGGGCGTGGGGATTGGCTATTCGCAGCATTCGGGGCAAGTGTGTGTGGCGGACGGGACGAAGGAAATGGCGAAGCGCATCGAGCGCGTGCTGACGAATGATCCGGGGATGGGCGTGGTGCGGCACGTGGATGCGGGGTATCCGGAGGCGATTGCGTTTGCAAAGAAGACGGGCGTGAAAGTGCCGATGGCGTAAGGAGAAAGAGACAGGCAGGAATGCCTGTCCCACTCAAGGCGCGACTACTTTGGCTTATCGCCTTCGATTGGGGCCACGCCGCGCGTTGTGCCAGGTGGAGCAGGATTGGTTGAAAGATTTGCCTTGGCCCCAGCTTGGATTAGCTGGATTTCGCCGGGGCCTTGGAAAAAGGTGAACCCGGGCCGATCTTTCCAGGCCTGGGGCCCGCCCAACCTGATCCCATGCTGCAAGGTCACGTCATGGATCCTAGTGACCAGGGCTTCGTACTCCTTGTCGCCCTGGCGATGCCCGGAAAAATTGCCCAGGTCGGTGCTGGCAGCGAAGATCACATCAATCCCGGGAACAGAGGCGATCTTCTCGGCGTTCTCCACGCCGATGGGAGTCTCAATCATAATCACCACCACCATGTTGTCGTTGGCAGTCTGGCGATAATCGCTTCCCCACAGAGCGCCGTATTGGCCATTGCCCTGGCTGCGCCGGCCCTCCGGAGGATACTTGGACCACTTCACAGCGGCTTGAGCTTTCTCGACGGTGTCCACGGTGGGAACGATGATTCCCACAGCGCCGATGTCGGTGGCCTTCTGGATGTCGCTCTCGGTCGCGTCCGGCACGCGAATAAATGGCATCGCGGAAGCTCCCCGGCAGGCCCAGATCATTCTGGCGACGTCCTCAAAGGTGAGCGGGCTATGCTGCATCTCGATCCAAAGGAAATCGTAGCCGGCGTTGGCCATGGCGCAGTAGATGTTCGGGTCGGGAGAGAAGACCGTGGCGCCGACAAGCGGCTTGCCGTCCTTCAGTTTCTGCTTGGCAGTGTTGTAAAGGGGCGCTGGCGCCTTTTGCGGTTGCACTTGCGCCTTTCCCTGCCCTATCCAGCACGACACTATACAAATCACCATGAATGAGAAGATGTGCTTTGCACTCATCGGCTTCTCCTTAGGAGGGGGCATCACTTCGTTGAGGGAAAAGACTATACTACGCAATGAAGCCAGGCTTATCGATTTTGAGGCTAGGCTGGAGCGCTTGCTGGCTGAATCAATTCCGGCACAATACGAAGACCTTGAGCCAAGACCTACTCTTGACCGGTGCGTCCCAACTGCTGACGCTGCGCGGGAACGGTGCGCGGCGGGGCGATTCCCTTTCCGACTTGGGATTGATTAAAGATGGAGCTCTGCTGGTACGCGATGGGTTGATTGCGGCTGCCGGGACGCGGGCGGAGGTGGAGGCACTGCCGCAAGCGCGGGGGGCGGAGAAACTGGATTTGGGCGGGCGCGTGGCGCTGCCGGGATTCGTGGATTCGCATACGCACCTGATTCATGCCGCGAGCCGGGCGGAAGAGTATGAATTGAAGATTGCGGGGGCAAGTTACGAAGAGATTGCGCGGAAAGGCGGCGGGATACTCAATTCAGTGAAGAAACTGCGTGCGGCGACGAGCGAAGCTTTGAAAAAGCGGGCGCTGGCGGCGCTAAAAAAGTTCGCTGCTTACGGAACGACGACGGTCGAGGCGAAGAGCGGGTATGGGCTGGACGTCGCGAGCGAATTGAAGATATTGCGATTGCATAAAGAGCTGGCGATGGAGCAGCCGCTGGAGATCGTATCCACGTTCCTTGGGGCGCATGTGGTTCCGGCGGAGTATCGAGGAAAGGCCAACGGAGCGGAGCATTACATCAAGCTTATCGAGCAAAACTTGCTGCCGGAGATTGGGGAGAAGCGGCTGGCGGAATTTTGCGATGTGTTTTGCGATCGCGGGGCGTTCACGGTGGAGCAATCAAAACGCGTGCTGCAGGCGGGCCGGCAGTGGGGGCTGGAGCCGCGAATGCACGCGGAGCAGCTTTCACGAACCGGCGCGGCGCGGCTGGCGATTTTGATGCGGGCAGCGAGTTGCGATCATCTGGAGCAAGTGAACAAGGGCGACATTGCGGCGCTGGGAAAATCGGAGACGGTGGCGACGCTGCTGCCGGGATGCGATTTTCATCTGGGGCTGAAGCAATATGCGCCGGCGCGGGCGTTGATCGATGCGGGGGCAATCGTATCGCTGGCGACGGACTACAACCCGGGAACGAGTCCAACGCTGAGCATGCCGATGATTCTATCGCTGGCGTGCACGCAACTGCGCATGACGCCGGCGGAGGCGATTGCCGCGGCGACCATCAATGCGGCGCATGCGCTGCGGCGGGAAAAAACGATTGGATCGCTGGAGGTTGGCAAACAAGCGGACATCGCCGTATTCGAAGTGGCCGACTACCGGGAAATTCCCTATTATTTTGGTGTGAGCCATTGCTGGATGACCTTGAAGCGTGGTCGCGTGATCCATGCCGCCGAACAAGCCCCAATCTAACTATTCGAAGAGGCCGGTAAAGAAAGTACGACTTCTCAAGATCGGGCCGCGGAAAACCAAGAGCCTGTTCGAAGAATATTTCTATGGCTTTTTGGCGGCAATTTGCTTGACCGTCATAATTCTGGGAAAAGCGGGGGGGCTGAGCGGTTACGATGCGATCGTTACGGGGCTGTGGGTGGGAGGATTCACGTGGTGTGCGTGGGTATTGAGGCGGTACCAGAAAGAGAAGGGCGGCTTTGGGGAAATGGATAAGTCCAAGCCGGAGGCGCCGCCGCAGGCGGTCGCGAAGCCGTTGTCTCCCAATTTCAAGCCGATGATCGGGCCGCAATGGCCGCTGAAAACAGCGCCAGGGGCATCACAGCCTGCGGCGCCAGGACAACAGGGAAAGAAACCCGTGTTCGTGTACGAGCGACCGACGCTGCCAGACCGGAAGCCGAAATTCCCTGCGAACTGGGCGGGAAAACAGGATAAAAAACCGAAAAAATGAAAAGACTGATTGAGTGCGTGCCGAATTTTTCTGAAGGACGCGATCCGGCAAAGGTGGATGCCATCGTCGCGGCGATGAGCGGGGTGGCGGGCGTATACGTGCTGGATCGCGAGATGGACGCCGACCATCACCGGTGCGTGATCACGCTGGCGGGGGAACCGGAGGCGGTGGCGGAAGCGGCCATTCTGGGAACCGGCAAGGCCATGGAACTGATCGACATGACCAAACACAGCGGGGCGCATCCGCGTGTTGGCGCGACGGACGTGCTGCCGTTTATTCCCATCGATGGCGTAACGATCGAAGATTGCGTGGCGCTGGCGCGGCGCGTGGGCAACGAAATCTGGAAGCGGTACCGGATACCGGTGTTTTTTTACGAGGCGGCGGCGACGCGGCCGGACCGCGTGAATCTGGAAAACGTACGGCGTGGGCAATTTGAGGGGCTGCGGGAGGAGTTGAAGAAGAATCATGAACGGCAACCGGATGTGGGCGAACCAAAGTTGCACCCCACGGCCGGGGTGACTGTGGTGGGCGCGCGGAAGTTTCTGGTGGCCTACAACGTGAATTTGAATACCTCCGATATCAGCATCGCGAACAAGATCGCGAAAGCTATCCGGTTTTCCTCGGGCGGACTGCGATATGTGAAGTCGATGGGCGTGGAGCTGAGGGCGCGAAACCTGGCGCAGGTGTCCATCAACTTGACGGACTTCGAACAGACGCCGATGCACCGCGTTTATGAAATGGTGAAGCGCGAAGCGGAGCGCTACGGCGTGATGCCGGTGGGCAGCGAAATCGTCGGACTGGTGCCGAAAAAAGCGATCGAGATGGCGGCGGACTTTTTTCTGCAGCTGGAGAACTTCTCTCCCGCGCAAGTGTTTGAGAATAAGCTGGCGGCGGCGCTGAGCGGCGCGCCGATGGATGTAGCAAAGGGCGGGAAGCTGGCGGGATTGGCGCGCCCGTTCCTGGATGCGGTGGCGACGCCTGCGGCGACGCCGGGCGGAGGAAGCGTTTCCGCGTATGCGGGAGCACTGGCCGCGGCGCTGGGGCAGATGGTCGCGGGGCTTTCGCGAAAAAAGAAATCGCAAGCGGGATTTGTCGACCAGCTCTCCGCGGCGCTGGACGAAATGCGGCGCATCGCGGATGAACTTGCGGAGGCGATCGACCGGGACGCGGCTTCGTATGACGCGGTGATGGCGGCGTTCAAATTGTCGCAAGGCGACGCGCAAGAAACGAAGCAGCGCGAGGAAGCGATTCAAAAAGCGACGAAAGGCGCGTCGGAAGTGCCGTTGCAGGTGGCCGAACGAACTGTTGAGCTTTACGAACGGCTCGTACAACTGGAGACAATCGTCGCCGCATCCATGAGGTCAGACTTGCAAGTAGCACGGCTAATGGCGGAAGCGGGCGCGCGCGGGGCGATGGCGAACGTGGAGATCAATCTGGACGGGTTGACGGACGCGGCGTATGTGGCGGCCATGCGCACGAAGATCGCGGCACTGAAGGAGCGGCTGGGCAATGCGCCGCGAGCGACAACAGCGTAGACTAAAGATTCCCCCTGCCCCTTCGAAAGGAGCACGACGTGAAACGGATAACGAATTCAGGTGTGACGAGGACGCGGCCAGGGTTGGCGATTAGCAGGATATTGGCCGCGGGCATGTTGGCGGCGATGTGCCTGGTGATGCCCAAGCCCGCCAAGGCGGGGCGCGTTGGCGCGGACATCATCGCGCTCTTCCCCAAAGAGATTGGAGAATTCGCCTACGCCGACTTGAAGAAAGCGCGGACGCTGAAATGGTTTAACCAATTGCAGGAACAGATGCTCCCGGATCGGTTCCGGCAATTCGAGAAATTTCTGGCTTCGGCGGGAGTGGACCCAAATTCGCAAGTCGATGAACTCGCCTGGGGGCTGGTCGCCGAGGGAATGACTTCGAAGACCGAAGGCACGGGCTCGGCGGACGTTCCGACGGGAGAAGAGATCGTCGGCGTGGCGCTGGGGAACTACAATCCGAACTCGACGGAGGCGTTTTTCAAGCAGCAGAAACTTCCTACGTTTAAGGCACGCGGGTACACGCTCTACGCTTTCGGAACGGGCTCGGGAGCGAACGATTTGTTTTTCTTTTTTCTGGATTCGAATACGGCGGCCTTTGGCCATCGCGCGGTTCTTGAAAAGATGATTGAAGTGCGTTTTGGCAGTGAAGAAGGCTTGATGCGTAATGAAAAGCTCTTCCCGCTGATCAACGAAGCGAACGGCAGCGGCGTGGTCTGGGCGGTGCTGAATCCTGCGTATACGCGTTTGGCGATGCGGCAACTGGCGCCGGAAGTGGAACAGTTCCCGGAAGCCGCGAAACTCGTGGCGCGGATGCAGAACATGATCATCAACGTGGAAGCGAGCAGCGGGCTCGACGGAAAGTTCCAGGCGGTTTGCGGATCGACCGAGGATGCGAACACGCTGGGGCAGTTGGTGCAGGCGGGATTCCTCTATAAACGGTATCAAGCGCAAAAGGATAATCCCGATCTGGCAGCGCTGATCGATCAGGCTCGCGTGACACCGGCAGGTGATCGACTAACGATACGGATGTCGCTCAGCGACGACCAGATGACGACGCTCATCCGAAAGAACACGTTCGCGTTGAAGATGTAAGGGTCGGATAAGTCTCGATTCCGAAGTTGAGGAGCAGGGGCGCGAAGTGACTGGTGACTCGTGACTGGTGACTCGTGCAAACCCCACTAGACCCAGGTTTGTACCGCGGCAGAGCGAAAGTGGTGTATTTGGAGCACTCTTGCCAAGTAGGTGCGCAGCCCGCCGCGGCGGGCGCCCCTACAACTGAGCGCCGGTCGTTCAGCTGTGCTTTTGCTAGCCCGCCAATTTCTGCAGCTCTTTCATCTGTTAGAAACCCGGATTAGAGGCTGGGAACGGCCTGGCCGAAATACTTCGTCAAGCGAGTGATTGCTTCCCCGCCCTGCGTTTCGTACTGAACGCGATCGAAGCCGCCGAAAACGCCGGGGTGGGATTCCGTGCCGCTAATTCGTGCGGCGAAACCCGCGATAGTATCGAGGCCAACAGCCGGCGAGCCTTCGCCTCGGTGGGTGAGAGCAACTTCCATGCGATCGGGCAAGCGCGTGAAGGTGATTTCCAGGCGAGGATTTTCGGCGGTCAGATGCTCGAAAGCTTCCGAGCAGGCCGCGATGACGGCGGATTGCAATCGGGCGACGGCGATGTTCTCAAGTCCGGCAACATCGGCCAGATAACGGGCCACGCCTCCGGCGGCGGCGGCCAAGCGGGGATCGGCATCGAGAAACAAGCGGAAAGTTTTGTGGTCAGTGGCCACGGCTGCTGGCCAGAGAGACGTCGCAGGCTTCCCGGCAGTCCGGGCAATAGTAGAGACCATCCATGCAGAGGCGCACGTTGTGTTGCCCCTTGCAGATGGTGCAATACTTTTCGCAGGTGCAGCGCTCTTCTGGCAAGTCGCATTGCGCGCAATGGGTCGGACCTTGCATAGGGGCCTCTTCGAAAACTGTACCTGAGCACGGGAGGCGGGGGCAAGGCAAAGGTCGGGAGGGTACGTCGAGTCGTTTACCTCGTCAAGTTTCTTTCTGAACCTCCATGCCCCACTTGATGCCGGCCCACACGCGCTCGTGCAAGAAATAGCCAACGGTGGTGTAGATGTTGCTGACAATCATGAAGGCCGCCGCTGTCATCACCTTGCCCGTTAGCAAGTAGATCGCCAGGAAATCGAGGCAGACGATGATGCCGCGGTATGTGATGGCCTTGACAACGGAGCGCTTTCTGCTTGCACGATTCTGCATAGTCACCTCTTGTTTTGGTCCCCGCTACCCCTAGCACCCATCCCTCGACCTCAGCAATCGGGACCCGTACGATGCACGAACGATTCGCCTACACCATCTATTGTAATGGCCGTAGAGTCGGTTCTAGTAGAAGTGACCTGCCTTCGCAGTTGACTAGCTGCTGTCGCGCTGTGTGTCCGGATCACGGCGCACTCGGAAATAATCCGCATGCCTGATTAACGCAGCGTTTACCGGAGAAGTGAAATCTTCACGATGTGTCCACCGATAGAGATTGGGAATGCGCTGAGGTAATCGTCCCAAGGCACAGCGGCAAAACCCTTGGCGCCCATTCGGCCCAGGATTTGGCGTTGCGTGTTTCAATTTCCTGGATTTGCGGACGGCTGAGGCGACTCGATCACTATGTTCTTGAGGGCGTGAGCGACGGCATCCTTGACGACGACCTCATTCCGGCCGTGGTCGGTGATGTCGTCGTAGAGCAGTTGCGTCGGTCCCGGGTTTAGTTCCTTCTTGTATTCATCGGTGATTTCGGCGGCCATTTGTTGGAGCATCTTGGTGGACTCGGCGCCCAGATCCGTGCCAGAGATCTCGACTTGCTTGCCCATATAGGCCGCGGCGATTCGCTCGGCGACTCTGTCGGCGGTCTGGTAGTAATACTCCGAGACTTGGCGATGGCCTTCCTCATGTTCGATCACATGCTGGGTTACCTCGGTTGGGACCCAGATGTTGATATCGAGTTGCAGCGTCATCTTGATCTGCGTGATGGTGAGGGTTGCGTGCGTGGCATCGGTTTGCCGGGACTCCCCGCGGACACTGGCGTTGGACAGGAAATCGGAATCGCACTCGGCGGTTTCCCCTGGGGCCAGGGGTGGCATATCGGCCGGCGGAGTGGCCGGGTCAAACGTGCGTTTAGAGAACACAGCCGGCTGCTTGTTGATCGCCGGCGCAACAGCTTCCCCAAGTTGCTGGCGTGAGGATGACTTCCGCCACATGAAGCAGCCGAAGATAAGCATTCCCAGCAAGACGCAAAGCACCATTAGGCGTCGCAAGGGCAGTCTGCCTCCGCATTCCATTTTGCGAATAAGACTGCGGCCGAACCATGAGTTTGTACTGGCGAATGACGCGAAAGGTACTCTCGTCTACCTATCGGTAGGGTTCTTTGACTCGTTGAGACACGCGTCCAAGGCGAGGGTGAGAGCCGTGCGTGAGTCACTCAACTCCCTTGGCGGGAGAACAGCACTCTCCAGCGGGGGATGAGGGAAGCAAAGCTACGCCACTCCTCTTGAAGTACTCAGAGGCAAGGGGTTCAATTTCGATCCCCACCGTCTCTCAGGGCTGCGCCTCGACGAGCTTCCAGGTCGTATCGGGGTCGTATTCGGTGATGGCTGTGGCAAGCTTGGCGGTGTCCGGGCCAAGATTTTTCTGATAGACGCGGCCCTGCTGGTTGATGATGAAGGCCATCACGCCGGAATTTCCCCACTTATCAGGATAGGCGAGGAGCGCGTAACCAGCGATCATGTTGCCGTTAATGAGGTAGCTGTATTTTCCGCCGGGCGCGTGCGGCCCCTGGCTCTTCAAGATTTTGAAGTAGTAGCCATGGTACGGTGCGCGCGGGTGAGCGGGCGCCTCCTTTTCTGAGGCGGCCTTTGCAGCCTCGTCGGAAGCGGCAGAACTCCGCGGCTTCGGGCCATAGCCTTCATCACGCGCGGCCGCTACGAGTTTCCCGAGCGGGCTAGGCTTCTCATCTTCGGCGGTTTCCCAATACAAGCCATTGTGCTGGCCGGGGGAGCTGATGAACTTCTGAGCGTATTCCGCCACGCCATCATGGTCCCAATCCGCTTCGGTGAAGTACTCCCACTGGGCAATGGCATAGGCGCGGCAAGTGTTGATGGCAGAGAGTTCGTTCTCACCGATGCGGCGATTCAGAACTTCCTCAAGGCCGGACTTGGTGTCAAAGAGCCATTTGCCATCCTTCTGGACGATGGGAATGGGCAAGGGGTAATTGTTTTTGCCAACGACGACCGTGTATTTCAAATCGCTGACCTTCTGAAGCTGCGCGGACTCGCCGACAGCTTCGGCGAAGTCGTCGAGGTCGTTGGCGTCCTCGACTTCGTCGCCGGAGAGCAATTGCTCGTGGTCTGGCCCGAAGATAGCTTCGAGTGCGGAGCGATCCTTGGCCTTGGCGGCGGCAACGAGAGCCTGCATAGCGTCGTCAGGTGAAGTGTAGGTTGACTGCGCTGGTGATTGTGCATGAGCGGCGGGAGCGCCGCAGAGAAAACTCGCGGCAAGAAACAAAGTGACCGTGAGGAGCGCGGCAAGACTGAACTTCGGCGTAGGCACGTTCATCTTCTTATTCCCTTCCGCGATCCGAGTGACCCTTCTGGCGACGATTTTCATGGCTTCCTCCTTTCGCCACCACGGGGGGCAGGAGCAGGCTTACTCTGTGCGCGAGGCTGCGGCGCTGGACGAGGAGTAGGGCTCGGCTTCTTCATTTCCTGTCGGCTGGACTGGCCCCGTTGACTGGACGCACGCGGATCGAAATTTCCTTCTGTCCTGCCATAGACGTGCGGCGCAGGCCGTGGGGCGGGCGCTGGGGCCGGGCGAGCGGCAGGCGGCGTAGGAACAGGCCGGGAAGGCGCCGTTGGAGCCGGCCGGGCAGGCGCGGTTGGAACCGGCCTGGCCGGAGGTTGTTGCTGCGGCGGCCGAGTAGCACGGCCTGGACTAGGAGCAACTTCGCGACCGCGATGCTGATCGAGGCGCGGATTACCGGTGTCAATGTTGCGATTGATGATCTTGTTGTTCACGGGCGGGCGGCCGGGGCGCTCGTCGACGCGGACATTGTTTCTGCGATTGAGGCGCACATTGTTGTTCCGGATGTTGTTGTAATTCACGTCGCGGTGGACGGCCTTGTAA
>JBGPIX010000172.1:0-10800 GCA_041485085.1 Candidatus Acidiferrum sp.
ATTGGGCTGTAGATCGCGCCCGCCATAAATGGCGATGGCAGTATCGGAAGGCGAAATTGGACCTTTTAGAGCCTGATGATCCAGGCTGGAGGAGTTATCAATCCTCGTGCTATCGCGCAGAGTCATGGAATTTTCACCGCACACGGCGGAGCAGTCAGGAAAGGTCTATCTTAGCACTTTGGCAAAGCCCGTTTACAGGCGGGCGCCACGATTCTGCCACTCCCTTTCGAATTCCGCCCGGTTGCAGAAGGATTTTTGCGTGCCCACTTTGGTTGTAGACAGAGCAGCGTATAGATTCGCGCGCGTCAGTGCTTCTTTTTCCGGTAAGCCTTCGCTCATAAAGACCGCAAAGCTGCCGATGAAAGCATCGCCAGCACCGGTAGTGTCTACCGCTTGAACCTTGAAAGCGGGAATAAGTTCCATGCTGTCCGAACCGGCGACCAAAGAGCCGCGTTCGCCGAGGGTGATAACTACTTTCTGTATTCCCTCTCGCAGCAGAAACTCCGCGCACTTTTTTGCTTCATCGATCGAACGAACCGGCATTCCGGTGATTGCTTCGGCTTCACTTTCATTGGGAATGAAGTAGTCCACGGCGCCAACTTCCTTGAAATCAATCGGCTGCGAAGGAGCGGGATTCACAATGCAGCGAATGCCGTTGGCTCTCGCGAACTTTACGGTGTGGTAGACGGTGCGCAACGGAATCTCAAACTGAAGGACGATGGTGTCCGCTTTGCGTAGCAGCGGGGCTGCGGCATCCACGTCTTCGGGGGAGAGCGTATCGTTAGCGCCCTTGACGACGATGATGCGATTTTGGCCGCTCGAATCGACAAAAATTGGCGCCACCCCGCTGGAAACGCCTTCGGCGATGCGCACGTACGTTGCGTCGATTCCCAGCGATTCAAAGTTTTTGATTGTGGCGTTGCCGAAAAGATCACTCCCGACTTTTGCCACCATCCCTACGTTCGCTCCGCAGAGGCGTGCCGCCACTGCCTGGTTGGCGCCTTTGCCGCCAAAGCCGAGATCGAACTTCTTGCCAAAGATGGTCTCCCCAGGTCGCGGGAACACATCGTTAAAAGTAGTGAGGTCCACGTTGGCGCTGCCCACAACCGCAATGAAGGATTGCTTAGGCGTCATTTCATCTCCGCTGTTTCACGGGAAATAGTCCAGTATTCAGGACTCGTGCTAACCCGCGAAAATGTTGCGGACCATGAACCATAAATTTGCCGGCCGTTCCGCCAACCGGCGCACGAACCACGGATACCAGTAGCCGCCATAAGCGACGAGCACGATGGAAGTACAGCCCTCGCTGGCGAGACGCTCCTGTTCAGCGCGTTGGATGCCGTAGAGCATCTGCACTTCAAACTCTTTTTTTGTGAACCCCTCCGCGGATGCAAAATCGGCCAGCCGCCGAATGAGCGGCACGTCATGAGTGCCGAAAGCGGCGCGCACGCAAGAATCTGCCTTTTTGGCCCGCAGCATCTGCTTCCCAAGTTCGAAATAACTGTTATCGACATCCTGTTTGTGGGCAAACGCAATCTCCGGAGGCTCGTTGTACGCTCCTTTGACCAAACGGATCGATGGCCGCAGTGCCAGAAGCCTTGTCAGGTCATCCTTTGTCCGGTGGAGATAAGCCTGCAGGCATATGCCGACGTTGGGGTGCACGGCAAGAGCGCGGCGATAGAGATCCAGCGTTGCGTCCACATAGTTGCTCGCCTCCATGTCCACCCAAACGATCGAGTCCTTTTGCGCGCGCTCTATGATGGTGTTCAGATGTTCAAAGCAGAGCTCCGGCGCGAGGTCCAGACCGAGTTGGGTCAGTTTGACGGAAATCTCTGCCTGCAGTCCTTGTTCTCGTATGCGCCCGAGAACTTCGCCGTAGTGCTCGGCAACCTGCTGCGCCTCGGCGCGGTCCTTAATGTTTTCGCCCAGATGCGTGAACACCGTTCCGATATTTTTCCCACGCAAAATCTGCGCCGCGCCAAGCGCATCATCAAGCTTCTCGCCGGGCATGAACCGGGAAACTGTGCCGCGCACAAAGGAATAATGTGTGGCGTGGTCGCGAAGCCATCGATTCTGCGAGGCAGCCAATAACAGCGATCGCATCAAACTCATTCTTTTTCCATCTCCTTTTGCCAAAGATCTTACGTTTTTGCCGGTTCTCCCTTCGGCTCTTAGTTGTCGTCGGGACTAAAGGGAATTTTGCTTGATTTTCGCTCGTATCAGGAAACGGCGAGCACCCGAAGAAGCACACCAGCCAACATGCCGCCTATGAGCGGTCCAATTACAGGAATCGGTGCATAACTCCAATCCGACCCGCCTTTCCCGGCAATCGGAAGAATCGCATGCGCGATGCGAGGCCCGAGGTCTCGCGCCGGGTTGATCGCATAACCAGTCGTGCCACCAAGAGACAGACCGATGCCCCAAACTAGACTCCCCACAAGATAAGGGCCGAGTCCCGCCGCAGGTCCAGCCGCCGAAACGCTCTTTGAAAAAATAGCGCCAACCACGAAAACAAGCACAAAGGTGGCAATGATTTCGCTCAGCAAATTCGCAACGCTATTTCGAATCGCCGGCGCAGTGCAAAAGCAGCCCAGCTTCGCAGCCGTATCCGGCGTCTCTTTCCAATGAGGTAGATAATGGAGCCAGACCATCCCGGCGCCCACAATCGCCCCGAGCATCTGTGCCACAAGGTAGGGAGCGAATTTCGCAAAATTGCCGTCACGCAATGCAAAGCCGATCGTCACCGCCGGATTCAGATGGGCATCCCTGCTCCCACACGCAATCGCCGTGAAAACGCCGGCCATCACTGCGAACGCCCATCCAGCGGTAATCACTATCCACCCGCTGCCCTCAGCTTTCGAACGTTTGAGCAGCACCGCCGCGACAACTCCATCGCCAAGCAGGACGAGAATCATCGTGCCAAGGAATTCACCGATCACCGGTGACGTCATAAGTCAGATCCTCCGTCAGGATTCCATCCAATCGAACGACCGCGTGACCGCTTTCTTCCATTGCATGTAAAGTTTCTCCCGCTCTGGTTCTGCAAGATGCGGTTTCCAGGTGCGATCGACCGCCCAATTGGCACGCAATTCTTCCAAGCCTGAAAAAAATTTCACCGCCAGGCCTGCGGCATAAGCTGCGCCCAGCGCTGTCGTCTCTTGAATCACCGGGCGCACTACCTCACGGTTCAAGATATCCGCCTGAAACTGCATCAATAACTCATTCGCGACCATGCCGCCATCCACGCGCAGGCTGGCGAGCTCGATATGCGAATCTTTCTCCATTGCCTCGACCACTTCCCGCGTTTGAAACGCCGTGGCTTCCAGAACCGCCCGAGCAATGTGACCTTTGTTTGCGTAGCGTGTCAGGCCAGCAATGACGCCACGCGCATTCTCTTTCCAATAAGGGGCGTACAGTCCGGAAAATGCGGGAACAAAGTAGACTCCGCCGTTGTCGGCAACCGTTCGTGCCAGCGGTTCCACGTCCGTGCTCTTCTCGATCATTCCGAGATTGTCGCGGAGCCACTGCACCAGCGCACCCGCGATGGCCACTCCCCCTTCCAGGGCATAGTGCGCGGCCCCTTTGCCTAATTTGTATGCCACGGTAGTGAGCAACCCGAAGTTCGAGGCAACCGGGCGTTCGCCGGTGTTCATGAGCAAAAAGCAGCCAGTGCCGTACGTGTTCTTGACCTCGCCAGGACGGAAGCACGCTTGGCCCACCAGCGCTGCCTGTTGATCACCCAGGATTCCGGTGATGGGAACACCAGCGATCGTACCGTGAGTTGTTTCGCCATAAATTTCGCTACTCGAGCGCACTTCTGGCAGCACAGAGCGGGGAATATCAAACGCCGCGAGCAACTTTTCGTCCCAATCCAGTGTTCCTAGATTTAGGAGCTGCGTGCGGCTTGCGTTTGTAACGTCCGTGACATGCACTCCGGCTCGCGGGCCCCCGGTCAAGTTCCAAAGGAGAAAGGTATCGATATTTCCGAACAGCAGTTCGCCCGCGGCAGCCCTCTCCCGGGCCCCCGGAACATTTTCGAGCAGCCAGCGCAGCTTCAGGCCGCTGAAGTAAGTGCTCAGCGGCAAACCGGTCTCTGGCCGAAAACGGTCTTGCCCGCCCTTGCTGGAGAAGCGCGCGACATCTTCCGCAACCCGCGTGTCCTGCCAGACAATGGCATTCGCAACCGGTTTGCCAGTCTTGCGGTCCCACAGGACGGTGGTCTCTCGCTGATTGGTGATGCCGATCGCGGCCAGATCCGAAGCGCGCAGCCCACGCTGCTCTAGCGCCTCGGCAATCACTTCTTCCGTGCGGCGCAGGATTTCCAGCGGATCGTGCTCCACCCAGCCTGGCTTTGGAAAAATTTGTTCGTGCTCTTTTTGCGCGACCGCAACGATGCGCGCGGATTGGTCAAAAACCATGAATCGCGTGCTGGTCGTGCCTTGATCGATTGCTCCAATGTAGTTCTTCACTGAATTGGTCCTTTTTGTTGGCGCCGCAGCATACTACGCAATTGCCACCGAAAGCTTCAAGCAAAAGGCTGCCGGGCTCATTCATGGGAAGTCCCCACCTCGTGATGTCCGTCACTCATGTACTCCTTTTCGGCCCGGCATTGCATCTAACGAATTGAGGAAGTCTAGAGGAGACATTTTAATGATGAAGAAGATAAATCCAATCCGAATCGCCCTGATCTTCGCGGCTCTTACACTGGTGATTGGGCTTTTTGCAACAAGTCTTGTCGCCGCTGGGCCTGGCACTGTAAATCTGACGGTAACCGCCGTCGGAAAAAAGGACACCAGCCCACCACTCGTTACCAAGGAAGACGTTCTATTCTTTCTGGACAAAGATCGCACCCAGGTTGCCAATTGGAAGCACGGCGAAAAACTGTACCTGGCGGTCCTGATTGATGATTCGCTCGACAGCGGCATTGCCAATGAGTGGGGCGATCTGAAGGCCTTTTTCGCTGCCCAGCCAAGCACTACCTACATTTCTGTGGCCTATGTGCGCAATGGCACTGCCAATCTCGTTCAGGATTTCACCAACGACCACGAACTGGCGGCCAGGGCGTTGCGCCTGCCGTTCGGAGACGGAGGCTCGTTCACCAGTCCTTATCTCGCGCTCTTGGATCTCATGAAAACATGGCCAGCTTCCGGAGAACGGCGCTCCGTACTTTTGTTCTCCTCGGGTGTCGATTATTTTCGGGGACAATTTGAAATTGTGAATCCCGATCTCGATTCCACCATCAGCCGCGCGCAAAAGGGGAATATCAACATTTGGACGATATATGCGCCCGACGCCGGACACCGGGGCCGCCGATTCTTTGCTGCCACTAGAGCGCAGTCGTTCCTCAGCCAGCTCTCGGATGAAACAGGCGGCGAGTCTTTTTATCTAGGCACCGGTGCGCCCATCACCATCAAGCCATATCTTGATGAACTCTCCACGCACCTCAGCAACCAATATCTCCTGACGTTCAATGCCAGTGGCGGACCAAAAGGCCGTTTCACGCGCGCGAGGGTCACAACGGAGTTGGGCTACGTTGAGTTCCTGTCCGCTTCGCAAGTTTTTCTGCCGGCGGCAAAATAGGTCCTAAACCTAACTCGCATCGAAACAAAAAGGCGCAGATCGTTTGATCCGCGCCTTTTCTGTTTCACCTTCAGACTCTTCTTAGGCGAAGCAGGATTCAATCGTCAGAGCTGCTGAGGATTGCCGCTCGCGTGGAGTCGCGGATCACCAGCTCCGGATTCATCTTATGCCGCGAAATATTCCAATCGCGCTTTTCCAGCCCGGCGTTGACGCCTTCCATAACGATGTTCACCGCCAGGTTTCCCATCGCTTCCAGAGGCTGCCTCACCGTTGTCAATGACGGCGCCGACAGCGAGGAAAGCGGCACGTCATCGAAACCCACTACAGAGCAATTCTCCGGTACTTTCACGCCCGCTTTGGTCAGAGCTCGGATTGCGCCCAGCGCTGTCAAGTCGTCGAAGGCCATCAATGCCGTAAACTTTTTCTTTCGCTGCAGCAATTCTTCCGTGAACCGGTAGCCGCCCTCGAAGCCTGAGTTAGGGTCGAAAGAATCCGGCAAGTGCAGAACCAGCGCCGGATCGATTTCCAGTCCAGCGGAGTGCGCGAATTTTTGAATCCCTTTCCATCGTGGCGCGCTGTCGATCAGCATTTTTGGGCCGAGGATGTACGCGATCTTGCGGTGCCCCAGTTGGTAAAGATGTTCGAGTGCCAGCCGCCCTCCCGCCTCGTTGTCCACCATCACCGAGCTCACGGAGTTTCCGGGCATCTCCCAACCGATGGTCGCCGCCGTGATGTTTCTCTTGCTGAGGTCCGCGAGCAAGTGGATGTCCACAAATAGCCAGTTGGCCACCACAATCAATGCTTCGACGTGATGCTCGAGCAGCATTTCTAGGTATCGTTCGAACCGGTTTCTCTGGTTGTGGGCGTCGGCGAAAATCGGCACGTACGAGCACTGATATAGCGCGTTCTCAATGCCTCGCAAGACCGGCGTGCAAAACGGATCGGTAATGTCGAAGAACATCACTCCAACGCTATGACTCCGTTTGCTGCGCAAAAAACGCGCCATCGCGTTCGGGCGGTAGCCAAGCTTCTTCGCCACTTCCTCGATACGCTTCTTCGTCGCCGGTGCGATATACCGCGCCAGCGGCGCGTTGTTCAGCACGATCGAGACCGTGGCGGGTGAGAAGCCGCTGGACTTCGCGACATCCCTCATCGTGATGGTCTGATTCTTTCCGCTTTGCCGTTTCATGCTTGCGCCTCTGGAGGCACTATCATCCGGCGTTTGCGGTTCGAATTGCAATGTTGGCAGCTTCACGAAAACGCGCTCGTCCTACTCAGGGGGCGCTTCAAACGACATGGTCTTTCGGAAGCCGGATGTTTTCCACGCCCCATAGATCAGCCCGACGGCCACCCACACGGCGCCAAGCTTTTTCGCCGGCATACTGAGCTGCAGGAAAATGTAGCCGCAAATCCCAAATCCGAGCAGCGGCCACAGCACCGGCCAAACCGTTTTTCGCTCCGCGCGCAGGAAATACCGCACAAAAGCCGCCGCGTTTACGCCCATGAAGGCTATGAACGCTCCGAAGTTGAGCATCTCCGCACCCCGCTCATAAGAAAGAAAGAACGAACCTGTTAGGGCAATTGCGCCGATCAAGATCACGTTGTTTGCAGGAATGTGCCGCTTCGCTTCGATCTTACCGAAAAAACTTTTCGGCAACGCGTCATTGCGCCCCATGCCATAAAGCAACCGCGCGGCCGCTAACTGCGCGCCCATCCCAGAGCCAATATTCGCGATAAGGATCGTGAAATTCAGCAACTGAAACAGGAAAAATCCGCCCACCTGCCTTGCCACTAATGGAAACGCAGATTCCACTTGTTCTGCAGGAAACGGTTTTGACCCCCATACGAGTTGCGCCGCGTAAACTTCAAAGGAAGACAAAACTCCCGTCACCAAACACACCAGTACGGTGGCCAGCAGGATGTTTCTACGCGGGTTCTCTACTTCCTCGGAGAATGTCGAAATGGCGTCGAAGCCGATGTACGTCAGGACCGCAATCGAAGTACCGTGGAATATGGAATTCAGATTAAACGTTGCCGGATTGTAAAACGGCTGCGAAAAGAACCCCGCCCCGTACTGGTGCAACCCAAACAAGAAGCGGATAACAAATCCGAAAAATACGATCACCACGATGGTCATCCCGGCGGCCAGCACGTCGTTGATTCGCGCGGAAGTTTTCACGCCTCGAAGGTTGAGCACCGTAAACGCCGTTGCATAGAAAATCGCCAGCGCCCAGTAAGGCATTCCCGGCAAAATGTTCTGCGTCAATTTGCTGCACAGAATCGTGCAGATCAGCGGGTTGAGGATGTAGTCCATCACCATGGCCCAGCCGGTGAGGTAGCCCAGCCCGGGGTGAATTTCTTGGCCGACGTAGGTGTACGCGGACCCCGCGCTCGGATACACCCGCGCCAGCATCCCGTAACTGATCGCCGTGAACAGCATCGCCACCATCGCGATCAGAATCGTGGTTACCACGTGGCCGCCGGCCGCATTGTTCACGATGCCGTACAAACCCATCGGAGCAATCGGCTGGATGATCACGATCCCGATGATAATCAAGTTCCATAAGGTCAATGTGCGCTTCAGGCGCGGCCCGGAACTCGCGGTGCTTTCGTTGCTCAAGCAATTCTCCTTTTCGCGGCAGGGCTACGGCTCCAGCCCGGCGTCACTCTAGCATGGCGGTGGAACGAATTCTTGTCATCGCACCGCCCCGAGCCACACTTTCTTGTGTCTTTATTCAATCGTTTCAATGCTGACATTGTGCGCAATCTTGCTTCCCCGCGCAACTGCTAAACTCTTCTCCCGGCCCTCGCTCATCACTTATCACTTTCTACCGCCACATTTTGTCCTGAACTCTCGTACAGGCTCCGAAATCCACAGGACGGTATCACTTGCTTCACCCATCCATGAAATCCCCGGCAACGGTAACGCCCCCTGCGTAGTCTAATTAAGTAGGCGCCCGGCCCGGAGAACAAACATCAATTCGGGAAAACCCATGGGCGAGGCTTCTCTCACAAACGGCCGCAGCAACACCACCATCTTCCTGGCGCATTTTAGCGTCTTTCTTTTTATAGTTCTTGCCGCTTACTGGCTTCGCCGTATCACCCTTCAACCCGACGCCATTCTCCAAGGCTATTTGCAAGTCATCAGCGGTCTTCTCGCCTTTGTTTTCGCTGCCGTAACTCTCGTCCGTTTCCAGGGAACTCAGGATCGCATCTCGCTGATTCTTGGCGCTGGGTTTCTTCTTTCCGGCGCTGTTCTGACGGCGACAAGCGTTCTCTTTTTCCAGTTTTTCCCCGATGCTCCCCTGCGCGTCCTTTGGGTGCCCATCGCTTGGTGGCTCGGCCGCATGGTCTTGGCGCTTCTGCTCGTCGTGGCGCTTCTCGTCGAGCATTTTCTCCCGCGTTCGCGTCATCCCCACCGCGAAATCGCCGGCGCTCTGCTAGCCGTGATAGCGCTCACTTACGTGCTCGCGGCCGCCCTTCGTGGCTTGCCCCCGGAAGTCTCCCGGCATCCTAGTGCGTTCTTCCCTAATCCCGAGCAGTTGCTGCCCGGCGCTATTTTCCTTGTGAGCCTCATCTGGTACCGCCGCCGTTTGTCTGTGGAAGATTCCGCCTTCGACCGCACCATTTACGCCGCGACCTGGCTGAACGTGGCCGCTCAGCTCTCCGCCGCGCAATCCGCGCGCCTTCTCGACGCGCCCTTTGTATTCGCACAAGCGCTCATGGTGTTGGGCTACACTGTCGCTTTGGGTGGCGCGCTTCTCGATAACGCCCGCCTCTTCGAGCAAGTTCACCATCTCGCAGTCAGCGATCCGCTCACCGGCCTCGCCAACTATCGCCGCCTGCTCGATGTTCTCGAAAACGAGACGGAGCGCACCAATCGCACCGGCCGTCCATTCTCCGTGTTGCTCCTCGACCTCGACGGCCTGAAAAATATCAACGACAGCTATGGCCATCTCGTCGGCAGCCGCGCCATCTGCCGCCTTGCCGATATTCTCCGCATTCATTGCCGCGCCGTCGATACCGCCGCGCGTTACGGCGGCGACGAATTCGCCCTCGTTCTCCCGGAATCCAAAGAGGACGACGCACATCGTGTCGCGAATCGCATCCGTGAAGTTCTCAACAGCGACGATGAACAGCCTTCGCTCTCCGCGAGTATCGGCATTTCTGTCTACCGCGGTGATGGCGAACGCATCGAGAAGCTTCTCTCGGAAGCGGACCAGGATCTCTACGCAGAAAAAGCAAAGCGGGGAAGACGCGCCGCCGCGTCCAATCCCCGCCGTCGTACTCCCAAAATATGAACTGCTCCCGCGAAGCCTATTTCTTCGGATCACTCGCGGCAGCAAAAGGCGCAAGCTGTTCTGTGATCTTGGCCTTGTCTCCCACCACCACAATGGTCATTTGTTCCGGCTTGAGGTATTCCGCCGTCATTTTCTGCACGTCCGCCGGCGTCACCGCATTCACCTTCTGCACGTAGGTTTTCAGATAGTCTTCACCCAGTCCTTGCAGATCCACATAACGAAGCTGCCCGATCAGCGCTCCTCGCGACGAGTTCTGGATCACAAACAGCCCGGAAAGATAGCTCTGGATTCCTTTCAGCTCCGCATCTGGCGGCGCTTCTTTCTGCAGTCGCTGAATTTCCCCGAAGATTTCTCCCAATGATTTCCCCGTGCAGTCCGTCGTGATGTCTGCCGTCTCCACCCAGTACGCATCGTGATACCGCCGCGATACCTGCGAACTCGGCGAATACGTGCACCCCAGTTTCTCCCGAATATTGCTGGTGATTCGCGAGCCGAACGAGCCGCCCAGCAGCGCGTTCGTCACGCCCAGGGGAATATTGTCCGGGCTCGTCGCATTCGGCACTGGCATGCCCACGTATACCGTTGCTTGCGGTGCGCCCGGCCGGTCCGTCACGTCCAGCAGTCGCTGCGTCTTCGGCTTCGGCAGGTTTTCAACCGCCGCAGGTCCCTTCGCCCATCCCGCAAAGCCAGCTTCGATCGCTTTCTTTACCGCAGGCGCATCAAACTTCCCCGCAACATACAGGTGCGCCCGCCCCGCGCCATAATTGTCCGCATAAAACTTCTTTGCGTCCGCGATCGTCATTTTGTTGACGCTCTCCTCCGTCGGCAGCGTTGTGCCATACGGATGCTCTCCATACATGAGCTTCCGGAAGCGAGCCAGCGCGATTTGTCCCGGTTGCGATTTCGCCACCACGATCTG
>JBGPIX010000173.1:0-10787 GCA_041485085.1 Candidatus Acidiferrum sp.
GACGGGCGACATGGACGACAACGTAAGCATGGTGAATACCATGAGGCTCGCAGACACCTTGATCAAGGCGAACAAGCGCTTTGAGATGCTGGTGTTCCCCGGAATGCGGCATAGCTACATGCCCATCAACAGCTACGTCATCGTGGCCCGTGGCGATTTCTTCAGCAGGTGGCTGCTGGGGAGCTCGGACACCGGAGCAGATGTCCTCGAACTGCAGAGAGCCAAGCAGGCGACGGCCAGCAAGAAGCTAAAGGAGTAGGCGGGCGGGAGAACCGGGAGGCGCCGGAACAAGACCTCAAGGCAACCCTTTGTACGGCGAGGCAGCATCACAGAGAGGGGTAGATGAGCGGGACCTGGCCTAAGGGGCAAAGTTGTTGTTCGGCCTGGCCTTTCGTTCAGGGTATAATCGGTTGTTCCACGCCGCAGGTAGTCAGGAAGCAGCGTCGTTCTTGGCGGCCGTAAGACGGCCGACAGGCTTCGGCAGACCGCTGCGAGGAACTCCAGATTTGAGAGAGAGGTGAAGTTTGCTCCGTACTTCATTCTTGGCGACCGTGGGACGGCCGACATTGCTACTGACCGCGAAGCGGTCGGCGCTATTCGTGATGACCGGATTGTTTCTGCTGGGCGCCACGCAGTGCGATGCACAAATCTTCCACAAAAAGAAAAAGGTCAATAAATCGACGAGCGCGGAAAATACCGCGGAGCCGGACAAGATTCTGTATACCAAGGCCATGGACGACATCAAGCATGGACGGCATGAGGTCGGCCGGCTGAACCTGCAGACGCTGATCAACACCTATCCGGACAGCGAATATCTGGCCAAAGCCAAGCTGGCCATCGCCGATTCATTTTACAAAGAGGGCGGTACAGCGAACCTGACCCAGGCTATCCAAGCATATAAGGATTTCGGCATTTTCTTCCCGATGATGGAGGAAGCGGCCTACGCGCAGTTGCAGGTGGCCATGACGCACTACAAGCAAATGGAGAAACCGGACCGCGACCGCACGCATGTCCGCGCGGCTGAGGATGAGTTCCAGACGTTCCTCTCAAAATACCCGAATGATAAGCTGGCGCCGAAAGCGGAACAGCATCTTCGCGAAGTGCAGGAACTACTGGCGGAAGGCGATTTCCGGATTGGTTACTACTACTACTTGAAGGAAGACAAGAAGGCCGCGGAATCGCGGCTGCGAGGAATCGTAGCCCGCTACCCGCTCTACAGCAAATCGGATCAAGCCCTGTGGATGCTGGGAAACATCTGGCAAGGGACCGAAAAAAAGGAACTTGCCGCTCCGTATTACGCGCGGATCGTCCGCAATTACCCGCTGTCCCCTCTGGTTCCCAATGCCAAGAGCCGGTTGAAGGCGCTCGGAGCGCCGGTGCCGCAACCCGATCCCCAGGCGGTGGCCTGGATGACGGCGGAGCAGAACGCCCCGCGGCCGCATGAATCACTCATCAAGAAACCGCTGCGGCTTGTCAAGACCGGACCAGAACAGGAGTTGCGGGCAGCCGCCCAAGGCGGAAAGCCGACGATGACGCCGGAATCAGAGAGCGAATCGGGAATTGAAGTATTGAAGGGCGGGAGCCAAACGCGAATCGGAGGAACGGGAATCGTCGCGGAAATCACCCCGGGAAGCACCGGCGGAACAACCGGCGGAGCGGAGAATGTGGCTCCAGCAACGGACGGAAGCGAAGAAAAACCCGCAGTTCAACCGGATGCTAACGCTCCTCCGGCAACGGATAATTCCGTGAAGGGTGCGACCGCGACAGGAACGCCCGACGCGGCTACAAAGACGGATGCGACGCCAGGCGCCGCAGGACAGTCTACTGATGCGGCCAAGACGAATGGGGCAACGGCGCAAGCTGGAACGCAGAACGGAACCAACGATAACAACACGAAAGAATCGACCAGCAAGAAAAAGAAAGGTCTCAAAAAACTCATCCCCTGGTGAGTTTGAAAGCCAGGCAAAGAACAGGAGAAATCGCAGGGTGCGGCCGGTCGGGCCGCACCCTTTGTGTTATTGGCACCTTTCAAGGCTTAGCAGAGTCCAAAACCGTAGTATTCACTTCCGACACACGCCGGCCCTGTTGAGATTGACGCGCACTCCAGCGGATGCTCCAATACATTGGTGTAGGCCATTTAGTATGGCTATGTGCCAAGTGTGGCCCAAGCAAGTAGAGTTTTGCCGGAGGACGTGCGGTGGCCAAGATTCTGGTTGCGGACGATAACAGCAACATCCAGAAGATGGTGGGGCTGGCTCTGAAAGATCAGGGCATCGACGTCGTTGCTGTCGGCAACGGCGAAGCCGCCGTGCGCAAAATTTCTGATTTGAAGCCTGACCTGGTGCTAGCCGATGTATTCATGCCGGTTCGAAACGGGTATGAAGTCTGCCAGTACGTCAAGATGGATCCTTCCCTAGCGCATATCCCGGTGATTTTGCTGGTGGGCGCGTTTGATCCGCTGGATGAGCAAGAAGCGCAACGAGTTGGTGCCGATGGCGTATTGAAGAAGCCGTTTGTTCCCCCGGATCCCTTGATTTCGATGGTGAAGTCCGCGCTGCAGCGCGCGGGAGTCGCTCTCGGAAATGCGCACGCGGCGAAGACTGCGGAGCGCGACGTTATGAAGGGCACGGACCTCCTCATGCCCAGTAGCGCGAGTGTGCCAACGATGGGCACGCCCCCGCCGCCGATGCCGACCCACGCTCCAGACATTGCGCCTTTGGATCAGGAAAGTTTTGTGGATGAAGTGCCGGCGCGTCCTGAGCCAGTGCGGATTGACAGCGGATCGCAGACGGTAGCTTTTGGGAGCCTCCTGGAAACGCCAACGGAGGAGAAGGAAGACGAACTTGCTTTTCTCCCCCCGGTGAATTCGGAATTGGCTTCGGAACGCGATTGGCGCGATCCGAATGCAGACGAAACGGATGACGAAGAGGAAGAAGAAAAGCCCGCAGCATCATGGCGACGTGAGGATGCCGAGAGCTATGCGGAGGCCGGATCCACTAGTGGGGCAAAGGATTGGCGATCGGGAAGTTTTGAGCAGATTCTGGCAAAGAAGACGCCGGCGGAGTCTTGGGAACCGGCCGAGGAGAAGCCGAAACTCGTTGAGACGGCGCCTGCTGCTAGCAACCTTGTAGCGGAAGTGCCAGCGGCCCCAGCCACCATACCGGAAGCTGCACCCCTTACGGGCACGCTTGCGACTACTCCATTCGCAGGTGGCAATTGGGCAGCGGCGAGTTTGCCTGCTTCGCAGCAAAAGAGTTCTACGGAAACAGCCACCGCGGTGGAAGAAGTGGCGCCCGTGAAAGAGAAAGAGCGACCCGCCCCGGAAGTGGCGGTTGCCAGGGCGCCAGAGGCAAAACAAGCCGAGCCGCAGACGAAAACTTCGAAGGACTCGTGGTTTTCAGTTCCGTCAAATCCCTGGAACGCTGAGATTGAGAAGGCCAACAAGCTGGCATCGGCATGGGATGCTGCCGTTCCGGTGACTGGTCCTTCGGCGTCAAGCAACGGGACGGAAAAGGCTACTGAGGCGGTCAGCGAAGAGACACAGAAGGTGATCGAGGAAGCGGCTTTGCCGGCGGCAGCAGTCGAGGCCATTCGCGAGGAAGCCGCGCAGGTTGCCGAGGATGCCACCCAGGCAACGGAGCAACAAAACGCCGACGGAACAAGCTTCTACGCACCGGAGGCACTTGTCGAGGCACCAGCGGCTGTGCCTGCGCCGTCCCCCAGCATGGATGATCTTGTTGCCCGAGTGCTGGCGAAGATGAGTCCAGAAGTTCTGCAGGCCGTTACGCGCGAGATTCTGAAGCCCGTAGTGGAAGCGATGGTCAAGGAAGAGATGAAGTCGAAGAAGTCTTGATTCCCTGCCCCCGACGTAGGAACTCCAACCGGACGTTGTCGTCGTCAAAATTGAATATTTCTTGGAAGCGCCAGACCTGGTCAACCGGCCGAATTGACGCGGCTGCTTTGCCCCTCGTATAGTCAAAGATTACTCTGAACGAGTGAAAGTGTTCGAGAGCGGGCGGGCCAGAACCTGCCCCCGCATGGGAGAAGTGCACCGGATGGCTCGCGAGATAGCAAAGGCATACGAACCGCAGCAGATCGAACCGCGGTGGGCAGACTTCTGGGTAAAGGAAGAACTGTTCAAGGCGGATGCGAATGCGCCGGGACCGGTGTTTTCGATTGTGATTCCGCCGCCGAACGTGACCGGCTCGCTGCACATCGGGCACATGCTGGACCACACCGAGATCGACATCCTCACGCGCTGGCACAGGATGCGGGGATACAACACGCTGTATTTGCCGGGAACGGACCATGCCTCGATCTCGACGCAACGAGTGGTCGTGAAGCAACTGGCGGACCAAGGAATCAATTACCGTGACCTGGGACGCGAAGAATTCCTGAAGCGGGTTTGGAAGTGGAAAGAAGAGTCGGGGGGCATAATCACCCGACAGATGAGACAGATTGGCGAGAGCTGCGATTGGTCGCGCGAGAAGTTCACACTCTCGCCGGAATTGTCGGCCGTGGTTACGGAAGTGTTCGTACGGCTCCATGAAGAGGGGCTGATTTACCGGGAGAACCGGCTGCTGAACTGGTGTCCGGTGTGCCTGACGGTGCTCAGCGATTTGGAGGTTTTACACGAGGAGCGCCAAGGGCATCTGTGGCATATCAAGTATCCCGTTGTAGGGACGAGCGAGTTTCTGGTGGTGGCAACGACACGGCCGGAAACGATGCTGGGGGATACGGCGGTGGCGGTGAATCCGGGCGACGAGCGGTACGCTCACCTTGTCGGCAAAAAAGCGCTGCTGCCGCTGATGAAGCGCGAGATTCCGATCATCGCGGATGCCATGGTGGACCGCGAGTTTGGGACGGGCGCGGTGAAGATCACGCCAGCGCACGATCCGAACGACTTCGAAGTCGGACGACGCCACAAGCTGGCGGAAATCGACGTGATGACCGACGACGGCAAAATGAACGCGGCAGCGGGCGCTTACGCAGGAATGGACCGGTTCGAGGCGCGGAAAAGGATTGTTGAAGATCTGAAGGCGCTGGGTTTGCTCGAAAAGATCACCGAACATACAAATGCCATCGGTTTGTGCGAACGGAGCAAGACGATTGTCGAGCCGCGGACGTCCACACAGTGGTTCTGCAGGATGAAGCCGCTGGCGGAACCGGCGATTGCGGCGGTGGAGCGCGGCGAGATCCAAATCATTCCGGACAACCGGCGCGAGGAATATTTTAATTGGATGCGGAACATCCGCGACTGGACGTTGTCGCGGCAACTCTGGTGGGGACATCGCATTCCGGCTTGGCATTGCGGCGACTGCAAGGAAATCATCGTGGCCCGGGAAGCGCCCGCGAAGTGCACAAAGTGCGGATCAGGAAAGCTGGAGCAGGATCCAGACGTCCTGGATACGTGGTTCAGCTCTGGTTTGTGGCCCTTTTCCACGCTGGGCTGGCCCGCGGAGACGCCGGATTTCAAAACGTACTACCCAACTAGTTTGCTGATCACCGGCTACGAGATTCTGTTCTTCTGGGTGGCGCGGATGATCATGCTGGGCATGCATTTCACGGGGAAAGTTCCCTTCCGCACCGTTTACCTCCATTCCATCGTTCGTACTCCCAACGGGGAGAAGATGTCGAAGTCCAAAGGCACGGGAATCGATCCGATCGACGTCAACCGCCGATACGGGACGGACGCGATGCGCTTCACGCTCGCGGTGACAGCGTCGGTGAGCGACGTGATCTGGACCGAAGACCGCATTCAAAGTTCGAGGAATTTTGCGAACAAAATCTGGAATGCGGCGCGGTTCTTGTTTGTCAATCTGGAGAAATTTGAGCAGGCCGGTGGAAAAATAGAGGATGTCGCACTTCCTGAGGTGCGTGATAAAGCGCCTTACCTTTCGGGAGACGAAATCGATCTGGTCGACCTCTGGATATTCTCCCGGCTCGGAAAAGCGATCGTACAAAATAATGAAACGCTAGCAAGCTACAGGTTCCAAGAGGCCGCCCAGAGTGTTTATCACTTCTTTTGGGGTGATTTTTGCGATTGGTACATCGAGTGGGTTAAGCCGAGGCTACTAGACACGGATTTGTCACGCGCAACAGCGACGTGGCGAAACCTGTTTGCAGTCTTCGAACGGGCGTTGCGGCTGCTACATCCATTCATGCCGTTCCTGACGGAAGAATTGTGGCAAAAACTGCCGCAACGAGTCGGGATTCGTTCAATTGCACTGGACAGCTTTCCCGAGGCTAGGGCAAACCGGATTGATCCAATTGCGGAGAGGAAGTTTTCACTACTGCAATACGTGATTACGGTAGTGCGCACGATGCGCACGGAAACACCAGTAGATCCAAAGAAGAAAATTGCGGCCGAGCTTTCGAGCCAGGATACAGCGGTCAGAGAACTTATCAAGCAAAACCTCGAAACGATACAGCGACTGGCAATTCTTTCGAGTCTTCAAGTGACACACGAGGGTCTTACCGGGGACGGAATCTTTCGCAGCACCGCTGAGTTTGAACTTCGCATTCCGTTTGGAGAAGTTGTCAATCCACAAGCTGAAATCGCACGGTTAAACAAGGAAATCGAAGGACTCCAGAAGGCCGTTACTTCGAAGGAGAAACAGCTTGCAAACGAAACATTCCGGAGCCGCGCACCGGAAAAAATCATTAAAGGACTGGAAGCCACTCTTGTTGAGCAACGTATCGAACTACAGAAACTGAAGGATCGCCTGGATCAACTCGAATAAAATTCAAAGTTTCCGAGGTCCCCATGGATTGGAATTCGGTCTACATTGCTGACCTTGTACGGCGCGCGCTGGAGGAAGATATCGGCGCGGGAGACGCAACGAGCGCGGCGGTGGTACCGCCGCGAGCGGCGGCAAAGGCCCACATACTCGCTCGGCAGACGCTCGTTTGCGCGGGATTGCCGATTGCCCAAAGGGTATTTCGCGCACTGGATCCGGAGATAGAAGTCACCTGTCCGCATAACGATGGGTCGTTTGTGGAACCGGGCGCGGAGATTGTGCGGATCAAGGGGAATGCGCGCGCGATTCTTACCGGCGAGAGAACGGCGCTTAATTTTCTGGCGCATCTTTGCGGAATTGCCACGTTGACACGGCGATTCGTGGAACAACTGGCGGGCACGAAAACGCGGATTCGGGATACCAGAAAAACGACGCCGGGTTTGCGAGCGCTGGAAAAATATGCGGTTAAGACGGGCGGCGGCGCCAATCACCGATTCGGACTCTATGACGCGATTCTTTTGAAAGAGAATCACATTGCGATGGCTGGCGGGATCAAGGCGGCACTGGACAAAGCGCATACGTATGCGTCACCTAAGGTACCTGCGCCGCGAGCGGCCAGCGCCTACGATGCAGCCGGGTTGGACCCGGAGGTCGTCGGACCGGGACCGTTGCCGGTGCAGATCGAGGTTCGCGATCAGAAAGAATTGCTGGAAGCACTCGGGGCCGGTGCGGAAGCGGTCTTGCTGGACAATATGACGCCGGAACGCGCGGCGGAATGCGTGAAGATTGCGCGGGGGATCCGCGCGGAGTGCGTGATCGAAATTTCTGGCGGGATCACCCTCGACAATGCGCGTGCTTACGCGGAAGCCGGTGCCGACTTTCTTTCTTCCGGGATGCTCACGCACTCGGCGCCTGCCGCGAACCTGAGCCTGCTTGTGGACGGCTTCGAGGAAACGTAAGCTTAGGCGGCGCGAAGGGGCGCGGCAAAATCCAGATGGCTCAGGAATCCTTACCGGGCACAACCGACCGGCGGCTGGCAGGGTTGCTTACGTTGCTGGCGGAAAACGCCACCATAGTGATCAGTGGCGTGCGAATCGCGAAAGAGATCGGCGTCTCGCGATCAACAGTGTGGCGGTGGGTGGAACGGCTGCGCGGACTGGGCGTGAAAGTGAAAGGCCAGACCGCCAGCGGCTACTTCCTGGAGCAAGTGCCCGATATTCTGACTCCGGACATGTTGAAGCAACGGCTGAAAGGCAGCCTCTTCGGGAAACATATATTTCATTTTTTCAAGACGGATTCGACGAACCGCGCAGCGCTGGAGTTGGGGCATGCCGGCGAGCCGGAAGGGGCGGTTGTGCTGGCGGAGGAGCAAACCGCGGGACGCGGCCGAGCGGGTCGCAGCTGGCATTCCGAACGCGCGGCCGGCATTTACGTGACTTTGTTGCTTCGGCCAAAACTGGCGCCAGTCCAGGCTCCCTTGCTGACCATGATGGCGGGACTTTCCGCGCATTCCGCAGTGCAGGCAGTTACGGGGCTTGCGGTAGACCTGAAGTGGCCGAACGACCTGCTAATCCGTGGAAAAAAGGTGGGCGGCATTCTGACGGAGATGCACGCGGAGCCAAATCAAGTGCGCTTCGTAATTGTGGGGATCGGGCTGAACGTGAATCAGGAAAAGTTTCCCGGCGAACTCGCCAGCGTGGCGACTTCCCTGCGCGTAGAAACAGGCAAGACGCAATCGCGCATGGAACTGCTGGTGCGGTTGCTGCGCGAATTCGAGAGCGATTACAATCGTTTCCTGCGGGAGGGCGTGGCTAGCGTGGTGGCGCGATTCGAGTCGGTTTCGAGTTATGCGAGGGGTAAGCGCGTGCGCGTAACGAACGGAACCGAAAGCTATGCCGGTACAACTGCGGGACTGGGGCCGGAGGGATTGCTGCAAGTGGAGCGGGAAGACGGGCGAATCACGGCGGTGATTTCAGGCGACGTCACGGAGGCACGCTAAATGCTGCTGACCATCGACGTGGGGAACACCAACTCAGTGCTGGGCGTTTTTCGCGGGGAAGAGCTGATCGCGAATTGGCGGTTGACGACGGCACGCGAGCAGACGATTGACGAGTATGGAGTGCTCACGAGAAATCTATTCACGCTGGCGGGGTTGGATTGGGACGCGATCACCGGTGTGGTGATCAGCTCGGTGGTGCCGCCGGTGAACCGGACGTTTGCGGAAATGTCTCGCATTTATTTTGGAAAGAAGGCTCTGTTTGTGGAAATGGGTGTGAAGACGGGGATGGCTGTGTTGGTGGACAACCCGTCCGAGGTTGGCGCGGACCGAATTGTGAACGGCGTGGCGGCGTTTCATCAGTACGGCGGGCCATGCATCGTGGTGGATTTTGGTACGGCGATTACGTTTGACGCAATCTCCGCGAAGGGCGAATACCTCGGCGGGGTAATCGCCCCGGGACTGGGGATTTCGTCGGAGGCGCTATTTGCGCGCGCCGCGCGTTTGCCCCGCGTGGAGATCAAGGACCCCGGAAAAGTGATAGGGACGAACACCGTCACCCACATGCAAGCGGGCTTGTACTACGGCGCAGTGGATATGGTGGACGGGATGCTCGCCCGTATGAAGAAAGAACTTGGCGAAGATGCGAAGGTTGTTGCGACCGGCGGGCAGGCCAGGCTCGTCTCGAAAGGCTCGAAGCACATCCAGCATACGGATGAATTCCTCACCTTGAAAGGCCTGCGATTGATCTGGGAGAAAAACCAGCAAGTGGAACACGGGAAGAGCGCGGCAGCAGGGCCTACGAAGAAAGCGCAGACTTAGCGGCGGGCGGTTTCGCTGCAACGGGATCGAGGCCAGCGCCCGAAGGTTGGACGGCGCACCCACCAACAAAATGGACGGTTGGAACTACTTCAATTATTTTACGGAAATCGAAGAATATTTCTGGAAGAAACGCGGGGCGCATCTGCTGGTGTCGCCGCTGGACTGGGCGATCATGGAGGCATGGCAGAAGGCCGGGGTGCCACTGGAGGCCGCGCTGAAAGGGATCGATAAGGCGTTTGAGAGCTATCAAAGGTCGCGGCGCGGAGCGGGCAAGCCGTTAAAAAACCTCGCGTACTGCACGGATGCGGTGCTGGAAGCGGCGGAAGAACAGAAGGAGGCGGCTGCCGGCAGCGCGCCGAAAACAGCGCGCGTAGCGGCCAGCGAGGCATTTTCGCAGGATGAACTGAAAGCGTATTTCGCGAAGAACGTGGCGCAATTGAAGCGCGCGGCAGTAAAGAGTTTGCCACAATTACCGGAAATGGCAGGCCGGTTGACAACCATTGCGGGATCCCTGGAATCCAGTGTGCTGCTGCTTGATACTCCAGGAACGCTGGACCTGGAAGATTTAGAGCGCCGGCTGACGATTCTGGATGAGAAGATACATGCGCTGTTAATGAGCCATGCGCCGGAAGAACTAATGCTAAAGATCCGGCGCGAAGTGGATGGTCAGCTGGCGATGTACAAGCGGAAGATGAAGGCGGAACAACTCGCGATGGTCGAAAAACAATACATGCAGAAACGACTGCTCGAAGAGTTTGCATTGCCACGGCTGAGTCTTTTCTACCTATCGTAGCGTGGGCGATCAAATCGCCTGGGACTCAAAAAATAAGGCCACGCAAAACTATTTCGCGGCCACACCGGCGAATTATCCTAGAATAGGACAATAATATGCCTGATGAGTTAAGATTGTCGATTGAGAAGCTGATCTATGGCGGTGACGGTTTGGCGCATGCCGATGGAAATACCGTTTTCGTTCCCTACGTTCTACCTGGAGAAGAAGTGCGCGCCAACGTGAAATCGAAAAAGAAGAAATTGATCTGGGCAGAACTGCTGGAAGTCACGATCCCGGCGAAAGAGCGCGGAAAAGCGAAGTGCCCCCATTTTCAAAAATGCGGCGGATGCCACTACCAGCATATTCCGGCGACAGAGCAATTGAGACTCAAGAAAGAGATTCTACGGGAAACTCTTTCGCGGCTTGGCGGCGTTGTGTGGGATGGCGCGATCGCGGA
>JBGPIX010000174.1:0-10768 GCA_041485085.1 Candidatus Acidiferrum sp.
GCGATTGATTCGCACGAAGACGGACCGCGGCGTGCTCGCGCTGCTGGATTCCCGGCTACAGCGGATGCCCTATGGTAAAATTTTCCTGGAGTCGCTTCCACGGTATCGAACGACGCATGAACTGGCCGATGTGGCCCGGTTTCTCGATGGGGGCGGCGGCTCCGAGCGGCTGGGCGCCCATTCGGCAAGTCCCTCCTGAAGAGTCACGGTTGGGGAAAACAAGCAGCAAGCGATAGCGCCATTTTGGAGAGATATGTTTCAAGTCAGCGTGGAAGAAACTTTTTCGGCAGGACATGCCCTGCGGGGGTACCGGGGCAAGTGCGAAAATGTGCATGGCCACAATTATCGCGTGCGCGTGAGTCTTGAAGGGCCGCAACTTGATTCGGTCGGTCTTTTGGTGGACTTCACGCAGCTCAAGCAGGTGATCCGTGAAATTATGGGCAGGCTGGACCACCAGTTCATGAATGATCTGGAACCGTTCAAGAACGTGAATCCTTCGGCGGAAAATGTGGCCAAGTATTTCTACGAGGAGATCACGCGGCTCTTGAAGAATCTGCCGCCGGGAGCGCGGGTGACGGACGTGGTTCTGTGGGAAACGGATACGAGCCGGGCGCAGTACCGGCCCGGGGTTTAAGGAAATTGAAAAACGAGTGAGCCGATGAATCGCGCGTTTTTAATCATCATGATTCCGGCGTTGCTAGTGGCGGCAGGCTACATTGTCGTGCTGCGGACCATGGGGATAGCGCCGGGGTATCCGCGGCTGGTCGTCGCGATGATTTTTTTCTTCGGCACGATTTATTGGTTTTCGCGGCGGACAGGGCGAAAAGCGAATTCTAGTCGGGCGTAGGTCGGCGAAGACTCGCACCGGAATGCAGCAAGAAAAGCGGCGGCAAGCTGCCGCACTCCAAAATGGTTATCACGGAAATCTTCAAGTCGATTCAGGGGGAAGGCACGCGCGCGGGCTTGCCTTGCATCTTCGTGCGCCTGACGGGTTGCAACCTGCGATGCACGTGGTGCGATACCGCCTATGCATTTCATGGCGGGAAGAAGATGAGCGTCGAGGAAGTTCTGGTGCGCGTGGATGAACTGGCGGGACGCCATGAGGGAACGACGGGTGCGCAAGCGGTTGTTCCGCTGGTGGAATTGACGGGCGGGGAGCCGTTGCTGCAGGAAGAAATTGTTCCGCTTGCGGAGAAGCTGCTCGCTGCGGGGTATGCCGTCATGATCGAGACTAGTGGGGAGCGATTCATCGGGGGCTTGCCAGCGGAGGTGATCAAGATTGTGGATGTGAAGTGTCCCGATTCGGGCGAGCCGGATACTTTCGAGATGCGCAATCTCGAGGCGCTGTCGGAGAACGATGAAGTGAAGTTCGTGCTTTCCACGCGGCGCGATTATGAATTTGCGCGAGATTTTACGGCGCGGCACGGGCTAGCGCGGCGGGTGAAAGAGATTTTGTTTTCACCGGTGTCTGAAGATCCGCAGGGGAAGTGGCCGGGCCTCGAACCACACACGCTGGTGGAATGGATTTTGGCTGATGGATTGCCGGTGCGGCTGGGGCTGCAATTGCACAAATTTATTTGGGATCCGGCGACCAAGGGCGTTTGAGGCCAACGAGAAAAACCCAACGAAACGCAGAGGCGCAGAGGTCGCGGAGAAGAAGCGGAAAATCAGGAAGAACTGGACAGGGAATGCATCCAGGACAGGATAATCGAAAAGTGGTGGTGCTATTGAGCGGGGGCATGGACTCGTGCGTTTGCACGGCAATGGCGCGCGAACGCCACGGCGCTTCGAACATTGCCTTGCTGCACGCGAGCTACGGCCAGCGCACCCAAGAGCGCGAACGGCGAGCGTTTGATGGCATTGCGAATTTCTACGGCGTGCGCGAACGGCTCGTGGTGCAACTCGATCACTTCCGCGCGATTGGCGGGTCCGCGCTGACGGACAAGAGCATTTCCGTTCCGGAAAATGAATTGGGCGCGCCCGGCCCGCGCGGCAGCACGATTCCCGTGACGTATGTTCCTTTTCGGAATGCGCATTTTCTGTCCGTGGCGGTGAGCTGGGCAGAGGCGATCGGCGCGGGGGCGATTTACATCGGAGCGGTAGCGGAAGACAGTTCCGGCTATCCGGATTGCCGGCCGGAGTACTACCGTGTTTTCCAGGAACTGATCCGCGTGGGCACGCGGCCGGAAACGCAAATCGAAATCGTAACGCCCGTCATCACGTTGAAGAAAAGCGAGATCATCCGGCGGGGCATGGAACTGGGCGCGCCGTTGCAGCTGACGTGGTCGTGCTACCAGAATGAAGATACCGCTTGCGGAGTATGCGACAGCTGCCTGCTGCGGCTACGCGCTTTTGCGGAAGCCGGTGCGACGGACGCCATCCCCTACCGCCAAAGCGTTCCTGCCAGGCGTTGAGCCTGCCTGCCTGCTGCGAGCGGGCTTGGAATCAGCCCGGTTGAGAGAGATAATGGGGCGCACGAAGCCCGGATACTCCGGGTGGGGCTCCCCGTGAAAAAGGAGAATGGAGCATGAAGAGTCTTCATAAGTCGTGGTTGCTCGCCGCAATCCTGATGGCCGCAATGGCCAGCGTACTTGCACCGGGGGCTGCGGCCCAGATGGGATCCGTCAGCGGCTCCATCATGGACGTGAATGGGAAGCCCTGGCCCGAAGTTACCGTTCGAGCGGTCAGCGATCAGGGCGCTAAGCAGGAGACCAAGACGGATAGCGGAGGCAAATTTAGTTTTTCGAATCTGCGTGCGGGCGTTTACAACCTTTTTATCGTATTCCCGCCGCCCAATGACAAACAAGCACCCTACGAGGCCGTGTGCAGAGTAACAAGCGGTGAGGACGCAAAGGTCGATCTTAACTTCAAGGACATCATCGGCAAGCAGGGCGCCGCGGCTCAGGAACAGGTGAAGAAAGCGGAAGAGGCGAAGTCCAAGATGGAAGGGCTCAAAGCGCACTTCAACGCAGGCAATGCGCTCATCGAGCAGGAGAAACAGGCGAAGAATGACTTGGCGAAAGCGCCCGCGGATCAGCGCGACGCCGCCAAACAGAAATTGGCGGACCTGGGCGATCAGGCCGTCAAGGAATTCCAGGAAGCTTCCAAGAGCCTCGTGGAAAAAGATCCCAATGCCCATCTGGTGTGGTTCAAGCTGGGAGAGGCTTACGAAACAGCAAACCGCAATGACGAAGCCGCTCAAGCGTACCAGCAAGCGATCGCCGCCAAGGGCGACGTGCCGGGGTATTACAACAACTTGGGGAACGTGCTGTCGAAGGCGGGAAAAATCGAGGATGCCAAAGCCGCGTACACGAAGAGCGCGGAACTTGATCCGCCGAATGCCGCAACCGCGTGGCGCAACTTTGGGATCAGCCTGTATAACGCGAATCGTCTCGGAGACGCCGTCGAACCCTTGCAGAAATCCGCCGAACTCGATCCGAAGAATCCGCAGACGTGGTATCTGCTGGGGGCCTCGCTGGTATACAAGATGACCACCAAGAAAGTAGGGGATAAGGAAACGGTGCAGTTCGCGCCGGGAACCATCGAAGCCTACCAGAAGGCCGTCGAACTCGACCCCAACGGAGCTTGGGGCCAGCAGGCCAAGCAGGGGCTCGAACAGCTGCAGTTGATGGCTCCGGGCATCGACACCAAAGTGAACATGAAGAAAAAGAAGTCGTAATCAAGATCGGGCAGTTTACTTTGGCCGGTTCCGCTGTGCGGGGCCGGCCATTTTTTTGTTAACTGTGGGTCAGAGTACCGGTGATCTTGGTGCGGCGCAGCGACCAGGCAAAGACGCTCATCGAAAGCGGCAGGAGCACGGCGGCAAAAACGAGCAGAATGGCGAGAGGACGCCAAAGCGCCGCGACGTTCGCACCGCCCAGGAGTGAGGCGCGCATCGCGTCGAGAGCGTAAGTGACAGGATTGAGGCGCGCCACGAACTGGAGCCAATCGGGCAAGATGCTGACGGGGAAAAGCATCCCGCCGGCAACACTTGAAACTCCCAGAAAAAACCATTTAGCGGGATTGCCGCGCTTGAACAGCAGAAGATAACTCGCGGAAAGAATTCCGAGTCCGGAGAATGCCAGCAGCGTGGCGAAGAGAATGGCGAAGACGGAAAGCCAGTTCGCGGCGTGCAACGGAAATCCAAAAAGCGCCGCTCCCCAGGCGACATAGACAACGATGCGCAGGGTTGTGGCGACGAAGGGATAAATAGCGGACCCGGCGACAAAGACAGGGAGTGAGGTTTGCGTGATGAGGAGATGCTCGAGCGTGCCGGTGTCGCGGGCTTCCTCCAGGCTGCGATCGAAGGTGTCCAGGGCGGCGTTGAGATAATCGAGAAAAATGAAACCGACGAGAGAAAAGGCGAAATAGCTGCCGCCTTGCGGCAAGGCGTGCTGGAGCGCGGGCGTGTCCACGAAACGCGCGACGTAATAGAACATGGCTGCGCCGAAGAGCGCTTCGATGGCTTCCAAGATGAAGACGGTGCGATAGGTGCGCGCGATACTCAGGTCGCGCCAGAAGAAAAGCCACAATTCGCGGAGGGTGCGCCTCATGGGACGCGGTCCCCGGTAGTCGCGGCCGCATTGTGACCCGTCAGGCGAAGAAAAACTTCTTCAAGCGAGGAAGCGCCGGTACTCAGCTTCAGCGTGGAGACGGTGTCGCAAGCCAGGAGACGGCCGGCGTCAATCACGGCCACGCGATCGGCGAGGAGCTCGACTTCCGCGAGAGTGTGCGAGGCGAAGAGCAGGGAAGTTTGGCCATTCTGCAGGACTTCCGATTTCAGGAAACGGCGAAATTCGGCGGCGGCGATGGCGTCGAGGCTGCGCGTGGGCTCGTCGAGGAGCAAAACGCTGGGCTGGTGGAGAAGGGCGCGAGCCAGGCTGAGGCGCTGGACCGTGCCAGTGGAGAGCGTGCGCACCTGGCGGTCGAGCGCTTCACCCAACTGGAATTGTTCGGCGAGTTGCGAGACTCGCTGGTCCGCGGCGGAACTCGAAAGCAGATTTAATTGGCCGAAGAAGAGCAGATTCTCGCGCGCGGTAAGCCGCGCGTAGAAGCCGTGATCCGTTCCTGCGTGATAACCCAAGCGGCGGCGGACGTCGCGCGAATGTTGGACGGTGTCGTGACCCGCGACGCGTGCGTGGCCACTCGTGGGGACAAGAAGCGTTGCGATAATCCGGAGGAGCGTGGACTTGCCCGCGCCGTTGGCGCCGAGAAGGGCCAGCGTTTCTCCTTCACGAACTTCAAGCGACATTCCGGCGAGCGCGACGGCGGTAGGCTTTTCGAATGGCTGGAAAAAAGTGCGCCAACCGCTGCGCGCAGGGGGGAACGACTTCGCAAGAGACTCGACACTGATCGCGGCTTCGGGCACCAGGAACTTTATAGCTTGTCTTCCGTCCGAAGACAATCGAGACCCTGCTTGCTGGCGCGATGGGAGAGCAACTTCTCTCGTCCATCGATACGTGGCGAACTCGAGCAATCCCCGGTAGAATACTCTTCGTGAGGCAATCTTCCCTTGAGCGGTAGAATTGAAGGCGAGGGTTTCCTCGGAGGAGCCGTGCCGATGGTTTCATTTGCCGACCGAGCCGCCACGCCGACCCACGTTCTGGTCCGCCTACTGGACCGAGAATCGGTCTTGCTGAACCTCGAGACCGAGCAATACTTCGGATTGGACGAGACGGGCACGCGCATGTGGCAGTTGGTGACCGGTTCGCCGAACATTGACGCCGCTTACCAGGAGCTTCTCGCGGAATTCGACGTCGAACCGGAATTGCTGCGCTCCAACTTGACGGATCTTCTGAGCCGGCTCGTGGATAGCGGCTTGCTCCAGGTTCTTCCTGCTGATGTGGGAACGGCTCCGGCGATTTAGCGCGCTGGAGCGCCCGGCGCAGAATCTCTTTCTGCGCGCCATTGTATTGTTGCCCCTGGTGACTCTGAGTCTGCGGTGGCGTGGTTTCCGAGCCACTCGTGAGTTACTGCAAGCATCCCTTTCCAAAGCCAACGATAAGAGTGACGCCGCTCTTGTGAGCAAGGATGCGGCGCTAGCCGCGCGCATGGTCAACGCCGCAGACCAGCACGGGTTGGTCCATCCATCGTGTCTGGCAAAGTCGCTGACTCTTTGGTGGCTGCTCGGACGGCAAGGGATTGCCTCGCATCTGCGAATCGGCATTCGAAAAGAGAACGATAAGTTTGAAGCGCACGCCTGGGTTGAGCGCGATGGTGTCGCGCTCAACGAGCCGGACGAGCACCATCATCACTATGCGGCGTTCGATGCGACGATCGCCGCTCTGCCGCCGGAAGAATCCTGAGCGAGGCCACGTGGGATCGTGCGAGAGACGGAAAACGAAAAAGGCCCCCGACACCGTCGGGGGCCTTTGAGCATTTGCGTCCGTTAGATATTTGTACGATGCGAAACAAGGCGCTTGGTCCGCGCCGCAGAGGTCGGCAACTCAACGCTGAGTGAAATCTCACTCTTGTTGCGCAGCACGCCCAGCTTCACGGTCCGGTCCTTGTCGTCACGCTTCGCGGAGAGTTTTTCGCGAAGTTCGCCGACGGTGCGGATGCGCTCGCCATTCAGCGAGGTGATGACATCGCCGGCTTTCACACCGGCCTTTTCCGCAGGCGAACCGGAGTTGACGTCGCGAACGAGTATTCCTTCGCCTTCGGGCGCGCCAAAAAATGTGCCGAGCTGTCCGCTGAGATCTTCCGCGTCAATGCCCAGCCGGGGCTGCCCGCCGCCGAAAAACATATTGCCATTCCATTCCATCGATGGAATGTCCGGGATTGCCGGCATCCTGAAAGCAAATGTTCCCGGCGTCGGCGCCACCATCTTCATGGCGCGTCGGCGCTCTTCGGATTTGCCGAGAGTCGCGCTGATGGTTTGCGAACGCCCATCGCGCCACACGGTAAGCTGAATGCTGCGACCCGAGGGAATTTCATGAATCATGCGGCGAAATTGCGCCGCGCCTTCGACGCGCTGCCCGTTCATTTCCGTCACCACGTCATTTTCCTTGAGGCCGGCCTTGGCCGCGGGGCTGTCGGGAACGATTTTTCCCAGAACCACGCCGCGCTCGGCGGAGAGCTTCAGTTCCTTGGCCTTGTCCGGGGTCACTTCATGCGTTTCGACGCCGAGCCAACTCGAGCCCTCGTCGCCCATGAACACATTCATATCATCTGCCGCGATCTCTGGCAGGACTTCGATCCGCGTGGGGTCCTGCTCGACAACGACAGTCTGCGTGGAATCCACAAGCTCGTCCGCGCCGTCTAGTTCTACCTTTTGATCTGCCCGGCTCTCGAGCTCAGCCTGCAGTTTTGCCTCCAGCTCTTCGATCTTTTGCTGCAAGCGCGCGATCTTGGCATCCTCGGGTTTTTGGGGTCTTGCGGAACTGGCGGGCAGCGCGATCAGCGCCAGCCCGAGCGCCGCGGCTCCACCAATCGTAAGCAAATTTCGTTTGTTCATTGTCGTCCCATCCTCCTTAGCGGTTAGACGCAGCAAAAGGAAAAGTGTCAGACCGTCGAACGCAGAATGACCACGCGAATCCCGCCGTTTACCGTGCGCAGATGAATTGGAGCGCCGCCGCGGCCCAGCCTGCCGTGCATTTCACGGGGACGCTGGTTACTCTCCATCACGATTGGTAGTTCGGAAGAAAAGTTTCCATTCAGGCAGCGGGCTTCGACGTCGGCTTGCATGTCGGATGGCACGGCGAGAACGAGTGAGCCATTAGTGGTTTCCGCGGTCGCCCCGGTTTTGTCCGGAAGATGCGCCAACTCCAGGTGCACATTGCCGTTGGTCGTACGCGCGTGAACGGTCCCGCCGGCCTCGTACACTTCGATATTGCCGTTCACGGTGTGCAGGTCTTCCACGTTTTCGACGCCGGCGATGCGCAACGTGCCGTTTATCGTGCCGATGTGCTCAACGCGGGCGCCGTGCGGAACGTGAATGGTGTAATCGACCGCCACCTCCACACCCTCGTTTTGCGGATAACGGGTCGCGATAGAGACGGCGTCCGGCCGCGCGTCAACCTCGATGGAGACACGTTCCAGGTCGGACTCCTTCTGCTTCGCGGTCTTTACCGCATGGACCTCAACTTCGTTGCGATCCCAACCCTGCACGTCCACTGTGCCGTTGACGTTTTGCAACTCCAGGGAGCCCCCAGGTTGCAATGGATAGGATTGATTGAACTCCTTGCTGATCGCGAAGCTGGGAACGGCCCAAACAACGGCTAGAAGCAAGACACCTAGAGCAGTCGCGCGGAGAGCTGGACGAAGCATAACGTTCTACCCCCTTCGAGTACGTGCTAACAACCAGAACCGAGGACCCGAACAAAACTCGCGCACCAGGCGGCTACCGCTCAGTGCAGCTGAAAATTAAATGTCACCGTCGAAATCACTTCGACCGGCTTACCGTTCATCAAAGCGGGCTTCGCGCGCCACAGCTTCACGGCGTTGATGGCGGCATCGGCGAGCGCGGGCTCGCCTTCCAGGAGTTTTTGCACTTCAACGCTGCCGTCTCTCTTGACCCGCACCTGAAGCTTCACGAATCCCTGCAAGCCTGCGCGTTGCGCGAGCGCCGGATAGGAGGGCTTCGGAGAATTGACGAGCCGCTTCTGAAAATCGTCAGGATCCTCGGTCACGCCTCCCCGAATGGCGATTTCCAAACTATTGAGCCAGCTTTCAAGCCAGTCTGTTTTGGCTTCACTGGGTGGGATGAAAAGATTCTCGTCGACCTTACCGTCCATGTAGTCCGGCTTAAATTCCGGAATGCGCTGGCTGATTCTCTCGATCTGCTCGCGGATGAGCGATTCGCGCAAAGCAACTTCCGAATCCAGGAATTGGAGGCGAATTTTACCGGCGGTGCTCCGCAACTTTAGCGGGGGACCGCCGCCGTTCAAGACGGCCGTTCCATGCACGGGACCGGTCAGACTGTTGGAGGCCTGCCATGTGAAACGCAGCGAGGGATCCGCCTCGATGCGATGCAATCCGCCGTTGGTGACCGTGGCATCGATGGTGGCCGCAAGATTTCTTGGAAGGAAAACGATGATGTCGCCGTTGCCAGAGGCAAGCTGGGATGGACCTCCGAGATGCACGTTCCCGCCCCCAGAAGGCGCATCCGGATTAATCCAGGCGGTAATTGTGCCGCCGGACGTGGCTGCTTGCAGAGAGCCGGCGACTCGAGTCAGACAAATGCTGCCACTGCTCGATTCCAATTCTATCGGGCCGGAAACGTACATCACGCGAATCCCGCCGCCTCCCGTTTGCGCATGCACCGAGCCGCGTACTTCCCCGAAATCGATCTGCCCGCCGCCGGTGCGCACGCTGACATAATTCCCCGCATGAGCGACGGTGATGTTGCCGCCAACAGTATCCAATTCAGCGCGCCCTCCGATTTGGCCGGCGCGAATATGTCCGCCACCGGTGCGCAGCGTAGCGTCTCCCGCAATATTGCCCACGTTGATGTGTCCGCCACCGGTCAAGGCCGTGAGATCACCCGCGACATCCAAAACCTGAATGTGCCCGCCTTCCGTCTCCAGCTTTGCAACGGATCGTCCCCAGGAAGCGTCTCGGAGCCCGGAAGTGCCGATGCGGCCCGTCTTAATATTTCCGCCCTGGGTATGAAGGGCAGCCGTGCCGCCGATGTCCGCCGTGGTGATGTCGCCCGCATCGGTGTTCACCTCGATGCTGTAGCCGCGTGGCACGGCGACTTCAAATTGCACCCAGAACTGGGCATCCGCGGAGCGTGCCGCTTGGGGAGGAAGCATGCCCGTGATTTCCACTCCTGAAGGGACCGGCCTTGCTTTGAGAGAGTAAGAATCAAGAAGAGCCTGAACGGCGGAGCCGTGGGCGTCGGTTTCGATGTGCACGGTGTAGCGCACGACGGGAGGGGAGGCAGGATCAAGCTGGACGATATTGACAGATCCCAGATCCGTGCTTAGCCGAAGCGTCAGACCATCTCGGGTGCCCAGCACTCCGGTGCGAACAACCGAGGCGTGCTGTGACCCTGGATCGGCAGGTTGCGTGTGTTCGAGGGGCGCCGGCTCTTTGGCATCGGCCGCGAAAACAGGAGCCGCGAGCAGCGCAACCGAAAAAACGATTGCCATTAATTGAAGCAGCGTCACGGGGCGCGCGATCGAAGAGAGCCTCTGATGGAAACGTAAGTTCATCATCGAAAGAAATTTCTAACCGTCTGAACGGTCACTGCACTTCGCGCGGGCCAATCTGACGCAAAGCGGCCGCGCTGCGCAAACGCACGTAGCGGCTGGGATCGCGGCGCTGCAATTGCTGCAGCACGTGAATCACGCGGTCCACGGATGGATCTTCTTCCAGACTCCCAGGCGCAATCGTTGGCGTTGAGTTGTCCGGCTCGGGCGCGCTCTTTACCGCATCGCCATGCTGTAAAGATCCAACCAGCACATTGACCGCTTCCACGCGCACTCCCGGATTGGCGTCTTGCTCCAGCGCATCGAGCAGCGCCTGCCGGACGTCGTCATGCGAAGCCGCATCACGGAGCGACTCCAGGGCTTTCATGCGCACGGCGGGATTCTGATCCTTGCGTGCCGCGGCAATCAGCGCCTGGCGTACTTGCAGATCCCGCGAAGCCGTCTTCAGCGCTTCCAGGCAATCGAGGCGCATACCGGCATCAAAGCGCTCTCCGTTTTCAACGACGTAAGTAAGTACGCCGCGCATGTCGCTGTCCTCAACGTTGCCGGTCAGCACGATCGGCTGCTCCGCGTTGAGGCGCACTTGCACGTTCGGAGAACCCGAGCCCGTAGAA
>JBGPIX010000175.1:0-10766 GCA_041485085.1 Candidatus Acidiferrum sp.
GCGCCAGGGATCGGTGCGGAGATGCGGGGCATAGATGCCGCCGAAAATACCGTGCCAGTAAACATCATTGCACTGGGCGCGCAGGAGCAGATCGCGCGCCTGCAACAGTTCGTCGGAAGACTTTGAGCTGTCGTGGCGAACGGGTGTAGCGGCGATGCGCGCGGAAACACGCAACATTTTCTTGTGCAGCAGATTGGATTCCGGATACTTGCGAAAAAAACCGCGCCAGGAACCGCCGCGAAGGAAGGAGAGGACCTCAGGGCGCGCGCTGAATTCCTTTAGAACTTCGTGAAAACGCTGGCGGACGCGAGTGGGGAGCGCCCACTCGAGCATCTCCGAATAGGAAGCGGTAGGGAGATCGGCGCGACCGAGGGGCGAGTGCGATTCGAGGTAGTCGCCGGGCGTGGAGACTTCCAGCCAATCGGAGTTCTTTTCCAGCGCGGTAAAGAATTCCTCGAGCCAGCCGTCTTTGTAACAGTGTTCGTGCGTGCCGGGCCAAACGCCGAACTTTTCCATGTCATCGCCCATGGCAGCAACGCCGCCTGGATGTTTGCTGGCGGCATCGCGAAGATAAGCGATGACGTCCTCGACTTTGCCGAACGGAATGAGATAACGAAGAGCTTTCTGCCCCGGGTAAAGCCAGACGCTCCTGCCGCGATCTTCCGCGATATAAGAGCCGAAAAGCTCTTCCGGCTCGAAACCGGCGGCGAGGAAATGCATATCGTCCACCAGGGTGTAGGCGACGTTGGCGGCGGCGAGGGAAGTGGGAAGCTGGGGCTCCCAAACGCGCTCGGCAAGCCATGCTCCAGACGGAGCACGGCCAAAGTGTTTCTCAAGATAGGCGGCCAGGCGGGTGATCTGTTCGCGCTGATCTTCGGGCGGAATGGTGACCAGGATCGGCTCATAGAAGCCGCCACCGACGAATTCCACTTGTCCACTCTGGGCGAGTTTTTTCAGGCGAGGGAAATACTCGGGGCGATTTTTTTCGATCCAAGTGAGCAGAGGCCCGGAATAGTGGAGGCCGAGATGTACTTTTGGATGGTCTTCGAGGTGCTCAATAAAAGGAAGATAGGATGTGTCGTAGGCCTTTTCGAGGACGTGCTCGAAATTGCCGCAGGGCTGGTGCGCATGAATGAGCAGAGCGAGATGGAATTTCGGCGGCATGGGGACAGTTCTTTCTCCTTAACATCATAACCGACCCGGAGAATTTATGAATTGCAGCCCGCGGGAAGTGCGCAAATCGCGCACCTTGACGAGAGGCGAGCCGCGGCTCGGCGGACGCAACGAGGCGATTCGTTCAGGGCGCGGTGTGTTTCAACACCCAATCGGAGACAGCGTTCAAGGCTTCCGGAGCCATGGTCTCCTCGATGCTGCCGTATTCGTTGATGGAACCCGTCGGGCAGTGCTGGAAGAGGTGGTTCAATTCCGGCATTTCGGTGGCTTGAAAATCCTTGTTGCCGGCGTCCTGCAGGGCCTTCTGAATTTTGGGAAGATTTTCCCTGGCGGGGACCTGGAGGTCTTTTTCGCCAGTAAGGGCCAGGACCGGACAGAGGGTCTTTTGCAATGCGGGGACGGGGTCATAGTCGAGAAAAAACCGGAACCATGGCGAAGCCGCCAGACGAAGTTGCGATTGCAGAGCGGCCGGCGGGAGCATGGCGCCCATGCTGCTGGACTGCACGAAATCGGTCAGCTTTGCTTGCAACACGGCGGGATCCTTTTCCTGACGAACCAGCGCGTAGGTTTGCGTGTTGAACGCGCGTGTTTTCGCGATCTGGTCGTCATCGACGCCTGCGCTCTTCAGAATCAGCTCCGACTGGAGCAGGAGAGTGTCTTCTCCGTTGAGGCCGGGGCCGGCGAGAAGGACGATCCAGGCAACGCCGCTGGAACGCGAGGCGACCAGCGGAGCGATGAGGCCGCCTTCACTGTGACCAATGAAGCCGGTTTTCTTCGAGTCGATTTCTTTGCGCGTTTTCAAATAGGAGAGAGCGGCTTCGGCATCGGAAGCAAAATCCTCCGTCGTCGCATTCGCGTAATCGCCGATGGATTTGCCAATGCCGCGTTTATCGAAGCGAAGAACGGCAATGCCTTTTCGCGTGAGGTGATCGGCGAGAACCAGAAAAGGGCGATGTCCGACGATCGATTCATCGCGATCGTGGGGGCCGGAACCGCTAAGGAGAATAGCGGCGGGGAACGGACCAGGCCCGCGCGGAAGCGTGAGCGTGCCTGCCAGCGAGATCTTTGCTTTTTCGTTCGGGAAGGTGATTTCTTCTTCCTTGTAGGGATAAGGTTTTATGGGATTTTGCGGGCGGAGCAGTTCGAGGAGCTGGTCAGAGCGGCGGAAATTGAGCTTCTGTTCGATACCGTTTTGCGTCCAGCTTCCAGTGATGGCTGATTTTGCGGTGTTGAGCGCACCGTCATAGACGCCGGTCACCACGGGAATTTCGAAATGAAAGGCGGCGTCCTTCTGGCTCACCTTGATGGCGGGCAAACCGCTTACTTGCTGATCGGGGCTATCGAGGGCGGCGACGAGTTGCTTCTGGTCGTCGTGCGAAACGTGGAGTTGCAAGCGCAGGCGCATGCCGTTGCCTTCCAGCGCGCCTTGCCAGACTCCTTCGGCGGCGGCGATGGCATCGGAAGGCTTTCTCGCGCCGGCACCGGCGGCCTGGCGGTGAAAGACAAGCGCGAGGCTTACGTTGCCTTGCGTCCAGCCGCCGTTGATGCTGGCGTGATCGAGCGTGATCCTTCCTTGATAGGAAGCGCCGACGGAGGCGACATTGAACTGGAGGGTGGATTCTTTCCTGGTAAGAGCTGTCACCTCGATGCCGTAGACGCCTTGATCGAGGCTGTCAATGGTGGCTTTCAGGGAGCCGTCTTCCGACTTGGAAATGTGCAGAACGAGATGGAGAACGGCGTCACCGGCTTGGAGCGAGCCGGACCAGTGGCCTTCGAGCGTCGAGGAACCATGGGACAGCTGCGGATTATGAACGGCGGGAGTCTGGGCTGAGGCCGCCGAAAAAACAGTCAGGCCAAAGAAAGCTAAGACTAGGAATGAATTTCTGAACTTCACGCAAGACCTCCACACGACAGGCCTGGAATGATAGATGATGGCCGGGGGAAAAGAGTTGGCAAGAAGAAGGGCGGCACGCCGGAACGTGCCGCCCAAAAACTGCATGAAGATCGGAGCTTGCTAGGAGGCCGAACTACTTTCCTTGTTTTGCATACCAGTCGGCGTTAATGGGTGTGAAGCTGTTCCACTTTTCCGGGAGATCTTCGAGCGCGAAGATGGCGGTCACCGGGCAAACAGGCACGCAGGCGCCACAATCAATGCATTCGGTCGGGTGGATGTAGAGTTGCGTCTCAGACTCGAAAGTCGGTTCATCCTTGCGCGGATGGATGCAGTCCACCGGACAAACATCCACACAAGCGGTGTCTTTTGTGCCGATGCACGGCTCGGCAATCACGTAAGCCATTAAAGGTCTCCTTTATTAGGACAGTGGACCGGTGGCTCATGCAGCAGAACAGCACAACCGGCAAAAAATCCTTATATCATGCGCTGCCGGGCGCGACAAGCAGCTAAAGGAATTGTACGCGGTGGGAAGAGGTTTCTCAACCGGGAGGGGTGCGGATAGAATGAGAGAGGAAGGAATGACCATGAGAATTCGGACTCGTCTTGTCGTACTTGTTTTGCTGGCCGCGGTTACGGCGGTGGCGGCACCGCAGGCCGCAAAAACCGCGGCTCCGCGCGATCCAGAAATGATCGATTTGCAGGCTTACCAGAAATTGCTGGAGCAATACCACGGGAAACCGCTGCTGGTGAACTTTTGGGCGACGTGGTGCGAGCCGTGCCGGCACGAGTACCCCATGCTGAATGAGCTGGCGAAACAGTACGCGCCACAGGGATTGAGAGTCGTGGGCGTGAGCCTGGATGACGATGGCGATTTGATCCTGATGCGGCGCTTCCTGGCGCGCTACAAGCCGATATTTCCCAACTACCGGAAAAAGGCCGGCGGGATAGCGGCGTTCACCCAAGCGGTGCTGCCGGGCTGGACGGGATCGCTGCCTGTTTCGATCTTCTACGGGAAAGACGGCCAGCAGGCCGGACACGTGCTTGGCGAAGGCACGCGGGACAGGTATGAGGCGGCCATCCGCACTTTGCTTACCTCAGGATCTAACTAGCGCTGCACCATCAGCATCAGAACCCACTACTCGTTGAAAACACGTTTGCTAGTGCAGGGGAAGAATTGCGCAACGAGACGAAGAACATCGAAGGGCCGAGAATTCACGCGTTGAAGCCGGGGGAGAAACTATGATTCGGAGCGAGAATCTGCGCAGCGGGTATATACAGGACGACGTCGAACGATATCTCTACCAGTTGCTGCCGGAGCGCGACGCCATCGTTGCGGAAATAGAAGACTACGCGGCGAAGAATCGTGTTCCGATCATTGGGCCCGCGGTGGCACGATTGATGGCACTTCTTGTGCAAGTTTCCGGGGCAAAGCGAATCTTTGAGATGGGCTCGGCGATTGGATATTCGACAATCTGGCTGGCGCGCGCCGCCGGGCCGAAGGGAAAAGTAGTTTACACGGATGGCGATCCAGAGAAGGCGCGCCGGGCGAAGGATTATTTTCGGAGGGCGGGCGTGGCCAAAAGGATCGAAGTGCGTGTGGGTGACGCGCTGGAATTACTGAAGAAAACGCCGGGCACATTCGATCTCATCTTCAACGACGTGGACAAACACCAATACCCTGCTGCGTTGCGCGTGGCGCTGCCCAAGTTGCGGCGCGGCGGACTATTCATCACAGACAATGCGTTGTGGAAGGGAAAAGCGGCGCGGCCGGCAGCGCCCGATGACATTCACACGCAAGGCATCCAAGAATTCAACCGGCTCGTCTACGCTTCGAAGGAGCTCTATCCCGTGCTGATCCCGCTGCGCGACGGCGTCACCGTCTGCCGTAAGCAGTAACTCCAGAACATTCTTAAGACCGGAAAAAATTGCGGACCATGAAGCCGAGGTTTGCGGGGCGCTCGGCAAGACGGCGCATGAAGTAGGGGAACCAGTCCTTGCCGAAGGGGATGTAGATACGGACGCGATATCCATCCTTGACGAGGCGGCGCTGCAAATCGGTGCGCACTCCATACAACATCTGAAACTCGAAATCGTCCTTGGAAATCTGCTTCGCGGCTGCATAGCGAATGGTCGCGGCAATCATGCGCGGATCATGCGTGGCAATACCGTGGTAGAAGCCGCTGGATAGAAGCATTTGCATCAGGCGAATGAAGTTGGCGTCCACGTCAGCCTTGTTTGGAAACGCGACCTCCTCGGATTCCTTGTACGCGCCCTTGCACAGGCGAATGCGGCAGCCGTACGCCAATAAATCCGCGACGTCGGTTTCACTGCGGTACAGATAGGACTGGATGACCGTGCCGACAGCGGGATTGCGCGTGCGAACGCGTTTGACGAGATCGATGGTGCGCTGCGCATAGAGAGAGCCTTCCATGTCGACGCGCAGAAAATTGTCAAAGCCTACGGCGCGCTCGACGATGGAAAGGACCAGCCCTTCGCAAAATTCAACATTAATATCGAGGCCGAGTTGCGTGAGCTTGCCGGAAACGTTGGCGTGCAGCTTTTCCTCAGCGATGCGTTCAAACACTTCGAGATAGGCGTCGCGGGAATGCTGCGCATCCGAGGTGGTGGAAACATTTTCTCCGAGATAGTCGAGACTGGCGAGCATGCCCGCGTTATTGCACTCGCGGGCGGCGGCGATGGCTTCATCCAGCGTTTCGCCGGCGACGAAGCGGCGCGCCATGCGGCGCGTGGTGCCATTGGAAGTGACCCAATTGGCGAAGCCCTTGCTTTCGGAGAGTTTGAGGAGCGTCGACCGGAGCATGCGGGAATTATTATGGCAGCGTAGGAAGAATGAAACTAGTGCTTGTGTTCTTCCAGAAACTTTTCGGCATCGATGGCGGCCATGCAACCGGAGCCCGCGGCAGTGACCGCCTGGCGATAGCGATGGTCCTGCACGTCGCCGGCGACGAACACGCCGGGAATCGAGGTGAGGCTGCCGTGTTTGGCAAGCAGGTAGCCGTTCGCATCCATTTCGAGTTTGCCCTTGAAGACGGTGCTGTTCGGATCGTGCCCGATGGCCACGAATACGCCGGAGAGAGCGATTTCGCGGGTCTCCTTGTTCTCCAAATTGCGAAGCCGCACTCCCTCGACAAAGCCCTGGGGAGCGAGAATCTCCTCGATGGCGCAGGGGGTGACAAATTCGACTTTTTGGTTGGCCTTGGCGCGGTCAATCATGATCTTGGAAGCGCGGAACTCGTTTCGCCGGTGAATCAAATAGACTTCGCTGGCGTAGCGCGAGAGAAAATTGGCTTCTTCCATGGCCGAATCTCCGCCGCCGACCACGGCAATGGACTTGCCGCGGAAGAAATAACCGTCGCAGGTGGCACAGGTGGAAACGCCGTGGCCGATCAGTTCTCTTTCACCTTTCAGGCCCAGCAAGCGCGCGGAAGCGCCCGCGGCCACGATCAGCGATTGCGTTTCGTAGGTGTCTTTTCCGGCGGTGATTTTGAACGGGCGCTTGCTGACGTCGACTTCGCTGACGGCTCCAGCTTTGAACTCCGCGCCGAACTTTTGCGCCTGCTTGCGCATGTTCTCGATCAGCTCAGGCCCCATGATGCCCTCGGGGAAGCCGGGAAAATTCTCGACGTGGGTTGTCAGCGAGAGCTGGCCGCCGGGCTCATGCCCGTCGAGGACAAGCGGCTTCAGGCTGGCGCGACCAGCATAGATCGCAGCAGTTAGACCGGCGCATCCGCTGCCAATGATGACGACGTTGTACATTCGAAGTTTCTCCATCCATTAGATTCGGCACTCCGCCCGCCGGATACAACGCAGCCGGTATTGTAGCATTGCCTCCCCCGCGATTCGGAATGCGGACGGCCAAATTGGAGAGGCCTTTTTCCGGGCGCGGCATTGACCTGGGGAAACGACGCCCGATATAGTCCACAGAAATATCAGGTTGCCCCAGGAGAAGACACCATGGATCCGCGCTATCCGATTGGAGATTTCAAGATGCCAGTGCAAGTGTCGCCCGAACGGCGGCAGCAGGCGATCGAGGAGATCGCCGCGGCGCCGGCGAAACTGCGCGCCGCAGTCAAAGGACTAAGCGACTCGCAACTCGATACGCCGTATCGCGAAGGCGGCTGGACGGTGCGGCAGGTCGTGCATCACGTTCCGGACAGCCACTTGAACGCTTATGTTCGGTTGAAGCTGGCGCTCACTGAAGATAAACCGACGATCAAGCCTTATAACGAAGCGGCTTGGGCAGAACTAGCCGATTCGAAATCGACGCCTATCGAGGTTTCGCAAACTTTGCTGGATGCCGTACACGTCCGATTCGTCCAACTATGGCGCTCGTTGAAGCCCGAACAATTTGCAAGGGTTCTCGTCCATCCGGAGCATGGCGAGCGCACGATTGATTGGCTGGTGTTCGTCTACGAGTGGCACGGGAAGCATCACGCAGCGCACATTACGGAACTTCGCAAGCAGAAGGGCTGGTAGCTCTTCTGCAATCCGGTTGGACAAGATGATTGCCTCACAAACGTGGGACCCGGAACGCTACGCGCGCAATGCTCGTTTTGTAAGTGATCTATCCGCGGCTGTGGTCGAATTGCTGAATCCCTGTCCGGGAGAGCGCATCCTGGACCTTGGTTGCGGCGACGGCGTACTGACGGTGAAGCTCGCGGAGATGGGATGCAATGTTGTTGGCGTTGACGGCAGCGCCGCGCAAATTGAAGCAGCGCGAAAACTGGGGCTAGACGCGCGTGTGATGGACGGCGAAAAGCTTTCCTTTCATGACGAATTTGATGCAGTGTTCAGCAATGCGGCTCTGCACTGGATGCGAAACCCCGAGGCAGTAATCTCCGGCGCGTGGCGTGCGCTTAGGCCAAAGGGGCGATTTGTGGCGGAGTTTGGCGGTCACGGCTGCGTTGCGAAAATCAAAAAGGCTCTAGTAGGGGCGCTGAATCGCCGCGGGCTGGATGGAGAGGCCGCGGTTCCCTGGTACTTTCCGACCGTCGAAGATTACTCGATGCTGCTGAACAACGCCGGCTTCTCCATATCTACAATCGCGCTCATCCCGCGACCCACGCCGCTTCCTGGAGACGTCACGGGCTGGCTGGAAACTTTTGGAGAAAGCTTCACGGCCTGCTTGCCGCCCGCAGAGCGTCCCGCTTATATCGAGGAGGTGCGCGAAGCCTTGCGCCCTGAGCTGGCGGATTCCGAAGGCAAATGGACGGCCGATTATGTGCGACTACGGTTTGCGGCCATAAAACAGGTGTAGATAAAACAGCGAGTACGCGATCCCTTTTCGCAAAGTAGCGCGGGCCACTCCGCCTCGTGTAGGATTGTGCGGTACAAAAAGGAGATCGCATGAGCCGTCCGGCAGGAACCTACGCGGTTTTTGAGACTTCACAGGGAAACATTGTGGTGCGCTTGCTGGAAAACGAAGCGCCCAAGACGGTGGCAAATTTCGTCGGCCTTGCTGAAGGCACGAAAGAATTCACGAATGAAAAGACCAGCCAGAAGGAAAAGCGGCCTTTTTACGACGGGCTGATCTTTCACCGCGTGATTCCGGAATTCATGATTCAGGGCGGCTGCCCGCACGGCAGCGGCATGGGCGGGCCGGGTTACAAATTTGCCGACGAATTTCATCCCACGTTGAAGCATTCGAAAGCCGGAAAGCTTTCCATGGCCAATTCCGGGCCGGGAACAAACGGGAGCCAGTTCTTCCTGACGGTAGCGGCGACGCCGTGGCTGGACAACCGGCACACCATCTTCGGCGAGGTTGTCGAAGGCCAGGACGTGGCGGACAAAATCTCGAAATTGCCGCGCGATTCGAATGACCGACCGAAGACTCCGGTGTCCATCAAGACGCTGCGCATCGAACGCGTCGCTTAAGCGGACGCCATCGCAATGCTCACGCCCGAGCGATTATTCCGATTGATGATCGAGTTGATCTTCGTCTTGCTAGGTTTTCTGGTGGTCTGGCTGGGACTGGTGCGGCACGTTTCTGTAGACCGGCACGGCACCGCTTGGCTGATTCTCAGCGTGGCGCTGATCGTGTGGGGCTTGCGGGCCTTGTATAGCCCGGGTCAGTGGTGGTTGCGGTGGCAAAACTGGACGCGCGGGCTGTCGCTCGCCCTCCTGGGAGTCCTCATGCTCGTGATTTCGCGCGTACCGTTTCTGTGGGTCGGTCCGATGCTTGCAGCCTGCGGGGGCCTGCTGGTACTGCGCGGGATGATTGCCGCGTTCTTGATCTTTCGGCCGCGTTGAGAGAGCTTCTCGCGGTCGAGTGGGCGGCCGTTCATTAGGTCGACCGCTTCCTGGCTTTCTTTCTCTTCCGCTTCCACTATAATCTCCGCAATAGACGGCCATCCCGCAATCGGGAATCCGCCCGGGCCAGGAAATATCTCGATCGAAGAAAATAAAGGAGAACGTCCGTGCTGAAAGAGTTCAAGGAATTCGCCATGCGTGGCAACGTCGTGGATTTGGCGGTCGGCGTCATTATCGGGGCTGCGTTTGGAAAAATTGTGACGTCGCTGGTGGAGGATGTGCTGATGCCGCCAATCGGCCAACTGCTTGGCAAAGTTGATTTTTCAAACTTGTTCATAAGCCTGAGCGGCAGGCATTTCGACTCGATTCCGGCGGCCAAGGCGGCGATCCCGCCGGGGGCAACGCTAAACTATGGAATCTTTCTGAACAACGTGATTAATTTTCTGATTGTGGCTTTTTGCGTCTTCCTCGTGGTCAAGTGGATTAATCGCTTCGCGGCGAAACCCGCGCCGGCTGCCGCACCGACCACCAAGGACTGCCCACAGTGCGCCATGGCGATTCCGCTCGCGGCGAAGCGCTGCGGTCACTGCACGGCGCAACTCGCCTGAAAGATTGAATTCTGATCAATCGCTGTTTCTTAGTTCTTGGTTGTTAGTAAGGAGAACTGCGGCCGAGATAGAAGACACCACATACGCGAGCAATTACTAAAAACTCGTAACTAACAACTAAGAACCGTTTTCCTTCAAGCTTTCGGAGTTTTCTTCTTCTGGTTTTCTTCGAGATGCTCGCGCAGACGGCTGACCACGAAGTCTTCTTGTCCTTGGTCCATCCCTTTTTTCACTTCTTCGAGCGCGAAGTGCACGACGTCGTGATGGTGAATTTCCAGTGGCGCTACCGCGTCGCTGAAACGCAGCCACAGCCAGTGCAGAAGATTGACTTCGTTGGCGGTCAGATTGGGTGCGTGAGGCCCGAGGACCTTGTAAAGCTTGTCCCCAGTGGGCATGTGAATTTCAAGGTTGAATTGCGGTCTCTGGTCGCCAAGCTTTTCCCATGCCTCACCAATCAACCGGGCCTGCTCTTCGGTGCTTTCTCTAGTGGAATGTCCCAGCACGATCGTGCTGGACTGCAGCGACGTGGCGGCGCGCAGGATACCATCCGAGAGATTGTTCGCCGCGACGACCGCGAGGCGGATGGATTTACCGCGTTTTTCCGCAAGCGCGAGCGCTTGCGAAAAGAGCTGCTGCTCGATACTGCCGAAGAGCTGTTCGGCTTCGAGTTCGAATTCGCCGGAGGCGGAGCGGCGCAGCAAGCGCACGTGTAGCACGACGACGTCGCGGCGGCCGGGTTTGACACGGTCGAGCACATTGCCCAGGTGATAGAGGGAGTGAATATTGCTGACGGGCACAAGGATGTTGCCCGGCCGAGCGCC